>DHKK01000016.1:0-240 GCA_002404795.1 Clostridiales bacterium UBA4696
GCAAAGCGAGGCGGAGAGGTTACTTCCCCGCAAGAAGGAAAAACCTATCAAAGTTTCCACTGCACCTTCTATTGATGGCAGTCGTTCTACGGCAACTAGTATCAAACTTGATACCCCCGTATCAGGCGGCGCGTAGTCAGACGCCCGTAAGGTGACTTCCGAGTGGAACGATGCCTGAAATATTGGCTCCTGCCTAAAATCAGAGGCAGAACGCACCAAATCGTAACCCAGCGCCCCTTT
>DHKK01000016.1:284-13050 GCA_002404795.1 Clostridiales bacterium UBA4696
CCCCTTCTTTTCCGGCAAGACGGAAAAGAAGGGGCCGTCGGAGACATACAGCGGCTGCAAATTTGCAGCAACCTCTCAGGCGCTTCGCGCCAGCTCCCCTGGGAGGGGAGCCTTTTCGCTGCGGCGGGGCGAAATTTACGGAAATTGTACTAGCATTTCTGCGCGGCATGTGCTATAATAATAACGAAAATCATTATTGAATTATGAAAGGAATCCGAGCGTATGTATTGTGTCAGGAAAATGACCGAAGATCTCTATTGGGTCGGCGCGAGTGAGCGGCGGCTGAATCTGTTTGAAAATGCGTATCCGCTGACCAACGGCGTCAGCTATAACTCCTATCTGCTGCTCGACGAAAAGACCGTGCTGATCGACACCGTCGATAAGTCCGTCAGCGGCCTGTTCTTTGAGAACGTTGACCATGTGCTGGGCGGACGGAAGCTTGATTACCTCGTCGTGCAGCATATGGAGCCGGACCACGCCGCGACCATCGGCGAGCTCGTCCTGCGCCACCCGGAGCTGACCATCGTCTGCAACGCCAAGACGCGCACGATGATGCAGAACTTCTTCACGTTCGACATCGACAGCCGCCTGCAGCTCGTGAAGGAAATGGACACGCTCACGACCGGCAAGCATACCTTCGCCTTCGTCATGGCCCCGATGGTCCACTGGCCGGAGGTCATGGTCTCCTACGACACAGCAACCAAAACGCTCTATTCCGCCGACGCCTTTGGAACCTTCGGCGCGCTGAACGGCAATCTGTACGCCGACGAGGTCAACTTCCAGGCCGAGTGGCTGGCCGATGCCCGCCGCTACTATACCAACATCGTCGGCAAATACGGCACGCAGGTGCAGGCGCTGCTCAAAAAGGCCGCAGGGCTGGAAATTGAGACAATCTGCCCGCTGCACGGCCCGGTCTGGCGCAAGGATATCGCGTGGTTCCTCGACAAATATATCCACTGGGCGACCTATACGCCGGAGGATGACGCGGTCGTCATCGCCTATGCCTCCGTCTACGGCGGCACGGAGAACGCGGCGAACGTGCTGGCCGCGAAGCTGTCGGAGCTCGGCGTGCGGAACGTGCAGATGTACGACGTGTCCGTCACGCATCCGAGCTATATCCTCTCCGAGTGCTTCCGCGCGAGCCATCTGGTCTTTATCTCTACGACGTACAACGCGGGCATGTTCGTGACGATGGAAAACCTCGTGCACGATATCGTCCATCATAACCTGCAGAACCGCACCATCGCCCTTATGGAGAACGGCTCCTGGGCGCCGACAGCGGCAGGGCTCATGCAGGCGGAATTCCAGAAGCTCAAAAACTGCACCATCCTCGACGAGACCGTCACGATCAGATCCACGCTCAAGGAAGCCCAGCTCGCGGACGTCGACGCCATGGCGCAGGCGATCTATGATTCCATGCCGAAGCCGGCCCCCGCGGTGCATACCGCCGACGCGCCGGTCGAGAAGAACGCGTTCTTCTCGTTCTCCTACGGCCTGTTCGTCCTGACGGCCCGGGAAGGGGAGAAGGACAACGGCTGCATCATCAACACCGCCGCCCAGCTGACCGACACGCCGAAGCGCATCTCCATCGCCGTCAACAAGGCCAACTACACCCACGACATGATCCGCAGAACGGGCGTGTTCAACCTCTCCATGCTCTCGACCGACGCGCCGTTTGGCCTGTTCCAGCACTACGGCTTCCAGTCCGGCCGGGACGTGGACAAGTTCGCCGACGTCAAGGGCATGGCCCGCGCGACGAACGGCGTGTATTACCTGCCGTACTCCACAAACGCGTTCGTGAGCGGCAGGGTCACGCAGGAGATCGACCTCGGCACCCATACGCTGTTCATCGCCGATGTGACCGAGGCCCGTGTGCTCTCCGACACGCCGTCCATGACCTACAGCTTCTACTTTGCAAACGTCAAGCCCAAGCCCATCGCGCTCAAGAAGCAGACCGGCTGGGTCTGCAAGATCTGCGGCTACGTCTATGAGGGCGAAACGCTCCCCGCCGATTTTATCTGCCCGCTGTGCAAGCACGGCGCGGAGGATTTTGAAAAGCTGCCGGACTGACGGCGGCGAATGACAGACAGAAAGGACCGATCATCATGCCCCGTGTACTGGAACATCTGGAACCGAAGGCGGTATTTCATTTCTTTGAAGACCTGACCCGCATCCCGCACGGCTCGCGCAACACAAAAGCCATCAGCGACTACTGTGTTGCGTTCGCCAGGGCGCACGGCCTGTGGGTGTATCAGGACGAACTCAACAACGTCATCATCAAAAAGCCGGCCAGCGCGGGCTATGAGACTGCGCCCGCCGTCATCCTGCAGGGCCATCTCGACATGGTCGCGGAAAAGACACCGGAAAGCCCCATCGACATGACCAGGGATGCGCTTGCGCTGCGCGTCGAGGGCGACTACGTCTCGGCAGACGGCACGACGCTCGGCGGCGACGACGGCATCGCCGTCGCCATGGTCCTGGCGATCCTGGACAGCAGCGAGATCGCCCACCCGGCGCTCGAGGCCGTCTTCACCGTCGACGAGGAGATCGGCATGGAGGGCGCGCAGGGGCTCGATTTCTCCCAGCTCTCCGCCCGCCGGATGCTGAACATCGACTCGGAGGACGAGGGGATCTTCACCGTCAGCTGCGCCGGCGGCGCGAGCGCCAATGTCTCGGTCGGGCTGACGACGGCGCCGAACGCGGCGCCCTGCGCGAAGCTGACCGTCTCCGGCCTCATCGGCGGCCACTCCGGGCAGGAGATCAACAAGGGCCGCGCCAACGCGAACATGCTGCTCGGCCGCGTGCTGGACGCGCTGGTGCAGAAGCTCCCGGTCCGGCTCGTGTCGGCCGCGGGCGGATTGAAGGACAACGCCATCCCGAACGCGGCGGAGGCCGTCCTTGCCCTCGCAGAGGCCGATCTGCCCGTTGCGAAGCAGATCGTATCCGCCTGCGCGGCGGATCTCCGCAGGGAATACGCCGTGGCCGACCCCGGCGTCACCGTTACGCTGGAAGAAGCAGCGGTCTGCCCGCAGGCGCTGACGGAGGAGGCGACGCTGCGCGTCATCCGCTATCTGCTGCTCGTGCCGAACGGCATTGCGGCCATGAGCATGGATATCCCGGGACTGGTGCAGACGTCGTGCAATCTCGGCATTTTCCAGGTGACGGACGGCGTGCTGACAGCCGTCAGCTCGGTCCGCAGCTCTGTCGCTTCGCAGAAGCAGATGCTGCTGGCGCGCTTTGAAGCGCTCAGCCGGCTGCTCGGCGGCTCGCTGCAGGTCACGGGCGCGTATCCCGCGTGGGAATACCGGCGCGAGTCCGCGCTGCGGGAGAAGATGGCCGCCGTCTACGAGCAGCAGACCGGCAAGGCCCCGAAGATCGAGGCCATCCACGCAGGGCTCGAATGCGGCCTGTTTGCCGGGCAGCTGCCGGGGCTGGACTGCGTCTCCTTCGGCCCGGATCTGGTCGATATCCATACGGCGCGCGAGAAGATGTCCATCTCCTCGGTGCAGCGCACGTGGAAATTCCTGCTCGGCGTATTGGAAGCGCTGAAGGACTGAAACACGGGTTTTTTGCCCCGGCGGGCCGCAGACCGCGGCCCGCCGGGGCGTTTTTTGCGCTTCCAGCACCAAAAATGTGTAATTTTTCGCATATCGTTTATAAAAGCTTCACACTTCTCCCGAATAAAGGCGGTATAATCAGCATATTCGAAAGGTAGAGGAAGTGAACTGCATGGGAACAGATCCGTATCAGGTGCTCGGCGTATCTCCGAACGCTTCGGAAGACGAGATCCGGCAGGCCTATCGCCGGCTGGCAAAAAAATATCACCCCGATCTGAACCCCGGCGACAAGACCGCCGCGCAGAAAATGAACGAGGTCAACGCGGCCTACGACGCGATCAAGAATCCGCAGGCCTACCGCCAGCAGCAGGCGCAGCAGCAAGCCCAGCAGCAGGCACGCGAGCAGTACCGGCAGGCCGGTCAGCAGACCTACGACCCCTTCTCCGACCCGTTCGGCTTCTGGGGCGCGCAGGGGCAGGGCAACGGCCGACAGAACAGCTGGCAGCAGACGGACCAGAACGGCTGGCAGACCTGGTACTACCGCACCGGCAGCGACCAGGAAGAGGGCGACCAGCCCGGCGGCTACCGCTGGACCTATCACCGCACACGCCGCCGCGGCAGCTTCCTTGTGCGGCTGCTGGGCATCTATCTGGTGATCCAGATGCTCGCCGCGCTCTTCGGCAGCTGCGGCTACCGCAGCGCGTATTATGCCCCGTATGATTATCGCGATTACAGCTACAGCAATTCGGGATCCTATGCCAACCAGAACCAGACGGACGGAAATACAAGCTCCGGCAGCTGGTACTGAGACGGCAGGTATGGATCTGACAGGAGGAACCTCAGATGTCCAGAACGATCGGTATTGACCTCGGCACGACCAACAGCTGCGTTGCCGTGATGGAGGGCGGCGAGCCCGTCATCATCCCCAACGCCGAGGGCGGACGTACGACGCCGTCGGTCGTCGCATTTTCCAAGACCGGCGAGCGGCTGGTCGGCAATCTTGCCAAGCGGCAGGCCGTCACCAACCATGACCGGACCATCGCATCCATCAAACGCCAGATGGGCACCAACTACAAGGTGTCGATCGACGGCCATAAATATACCCCGCAGGAGATCTCCGCCATGATCCTGCAGAAGCTCAAGGCGGACGCCGAGAGCTATCTCGGCGAGCCGGTCACCGACGCCGTCATCACCGTCCCAGCCTATTTTACCGACGCGCAGCGGCAGGCGACGAAGGACGCGGGCAAGATCGCGGGGCTCAACGTCCAGCGCATCATCAACGAGCCCACGGCCGCGGCGCTCGCCTACGGCATCGACAAGGAGCAGGCGCAGAAGATCATGGTCTACGACCTCGGCGGCGGCACGTTCGACGTGTCGATCCTCGATATCTCCTCCGGCGTTATCGAGGTGCTGGCCACGGCGGGCAACAACCATCTCGGCGGCGACGATTTTGACCAGTGTATCGTCGATTACCTCGTCTCCGAGTTCAAGAAGGAAAACAAGATCGATCTGTCGCGCGACCCCGTCGCCATGCAGCGCGTGCGCGAGGCTGCGGAGAAGGCGAAGATCGAGCTTTCGTCCATGAAGCAGACGATGGTCGAGCAGCCGTATATCGCCGTCGGCAAGCAGGGGCCGCTGCACATGCAGATCCCGCTGACGCGCGCAAAGTTCAACGACCTGACCTACCACCTCGTCCAGGCCACGCGCGAGCCGGTCAACCAGGCCATCAACGATTCCGGCATCTCCATCTCACAGATCAGCAAGGTGCTGATGGTCGGCGGCTCGAGCCGCATCCCGGCCGTGCAGGATCTGGTCCAGTCGATGACGGGCTCGCTGCCGTTCAAGGGCATCAACCCCGACGAATGCGTCGCCATGGGCGCGTGTCTGCAGGCGGGCGTGCTCTCCGGCAGCGTGAAGGGCCTGCTGCTGCTCGATGTGACGCCGCTGTCGCTCGGCATCGAGACGCTGGGCGGCGTCTGCACCCGCATCATTGAGCGCAATACGACGCTCCCCATCCGCAAGAGCCAGATCTTTACCACGGCCTCGAGCTTCCAGTCGTCGGTCGATATCCACGTGCTGCAGGGCGAGCGCCCGATGGCGCACCAGAACAAGGAACTCGGCCGCTTCCAGCTCACGGGCATCCGCCGTGCGCCGCGGGGCGTGCCGCAGATCGAGGTCACGTTCTCCATCGATGCCAACGGCATCGTGAACGTGTCGGCGAAGGATCTTGACACCGGCAAGGCCCAGCAGATCACCATCACGGCCTCGAGCAACATGAGCCGCGACGAGATCGACCGCGCCGTGCGCGACGCGCAGCGCTACGCTGCTGAGGACGCCAAGCTCAAGGCGGAGGCCACGGCCCGCGACCGCTGCGAGCAGCTGATCTTCCAGGCCGGAAACGCGAAGAACCTCTCCAGGGACGACAAGGCCCGCGTGGCCGAGGCCGTCAAGAACGCGAAACGCGCCGTCAAGTCCAAGGACGCCGCGCAGATGAACGAGGCGGCCGGTCAGCTGGAGACGCTTCTGAACGAGGTCGGCGTCCACATCGACCCGAACGCCGAATACCACGGCTCGGCCAGCTACGAGAACCCGAACAACGACTTCTCCGACGACGCCGTCGACGCGGATTTTGAGAAATTATAAGAAAATGCCCGTGTTTCTTTTGAAACACGGGCATTTTTTCGCGTTTATTCCGCCATCCGGCTCAGGATCGCGGCGATCTGGGCGCGGGTCAGGTCGGACTGTGGGCGGAAGCGGCCCTGCGGGTCGCCCTGGACAAGACCGCGCGCCGTGCACAGCGCCACGCCGTTCACCGCCCAGGCGGAGATGGCGTCCGCGTCCGCATAGCCGTCGGCGCTGCCCGCCGCCGTGATGCCGGAGAGGGCGTAGAGGCGGGCGAGCATGGCGGCCATCTGCTCACGCGTGAGCGTCCGGCCGGGGCGGAAGGTCCCGTCGTCAAAGCCGGTGACGATCCCGCTGTCGCTGGCCCAGGCGATGTAGGGCGCAAGGTCCGAGGCGGGGTCCACATCGGAGAACTGCGCAGCGCCGTCCGTCGGGTAGAACATGTGGATCCCGGCGAAGCGGGCCAGATCCGCGGCGAACTCCGCCCGGGTCACATAGGCGTTCGGCTTCCATGCGCCGGTGTCCGTCAGGGTCATCCAGCCGTAGTCGAGGCAGCGCTTCATGGCTTCGTAGCCCCAGTGGCTCTGCAGCTGGCTCTCGTCAAAGGCCTGCGGGCCGACGGCATCGGCCGGGAGGTTGACGCCGTTGTTTTTGGCCGAGTAATAGACCGTCGCGGCCTCTGGCGTGATACCGCGGCGCAGCAGAAGCTCCTGTACGGTGACGAATTCATAGCCCTCGGCCAGCAGATCGTCGATGGCGGCCAGCGCACCGTCGACGCTCGTGCGGTAGATATCGTGGACGAGGATGATCGCGCCGTCAAAGACGCCGGACTCGATGTTCTGCCGGACGGTCTCGCTGTCGCGGTATTTCCAGTCCTCCGGGTCGACCGACCAGTAGATGAGCGGGGCGCGGACGACAGAGCGGACGGTCTTGTTCGCGTTGCCGTAGGGAGCGCGGATGTAGGCGTTCTCGTCGCCGCCCGCGGCGGTGATGAGGGTCTGGACGGCGTCGATCTCCGCCTGCACGGTCTTCGCGGAGCAGGTGTTGAGATTTTTGTGGTTGTATGTATGGTTTGCCAGCTGATGGCCCTCGCGGACGATGCGCCGGAGCGTCTCCGGCCAGCCGGAGGCGTTGACGCCGTTGACAAAGAACGTCGCGTGCACGCCGCGTTCGGCGAGTCCGTCGAGCAGATCGGCGGTATATTTGCCCGGGCCGTCGTCAAACGTGATGGCCAGCAGCTTTGCGCCGCAGTCCTGCGGCTGCGCGGCGCCCGCCGGAAGGACCAGCGCGGCGAGAAGCAGCAGAACGAGCAGCAGGGATAAGAATTTACGCATATGGGGTCTCCTTTCTGCCGACATCATAGCAGAATCGGTGAAAAAAACAAGTATCCCGCGGATTTTTAAGAAATCCGCGGGATATCTTAAGAAAATGCGGTTATTTCGCGGTGATGGTCAGTTCGCCATCCTGCACATCGCAGACCAGCGTCTGGCCGGGGAGCACGTCGCCGCGCAGGATGCGCTGGGCGAGCAGCGTCTCGACCGTGTGCTGCAGATACCGGCGCAGGGGTCTGGCGCCGAACTGCGGGTCGTAGGCCGCGTCGATGACGAAGCTCTTGGCGGCGGGCGTCAGCTCGCACGTGAGCTGCTTGTCGGCCAGGCGCTTATTGAGCGCGGCGATCTGCAGGTCGATGATGCCGGTGATGTTCTCCTTCGAGAGCGGCTTATAGAACACGATCTCGTCGAGCCGGTTGAGGAACTCGGGGCGGAAATTGCGGCGCAGGAGCGACTGCACCTCGTTCTTCGCGTCCTCCGAGATCTCGCCCTCCGGCGTGATACCATCCAGGATCGCCTGCGAGCCGAGGTTCGAGGTCAGGATGATGATGGTGTTCTTGAAGTCCACGGTCCGGCCCTGCGAGTCGGTGATGCGGCCGTCGTCGAGGACCTGCAGGAGGATGTTGAACACATCCGGATGCGCCTTTTCGATCTCGTCAAAGAGGATGACAGAGTACGGGCGACGGCGGACGGCCTCCGTCAGCTGGCCGCCCTCTTCATAGCCCACATATCCGGGAGGCGCGCCGATCAGACGCGAGACGGAGAATTTCTCCATGTACTCGGTCATATCAATGCGAATAAGGTTCTTTTCGTCGTCAAACAGGGCTTCGGCCAGCGTCTTGGCCAGCTCCGTCTTGCCAACGCCGGTGGGGCCGAGGAAGAGGAACGAGCCGAGCGGGCGGTTCGGGTCCTGGATGCCGGCGCGGCTGCGCTGGATGGCCTCGGAGACGACGCGCACGGCCTCATCCTGGCCGATGACGCGCTTGTGGAGCGTATCTTCAAGATGCAGCAGCTTCTCGCGCTCGCCTTCCATGAGGCGGGCAGTGGGGATGCCGGTCCAGCGCTCGATGATCTTGGCGATCTCTTCCTCTGTGACCTTGTTGCGGAGCAAGCTCGTCCCCTTGCCGCTCTGCGCGAGCTTTTCCTCCTGCTCGAGCTGCTTTTTCGCCTCGGGCAGGTCGCCGTATTTGAGCTTCGCTGCCTTTTCGAGATCATAACTTTGCTCGGCGGCTTCAATGTCACGATTGATCTGTTCGATCTTCTCGCGCAGCTGCTGCACGCGGCCGATGGCGTTCTTTTCGTTTTCCCATTTGGCCTTCATGGCGTTGAAGGTCTCGCGCTGCTCGGCCAGCTCCTTCTGCAGCTCGGCAAGTCTTGCCCTGGAGAGCTCGTCATCCTCGTTCTTGAGCGCAGCCTCCTCGATCTGCATCTGGATGATCTTGCGGTTGATGACGTCGAGCTCGGTCGGCATAGAGTCCATTTCGGTCCGGATCATGGCGCAGGCCTCGTCGATGAGGTCGATAGCCTTGTCGGGCAGGAACCGGTCGGTGATGTAGCGGTTACTGAGCGTGGCGGCGGCGATGATGGCGTTGTCGGTGATCTTGACGCCGTGGAAGACCTCATAGCGGGATTCCAGACCACGCAGGATGGCGATGGTATCCTCCACCGTCGGCTCCTGCACCAGAACGGTCTGGAACCGGCGCTCGAGCGCGGGATCCTTTTCGATATACTGGCGGTATTCGTCGAGCGTGGTCGCGCCGATGCAGTGCAGCTCGCCGCGCGCGAGCATCGGCTTCAGGAGGTTGCCCGCGTCCATCGAGCCCTCGGTCTTGCCTGCGCCCACGATGGTGTGCAGCTCATCGATGAACAGGATGATGCGGCCTTCGGACTTCTTGACCTCGGCCAGCACGGCCTTCAGCCGTTCCTCAAATTCGCCGCGGTACTTTGCGCCCGCGATCAGCGCGCCCATGTCGAGCGAGAAGATCGTCTTGTCCTGCAGCGACTTCGGGACCTCGTTCGCCACGATCCGCTGCGCCAGACCCTCGACGATGGCCGTCTTGCCAACGCCCGGCTCGCCGATGAGCACGGGGTTGTTCTTCGTTTTACGGGAGAGGATGCGGATGACGTTGCGAATCTCGTCGTCACGGCCGATGACGGGGTCCATCTTCTGCTCTCTTGCGCGCTTGACGAGATCTGTGCCGTATTTGGCAAGCGCCTCATATGTATCCTCCGGCGTGTCGGAGGTGACGCGCTGGTTGCCGCGGACCGACTGCAGCGCCTGCAGGCAGCGTTCCTTCGTGATCTGGTAGGTGCGGAAGAGGGACTTGAGCGTGTCGTCCGCGTTTTCGATCAGCGAGAGGAACAGGTGCTCGACGGAGACGTATTCGTCCTTCATCTGCTTGGCGATGTCCTCGGCCTTGTTGAGAGCGGTGTCCACCGTCCGGGCGACGTAATACTTGTCGGCCTCGCGACCGGAGCCGGTCACGCGCGGGAGCTTGTTCAGCTCCGCGTCGACGGCGGCTTCGAGACTTTCGGGCGTGAGGCCCATCTTCTTCAGCAGCTGCGGCACGAGGCCGTTTTCCTGCCGCAGCAGGGCGGCAAGCAGGTGGATCTGCTCGATCTGCTGGTTCTGGTTTTCAATGGTCAGCTTCTGGGCGGCCTGGATGGCCTCCAGAGATTTCTGGGTATAGTTCTGTGCGTTCATGGTAACACCTCTGTTTCAGGGGTTAGCACTCTATGATCATGAGTGCTAATTTAGTTCCATCATAATCCCCTCCCCGGAATTTGTCAAGAGGGCGAGTAGACGGAAAATGTGATTTTTTTGTAAACATTTAATAAAAAGAAAAAATGAGATTTCATACTTATTTAAAAAATAGAGCCTAAGTTTTTTAATAACCCCTTGGTATCATAATCTTGCAAGAAGCGATATGCACTTTTTCATTTTCCCCTCATACTGATAAAGAATTCCCCGCAGACAAGCCGGTCACTTGTTTGCGGGGTTTCTTTCGGTTAAAGTAAAAAGGAAAAGTGAAGCGTGAATAGGCGCGGTGCTGGCTGCGCCAGCAATCTCAATTGTGCCGCTCCGCGGCACACCACACTTCTTCACGCTTCACTTTTCACGATTACCTGCCGCCCTGACGCGAAGCGTCAGGGCGGCAATGCTTATAGCTGCGCAAGCCCTGCTTCGATCTCGCCGATCATGTAGAGGGAGCCGTAGCAGAGCACGACACCGTCTTTGCCTGCGTGCTCGACGGCCAGGCGGACGCCGTCTGCGACCTGGTCGCAGGCCGTGACGGGCTTGCCAAACTGGGACAGATAGGCCGCCAGATCGTGCGCGTTCAGCGCCCGCGGGTTGCCCGGCGTGATGGTGATGAACTCCTTCGCGTAGGGCTCGACATTGCGGTACATGCAGTTGTAATCCTTATCGGCCAGCACGCCGGTGAGGATCGTGAGCGGGCGGCCGGGCAGATAATCCTGGATGTTCCTGACGAGCGCCTGGATGCACTGCGGGTTGTGCCCGCCGTCGATGATGAAAAGCGGATTGCTCCGCCGCACGTCGAACCGGCCGGGCCAGCGGACACTGGCCAGACCCTCGCGGATGTCGTCGTCGGTCAGCTTCCAGCCGCGCTGCTGCATGACGGTGGCGGTCGTCAGGGCGACGGCCGCGTTGTGCAGCTGATGGTCGCCGAGCAGGGGGAGCTTCAGGCGCTTGAAGCGCTCCCAGTCGAAGACCTGACCGGACAGGCCGTGGGAAAGAAGATGGATGTCGGCGAAGTCCGCCTTGTGGAGCTTCGCACCGACCGCCTTGCAGCGATCTTCGATGACGGCTTCGACGGAGGGCTGCTCACGGTAGATGACGGCGTCGCAGCCAGGCTTGATGATGCCGGACTTCGTCGCGGCGATCTTCTCCAGCGTGTCGCCCAGCACCTCGGTATGGTCGAGGCCGATGTTGCAGATGACGGCGGCCTCCGGCGGCAGGATGACGTTCGTCGCGTCAAATTCGCCGCCCATGCCGACCTCGCACACGACCAGATCGCAGCCCTGGCGGGCGAAATATTCAAAGCCCAGCGCCGTGACCATCTCAAACTCCGTCGGCTGCTCGAAGATCGAGTCGGCCAGGGGCTTGATGTACTCCGTGATGCGGCAGATCTCCTCGTCGGAGATCTGCACGCCGTCGATCTGGATGCGCTCGTTGAACCGGATGAGGTAGGGGCTGGTGTACAGGCCGGTCTTGTATCCGGCCTTTGTGAACATGCTGGCCAGCATCGCGCAGGTCGAGCCCTTGCCGTTCGTGCCGGTCACGTGGATGAATTTCAGCTTCCGCTCGGGGTGGCCCATTTTGTCCAGAAGCGCGCTGATGCGCTCGAGACCGGGGACGCTGCCCTTCCAGCAGACGGAATGGATATAATACAGCGCTTCGTCAAGCGTCATGATGGATCCCTTCTTTATGTTTCGGATTTCTTTTCGTATTTGACCGGCGGCCAGAGCCTGGCGGCGGTGAATACCTTGGATTTATACAGCAGCCATACCACCGCGACGTCGATCACAAACGTGACGCCGAACTGGATCGACCGGGACGCGAGCTTCGTGAGGAAGAACGCCGTCTTCGCGTCGCCGCCGTAGACAAAGGCCAGCGAGAAGCTCTGCCACAGGATTGAGCCCAGCGTGATGGCGGGCAGAAAGGCCAGCGCGATCGTCCAGACGGATGTCTTTTTGACGAGCAGCGGCTGGAACAGGCCGGCAGTCAGACCATAGAGGATGGGCGGCACGCAGAACATCGGGTTATACCCGTAGCCGGAGAACAGACACCCGACAAAATCGGCCACGAACCCGACCAGCGCGCCGGGCAGCGGGCCAAAGAGCATACCGGCCAGGAAGATCGGCACGGCTTCGAGCGAAAAACGGGTCGTCTCGTTGGGCATCGGGATGATGAACCGGGCCAGAACGACGGATACGGCGGCCAGCAGCGCGCAGGACACCAGCGTCCGGACGTTCTGCAGACCATGGCGCGGCGCGGTCTGCGCAGCGGCGGTAGACATGTTTTTGGACATAAAAAAGCCTCCTATTGTTTCAATGGGAGGAGGTTCGTACAGAATGGACTTTCAAACAAGAAAGAAACTGCAGTACAATTTCAGTTTGCTATAGCGGATGCGAAATGACACCGCGGAGAAACTCCTTCGCCCGGCGGCAACCTCCCATCCAACCGGTACTTGACGCGTCATTTCTACTCATGCAACGTTCGGGTACGCATGCTCT
>DHKK01000078.1 GCA_002404795.1 Clostridiales bacterium UBA4696
TGGGCAATGAAGAAGTATCAAAAACTGCACCCGGACAAGCCGCTGCCGCACATCACGCCTCATGTGTTCCGGCACACCTTCTGCACGAACATGGCGAACGCTGGCATGGACATCAAGACCTTGCAGTATGTCATGGGACATTCCGATGTGGGTGTCACGCTGAATGTTTACACCCATGCGAGCTATGACCGCGCCGCCGAGCAGATGGCAAAGATCATTGATTTCAAAGGGCTTGCCGCACCGGAGCCGCAAAGAAAATCAGGTTGAAGCAATCACAGCTACTACACCAATTACTACACCATTTGCCCGAAAATCTGCGTAGAGTTACGGAAATATGCGTAGGTTTCTGGAATGACAGCAAAAATGAAAGAAGCGCCAAAAGCCTTGAAATATCAAGGCTTGGAGGCTTTTGAAGGGATATATAAGCAATGACAAAAATCTTATTCGTTTGCCACGGCAATATCTGCCGCAGTCCGATGGCGGAGTTCGTGATGAAGGACCTGGTGCGGAAAGCCGGGCTGGCGTCACAGGTTCGGATCGCGTCGGCTGCGACCAGCCGGGAGGAGCTTGGCAGCCCGATCTATCCGCCCGCGCAGCGGCAGCTGCGCAGCCACGGCGTCCCGTTTGAAGACCACCGGGCCCGGCAGATGACGCGCGCGGACTACGACGCGTACGACCTGCTCATCGGCATGGACAGCCGGAATCTTGCCAACATGCGCCGCATCTGCGGCGGCGACCCGGACGGAAAGCTTTGGCTGCTGCTGAGCTTCACCGGGCAGACGCGCGACGTCGCCGACCCGTGGTACACGGACGATTTTGACGCGGCCTGGCGCGACATCGAGTCCGGCTGCCGCGCGCTGCTGGCGCAGCTGCAAAAATAACGGAGAAGTGTACACTTCTCCGTTTTATGCTTCGAGCAGATAGCTCAGGCCGAGCAGGATGTACAAGGGGCCAAAGCAATAGGCCATGAACAGCTCCTTCTGCGGCACCCGGCGGCGAAAGCCGTCCGTCAGGATCAGGATCTCCGCAAAATAAGCCCCCGCGCCGCAGAAATAGGCGATGGCGCGCAGCAGCTTGTGGATGTCCGCCAGCGCGAACGACGCGAGAAACAAGGCTGCCGCCGCTCCTGCCGCCAGATTCCGCGCCACGAGCAGCACATGCTCCCGCCTGGCTTCCTCGGCTGTTTTCTCCTCTGCGATCGTGTAGACTGCGTTCTTTCTTTCCATGCAGTTCCTCCGGTCTTTTTAATGATATTATAACAGAAGACCGGGGTCCTGCCTAGTCTTTTGGAAAGAAAACCGTCTGTTTGGAGCAGATTTCGATCCGTTCCCCTGTCATCGGGTGCGGGAAGACGAGCCGGGCCGCGCAGAGCTGCTGAAACTGCAGGCCGCGCGCGTCGGAATATGCCTTCGCCTCGGGCCCAGTGTACTGCGGATCGCCGAGGATGGGAAAGCCGGAGGCCATGCAGTGCAGGCGCAGCTGGTGCGTGCGGCCCGTCATGGGGTGCAGCTCCAGCAGGGCGGTCTGCGCGGCCGTTTCCAGCACGCGGTAGCGCGTGAGCGCCTGCTGCCCGCGCGCATCCACAACGCGGATCAGACTGCCGCCGCCGACCTTATAGACCGGCAGGTCGATCTCGCCCGCGTTCTGCGGCGGATGGCCAAAAACGGAAGCCAGATAGGTCTTTTCCAGCTGCTTTTCCCGCAGCAGCCGGCAGAAGCGGTCATGCACGTTCGCGTTTTTTGCCAGCAGGACCACGCCGAAGGTATCGCGGTCGAGCCGGGTCACGGGGTGGACGCCCGCGCCCGCGGCGCTCTGCTGCAGGTGATACAGGACGCCGTTGGCCAGCGTCCCGCTGTTCTTCTGCGGGGAAGGATGGACCAGCATCCCGGCGGGCTTGTCCACGGCGAGGAAATATGGATCCTCATAGAGGATGGAAAGCGGCATCGGCTCGGGGGCAAAGCCCTCGGTCTGCTCCTCGAGCACGACGCGCACGCGGTCGCCGGGCTGCACCGGGCAGTCGGTATGGGCGGGCACGTCGTTCACGAACAGCGCATTCTGCCATTTGAGCCGCTTGACCAGCCCCGCCGACAGTCCGAATTCCCGCCGCAGCAGCGACAGCAGCTTCGTCTGCCGCGCAGCCGTCTGTTCCAGGATCATCTGCCGCACCTCCCTTTGCCGCTATTATACCGCCTCCCGCGCGCGGGCGCAAGCGCGGCGCGCGTCAGCCCTCGGGCTGCAGGCCGGAATGGTCCCAGATCTGCTTGAGGAGCATCGCGGTGATCGGGAAGACGATCATCCCGCCCACGCCGAGCAGCCGGTAGCCGGTATAGAGCGCCAGCAGCGTCAGGACCGGGTTGAGCCCCACCTGCTTGCCGACGAGCCGCGGCTCGAGCGCCTGCCGGCTGAGCGCGGCCGCGCCGTAGAGCACCACGAGGCCGACGCCCGTCTTCGTCTGCCCGCGCAGAAACAGCACGAGCGCCCACGGGATCAGGATCGTCCCCGTGCCGAACACCGGCAGCGCGTCGACCACCGTGATGACGAGCGCCGCGAGCAGCGGATATCGCACCCGCAGCAAGAGAAGCCCCACGTTCAAAATCAGTAACGTGATCCCCATCAGCTTCAGCTGCGCCCGCAGCCAGCCGCCGAGCGTCGTGCGCACATGGCCGCCGAGGCGCTGCAGCTTTTCCAGCCACTCCGGGCGGGCCAGCTTTTGCAGCCAGGCGCGGATGGCCGGCAGCTCGCCGGAGAGCATGAAGCTCGACAAAACTGCCGTGACAGTGAACAAGACCGCGTCCGGCAGCCGTCCGATCACGCCGGAGGCCCAGGAAAACAGCGACTCATAGAGCTTCGAGCCGAAGCCCGCGCCATTCTGAAAAAACGACTCCACCCCCGCGCGCAGCCCCTTGCCGAGCCCATCCGGCAGCTTTTCCGCGAGCGAGAGCAGCCGCTCCTTTAACCGCAAAACCGGCGGCGCGAGTCCCTCGGCCAGCTGCGGCAGCTGCCGGGCCAGATCCGCCGCCTCCGTGCAGAGCAGACGGCAGAGGAAAAACGCCCCACCAAGCAGCAGCACGAACAGCGCCAGCACGCACACGCCCGACGCCAGCCAGCGGGGAAACCGCGCCCGCGTCTGCAGCAGCCGCACCGGCTTTTCCGCGAGCAGGCTGACCGCAAGCCCGATGAGGAACGGCCACAGCACCGGCAGCAGCAGCGCCGCAAACGCCCACGCCCCGGCCAGAATGCCCAGCGCGATCAATCCCGTTCTCCAGATCCTGCGGCTTTTCATTTTTCCGTACCTCCTGCGGTTTTTTTGCTTGCATTTTGCGGCTTTGTAGTGTATAGTGGAGTCGATTTATAGACACTTGCTTTTCTGCTGCGGACAAACATGAGGTGAATCATATGGAACAAAGCCCGAAATATTACATCGTCGAAGCCTCCGCCCTGCCGGAGATCTTCCAGAAGGTCGCCGAGGCCAAGCGGATGCTTGAGACCGGCGAGACCGACAAGGTCAATGTCGCCGCCCAGGCTGTCGGCATCAGCCGCAGCGCCTTCTACAAATACCGTGACTCCATCGCCCCGTTTCAGAACCTGATGGCCGGGCGCATCATCACCTTCCAGATGATGCTCAAGGACAAGGCCGGTGTTCTGTCGGAGATATTAGCTATTTTTGCCAACTGCGGCGCGAATATACTGACCATCAACCAGTCCATCCCCACCGGCGGCCGCGCCATGGTCACCATTTCGGCCGAGACCAGCAATCTCAGCTGCACGCTCGAGGCGCTGACCCAGAAGATCGCAGAAAGGAAGGGCGTAGTCAAGGCGGACTGCGTCGCGGGATAAGCTATGCATGCATTTCAATATTACGTACCCACCGAGATCGTATTCGGCGCAGGCAGCGTCAGCAAGCTGCCGGAGCTGCTGACCAAGCGGAAGCTTTCGCGCGTGCTCGTCGTCTACGGCGGCTCGAGCGCGAGAAAGAGCGGATTGCTTGACCGCGTGTTCCAGCTGCTGGAGGAAGCGGGCGTCAGCTACCAGACGCTCGGCGGCGTGCAGCCGAACCCGCGTGTGGCGCTGGCCCGCGAGGGCGTGAAGCTGGCGCTTTCGTTCGGCGCGGAGCTCATTCTGGCCGTCGGCGGCGGCAGCGTCATCGACACCTGCAAGGCCATCGCGCACGGTGCGGCCAACCCTGAGACGGACCTGTGGGAGTTCTGGAAAAAGCGCGCGGTGCTGACGCGCTCCATGCCGGTCGGCGTGGTACTGACCATCCCGGCCGCGGGCAGCGAGACGAGCGATTCCGCCGTGCTGACGAACGCCGAGTCCGGCGAGAAGCGCGGGCTCAACACCGACCTCAACCGGCCCGTCTTCGCCATTCTTGATCCCGTGCTGGCCGCGACGCTGCCGAACCATCAGGTCGCCTGCGGCGTGAGCGATATTCTGATGCACACCATGGACCGCTATTTTAACCCCGTCACCGACAACGATCTGACCGACGAGCTGGCCGAGGCACTGCTGCGCGTCGTCCTCCGCAATGGCCCCGCCGCCGTGCAGGATCCGCACGACGAACGGGCCATGAGCGAGATCATGTGGGCCGGTTCCCTCTCGCACAACGGCCTGACCGGCCTTGGCGGCAACAAGGACTTTGCCCCGCATCAACTCGGTCACGCGCTGAGCGAGAAATTTGACGTCTACCACGGCGAAAGCCTCACCGCGATCTGGTCGAGCTGGGCGCGCTATGTCCTCGATACCGATGTTTCGCGCTTCGCCCGCTTTGCCCGAAACGTCTGGGGTATCGAAGCGGCGGACGACAAGGAAGCCGCGCTGGCCGGCATCGCGGCGCAGGAGGCCTTCTTCCGCTCCATCGGGATGCCGGTGCGCATCCCCGCGCTCTCCTGCGGCAGGCAGGACGAGGCCGGTCTGGCTGATTTGGCCAGCCGCTGCAGCTACGGCCGGACCCGCACGATCGGCACCTTCCGTGTGCTGGGCTATGACGATATCCTCGCCATCTATCAGCTGGCGAACAACGAAGAATAAGGAGAACCACCATGAAGAAACTTGCGATCCTGGGCGCCGGTACCGTCGGCGGCAGCTGCGCCCAGATCTTGCTGCGGGACGCAGCGGTACTGGAAAAGAATGCGGGCGAAGCGCTGGAGCTGGCCTATGTCGTCGATCTGCGCGATATGCCGGACGCGCCCTTCCACGACAGGATGGTGAAGGACTTCGCCGTTGTGGAGGCCGACCCCGAGGTCTTTCTGGTCATTGAGGCCATCGGCGGCTGCGGCGCGGCGCTGAATTTCGTCCGCCGCTCTCTGGAGGCCGGCAAGCACGTCGTCACCTCCAACAAGCAGCTCGTCGCCGAGCACGGCACGGAGCTTCTGGCGCTGGCCAAGGCCCACGGCGTGAGCTTCCTGTTTGAGGCCTCCGTCGGCGGCGGCATCCCGGTGCTGCATCCGCTGAGCCAGTGCCTCGGCGCGAATGAGATCCTCGAGGTCCGCGGCATTCTCAACGGCACGACGAACTTCATCCTCACGCAGATGCTGGAGTTCGGCCAGAGCTACGACGCCGCGCTCAAGGATGCGCAGGCCCGCGGCTACGCCGAGCAGAACCCCGCCGCCGACGTCGACGGCATCGACGCCGGACGCAAGATCTGCATCCTGGCCGACATGATGTTCGGCAAAAACGTCGACCCCGCCCGCGTCTCGATGACGGGCATCTTCACCATCACGGCGGAGGACGCTGCCTTTGCCGAGTCGGCGGGCATGAAGCTGAAGCTTCTGGGCCGCGCCATCCGGCAGGGGGAGCAGATCGCTGTGTTCGTCTCGCCGCATTTTGTGGCGGGCGCGCAGCCGCTGGCCCCGGTCTCGGGTGTGCTGAACGCCATCGAGGTGCTCGGCAATAACATCGGCAACGCCATGTTCTTCGGCCCCGGCGCGGGCGGCCCGGCGACGGCCAGCGCGGTGCTGGGCGACGTGGTCGATATCGTCCGCAATCCCGGCCGCAAGCAGCCGGTCGACTGGTCGGCGGAGCCCGCCGATCTGACCGATCCGGACGCGTTCGAGGCCTCTTTCTTCCTCCGCACGAAGCTGGACAAGGCCGCGTGCGAGCAGGCGCTCGGCGAGATCCGCTGGCTGCCCGATCAGAACGGCTTCCACGGCGGCTTCACCGGCAAGACCTGCAGAAAGGCCATCGCAGCCGCCGGTCTCGCGCTGGACGCGGTCTGGCCGGTGCTGGAATAAAATTTTCCGGATCCGACCGTATAGGCACGCGAAAGTAATAAGGAATCGTGAAGAGTGAAGAAGTGTGGTGTGCCGCAAAGCGGCACGATCAAAAATCGCTGGCGCAGCCAGCACCACAACTATTCACTTTTCACTTTTCACTATTCACTATTCACTTTTCCTTCGTCCTCATTTTCCTGACATGCCGCTCTCTCCCCTGTCATACATCTATGACAGGGGGGATCTTTTATGAGACGCAAATGGGGACTCGTGTTCACGCTGGCCGTGCTGGGCGGGGCGGCGCTGCATTTTCTGTACGACGTGTGGCCTGATCCGCTTACGGCGGTCCTCGCGCCGGTCAATGAGAGCGTGTGGGAGCATCTGAAGCTGCTGTACTGGCCGTTTCTTGCAGCCACGTTCGTGCTCGCGCGCGGCGCGGACGACGCAAGAGGCCGCTGGTGCGGGCTGCTGGCGGGTCTGCTGGCCGCGCCCTTGCTGCTGCTCGGGGCGTATTATCCGCTCCGGTGCGGCTTCGGCGTGCACGGGCTCTGGCTCGATCTGCTTTTGTACGTGCTGGCAATGGGCGCGGGGTTTTTGCTCGCATACCGGCTGCAGCGCAGGGCGCTGCCGGGGTGGCTGTGCGGGCCGCTTGTGATTGCGGCCGGGATCTATGGGGCGGCGCTGGCGCTGTTCTCCTTTGCGCCGCCGGATCTGCCCATTTTCCGCCCGTAGGGGCAAAAAAATCTGCAGTTTGCTGTTGACAAGCCGGGTTTTCTCCGTTATAATACTTCGGAGAAAACAAAGAAGGAGCGGCGAGCACCGCACCTCACCTCAAGCTTTGCGAAGAGGTCCATAATTTCCTCCGCCTCTGGCGGAAGTACGGATTTTATGTGCGGGTGCTTTGCGGCATCCGCACTTTGCATTTGGAGGTGCTTTACAATCGGTAAATTAGAACATCAGATCAACGAGGAGATCCGCGACAAGGAGCTTCGCGTGATCGGAGCTGACGGCAGCCAGCTTGGTATTATGACCTCGTCCGACGCCCTGGCGCTTGCCGAGGAGAAGGACCTTGACCTTGTCAAGATCGCGCCGAACGCGGTTCCGCCGGTCTGCAAGATCATGGACTACGGAAAGTTCCGCTTCGAACAGCTGAAGAAGGAAAAGGAAGCCAAGAAAAACCAGAAGGTTGTCGAGATCAAGGAGATCCGCATGTCCCCCAGCATCGATACCAACGACTTCAATACCAAGGTCAAAAGCGCTGTCAAGTTCCTGAACGATGGCAACCGGGTCAAAGTCACCGTACGTTTCCGCGGCCGTGAAATGGCGCATACGTCGCTCGGACAGGAGCTGCTGAAGAAGTTCGGCGCCGACTGCAGCGAGATCGCCACGATCGCCAAGGACGCCAAGCTCGAGGGACGCAACATGTCCATGTTCCTCAGTCCCAAAAATTCCAAATAAAATTACAATAGCAATTACACGGAAGGAGAACCACTATGCCTAAGCTGAAATCCCATAGCGGCGCCAAGAAAAGATTCAACCTGACCAAGAACGGTAAGGTCAAGAGAGCGCACGCATTCAAGAGCCA
>DHKK01000021.1 GCA_002404795.1 Clostridiales bacterium UBA4696
GTGATGAGCGGCGTGTGGACGTAGACAAAGTCGCGCTCCTGGAAGAACTTGTGGATGGCGTAGGCGATGAGGCTGCGGACGCGGAAGACGGCCTGGAAGGTGTTCGTGCGCGGGCGCAGATGCGTCACGGTGCGCAGATACTCCATCGAATGGCGCTTGGGCTGGATGGGATAATCCGGCGTGGACGGGCCCTCGACGAAGACCTCGCTCGCCTGCAGCTCAAACGGCTGCTTGGCTTCGGGCGTCAGGACGAGCGTGCCGGTGACGATGACGGCCGCGCCGATGTTCAGCTTGGAAATTTCGGCGAAGTTCGCGAGCTCGGAGCCGTAGACGACCTGCACCTGCGAAAAGAACGTGCCATCGGACAGGTTGATAAAGCCGAAATTCTTGCTTGCGCGCAGATTGCGCACCCAGCCGCCGACCTTGATCTGCTTGCCGGCATAGGCGTCAGTCTCTTTGAAAAGGGAACGGACAGAAATGAGCTGTTCCATGGTGATCGATCCTCTCTATGATAAAATGTCGGAAGTTACAGAAGCAGGATGCCCGCGCTGCGGCAGGCGTCGATGGTGGCCTTGTCCCAGATGCTCGACTGGACCTCGCCGATGTGGCAGGTGCCGATCATCAGCATGCACACGCGGCTCTGGCCGATGCCGCCGCCCATGGTCAGGGGCAGCTCGCCGTGCAGGAGCATTTTGTGGAAGGGAAGCTCGCGGCGGTCGTCGCAGCCGGCCAGCGTCAGCTGCCGGTCGAGCGAAGCCTCGTCGACGCGGATGCCCATGGAGGAGATCTCAAACGCGCACTCCAACACCGGGTTCCACATCAGGATATCGCCGTTGAGCTGCCAGTCGTCATAGTCGGGCGCGCGGCCGTCGTGCGGCTTGCCGGAGGCCAGCTTGCCGCCGATCTGCATGAGGAAGACCGTGTGATGCTGGCGGACGATCTCGTTTTCGCGCTCCTTGGGGGTCTTGTCGGGGTAGAGGTCCTCCAGCTCCTGCGTGGTGATGAAATACACGTCGCGCTCGAGCTTCGTGTGCAGGCTCGGGAAGGCGACGCCCAGCGCGTCGTTCGTCTCGCAGACCGCGCCGACGATGTCGCGCACGGTGCGCTTGAGATAGTCCACGGTGCGGTCTTCACGGGCGATGACCTTTTCCCAGTCCCACTGGTCGACGTAGACGGAGTGGAGGTTGTCGACCTCCTCGTCGCGCCGGATGGCGTTCATATCGGTAAACAGGCCCTTGCCGACGTTGAACTGGTAGCGCTTCAGCGCCAGCCGCTTCCACTTGGCCAGCGAATGCACGACCTGCGCCTCCGCGCCGACGTCCGGGATGTCGAAGCTGACCGGGCGCTCATAGCCGTTCAGATTGTCGTTCAGGCCGGAAGCCTCCTCCACGAACAGCGGCGCGGATACGCGGCGCAGATTCAGCGCGTTGGACAGATTCGTCTGGAAATTGCTCTTGATGAATTCAATGGCACGCTGCAGCTCGTAGACGGACAGGGGCGCGTGGTAGCCCTGCGGGATCGTGACCTTGCTCATGGGGAAGCCTCGCTTTCGTATAAAAAATTTACAAAGTATTATACACCAGTTTCCCCCGCCATGCAAGCCGGAAGTCGGAAATATGCAGAGTTTTTGCGCTCGGCAGCCAGAAAAAAGGAGCCCTCGCGGGCTCCCTGCGTTTATTTTACCTTGAAGCGGATATCGTCGCCGCAGAACTGGCAGAGGCGGTAGGTGCCGAGGATGCGCGAGGCGATCTGCGGCGAATAGCGCGAGGCCAGCTCGCCCGGCGTGAGATTGGTCGAGAGGATGACGGGCTTTTTCTCCATCAGGCGGGTGTTGAGCAGCTGATAGAGGACGGAGACGGTAAACTGCGTCGTCATCTCCGTGCCGAGATCGTCAATGATCAGCAGATCGCAGGCGAAAACATCCTCCGTGCGGGCTGCATCCGGCTGCGGCCGGAATTTGTCCTCCTCAAAGGCGGCAAACAGCTGCCCGACCGGCGCGTAGCTGACCGAGAACCCCCGCTCCGCGACGACACGCGCCACGCAGGCGGACAGGAACGTCTTTCCCAGCCCGGTCGCGCCGGAAAACACCAGCGACTGGCCGTCCGCCGGGAAGCTCTGCGCGTAGTTCTGCGCCATGCGATAGGTCGCGCGCATGAGCTCGCGCGGGCTGCTGCGGTATTTTGCGTCGTACTGGTCGGAATAGAGGTCCAGGCGGAATTTTTCAAAGCTCTCGGCGCCGAACAGATTTGTCAGCTCCTTCTTCTGCTCCTGGCGGCAGAGCTCCTTGAGGCATTCGCACATGGCCGCACCCACATAGCCCGTCCCGCCGCAGGTCGGGCAGATGGGCTGGACGGTCAGATCGTCCGGCTCCAGCCCCTCGGCCTGCAGGATCCAGTCACGCTCCTGCTGGAGGGCGAGATTTTCCTTCTTGAGCTGCTGCATGGCGGCCACGGGGTCGCCCTGGCGGCGGAACGTCGCGGCCAGCACATGGGCGGCCGTCCGCCGCAGCTCCCGCTCAATTTCGCCCAGGCGCGGCTCTTTTTCGTAGATCGCCGCGATGCGGGCACGGGAGGATCGCTCGTTCTGCTCTTTTTCGCTCTGCAGCCGGGCCTCGGCCCGCTGCACGATGGCTCTGGAATACGCCATGGTCAATCCTCCTTCTCGTTCAGCATGCGGTCAATGGCAGCGATCTGCAGATCGCTGAGCGCGTCGTTGTGCTGCTGCACGCCGCGGCTGTATTTCCCCGCGGCCGGCTTCACCGGCGCGCGGTCGCCCGCTTCGATCTGGCTGAGGGTCGTGAAGCCCTGCTCGTGCCAGCTGCGCAGGATCGAGTTGCAGTAGGGCCATTTGAGCCCGCCCGTGGCCAGACAGGTCTTTTCATAGGCCAGGCCGATCTCCTTTTCGCCGAAGCCCCAGGAGAGCCAGGTCAGGATATAGTTCTCCTCCCCCGGCGTGAGCCTGCGGCCGGAAATGCCGAACAGCTCCTTGATCTTCCCCAGCTGCGACTGGCGCAGGAGCTGGTTCTGCATGTAGACCGCCGCGCGCTCCATGGTGTCGATGCCGTGGTCGGCCCAGTAATACGCTTCCTTCTCGATCGACCGCAGCGACGGCATCCGCGCGATGCCGCGCGAGCGCTGCCGCTGGATGCAGTAGTTGACGAGGATGGAGATGACCTCGCCGGGCAGGCCGAGATAGCGGTAGATGGAGAGCAGGATCTTCAGCTCCTCATTGCTCAGGACCCGGCCCAGCCGCCGCTGCGTCTCGCC
>DHKK01000108.1 GCA_002404795.1 Clostridiales bacterium UBA4696
GGAATGTATGGTGCGTATTTTGGAAAAACATATTGAAAAATCATCGAAAAGTTGAGAATTTGGACAGTATTTGCTATAATATTATTGCAAATACTGTTTCTTATTTGTTCGGCAGAAAGGAGAAACCATGACCTTTGTGCAAAACAAAAAGAAAGAGAAACCGACTCATCTTACAACGAAATGGAGCGTGGGAGAATACAACCGGCTCAGCAAGGAAGACGGAGACAAGCCGGAGAGCGACAGCATCCAGAACCAGCACAGCATCAACCAGAAGCATCTGGAGTATCTGCGGGAGCAGGGCGAACAGATCGAGTCCGTCACCGTCTATTCCGACGATGGGTATGCGGGCGGCAATTTCAAACGCCCGCGCTATCAGGCGCTGATCCGTGACATTGAAAGCGGAAAAATCAACTGCATCATCTTTAAGGACAATTCCCGGCTGGGACGTAATTATCCGGAGTTGGGGCGGCTGATGGAGGACTATTTTCCGCAAAAGGGCGTCCGCGTGATCTCTGTTCTGAACAACCTTGACAGCGTCAAAGACCCTCGCGGGTATTGCAGTGCAATCGTATCCTTTTCCAACATCGTCAACGACGATTACATTCGCCAGCTTTCTATCAAGATCAAGTGCACGCTGACCATGAAACGGGAACGCGGGGAATTCATTGGCAACTATGCCCCGTTCGGCTATCAGAAAGATCCTGCCGACCGTCACAGGCTTGTCGTGGACGAAGAACAGGCAGAGATCGTGCGGAAGATATTTGACTGGTATGAGGATGGAATGTCCGCCAGCTCGATTGCAAAACGCCTGAACGCAATGCAGATCATGACGCCGGGCGATTTTAAGATCCGTGACGGCTGTAAGAGCTTTATCACGCACGACCAGAACAGCAGCAAACTTCATGCCTGGACAACGACGACCATTGCGACGATTCTGAAAAATGAAGTGTACATCGGGAACATGGTGCAGGGAAAGCACAAGAGCGTGTCCTACCGCAGCAAGAAAATGATGCTGACCGATGAAAGCGAATGGACCGTCGTGGAGGGTACGCACGCGCCGATCATCTCAGACGAGCAATTTGCGATCATACACGAGCGCTTTGCCCGCCGGACCCGAATTTCGCCGGGAAAAACACATGTGTATCCGCTTTCCGGCCTTGTATCGTGCGGTGCGTGCGGGCATCGCATGAACCGCGTTGTGTCGCAGGGCTACGCCCGATATCGCTGCATGACGCGAACCTATGCGCCTGACAAATGCCAGTGTCCGTCTATAAAGGAAGAATATCTGGAGGAGCTGATCTTACAGACGCTTCAATCGCTGATTGCCCAGCTCGTTGACGTGAAAGCTGTGATCGACGCGGCCCGGCAATTCAAAACGACAAACGGTGCAAAGAATGAGTATATGCTGGCGCTCAATAAAGCCAGGCGGGAGCAGGAGCGGCTGCAGGATGCGCAGTTTCATCTCTATGACGATCTGCAAAGCGGACTGATCCCCAAGACGCAATACCTTCAATTTCAAAAGCGGTACGAAACCGAAATTGCCGCGCAGGAAGCGAAAATCGAGCAGCTGAACCAATGTCTGATTCATCTAAAAGAGGCCAGACAGCAGGACGATGAATTTGTAGCCTTCTTCCAGAAATACGGCAATATTCAGAAACTGGACTGGGATACGGTGAATCAACTCATCCAGAAGGTCGTCTTTCATGACAAGCAGCACGTTGATATTTACTTCCGCTTTGCGGATGAATATGAAAAGCTGTGCGGCATTGCAAACGTGATTCGTGAGCAGGAAACTGTGTTATGCTCATGACTACGAGTGACATAATAAGCACCTATTTGGCGCAAATTGCTTAAAAATTAGCAAAAAAACAAGTATTTGTGTGCAAACATCAGCCATTCATATGAATGGGGCTACACCTATGGGCCGCCGATGGCGGTGGCGCCGGTGGGGGCGGTGCGGCGGGTGGTGGAGTTTGCGCTGACGCAGATGGAGGCCTCTAAAATTCTGCTGGGCTTTCCGAATTACGCCTATGACTGGACGCTGCCGTTCACCGCGGGCGCGACGCGGGCGCAGTCGATCGGCAATGAGGCTGCGCCGCTGCTCGCCGCGCAGTACGGCGCCGAGATCCAGTTCGACACGCAGTCGCAGACGCCGTATTTCACGTATCTCGACGAGGCCGGGCAGCCGCACGAGGTCTGGTTCGAGGACGCGCGCAGCGCGCAGGCGAAGTTCGAGCTTCTCCCCGAATACGGGCTGCTGGGGCTCGGGTACTGGAACTTCATGCGGCCGTTTACGGCCGGATTCAGTCTGCAGAACTACCTGTTCGCGGCCTCCGGCCTGCGTTGACAAATTCCGGGCGGTGCAGTAAAATAGAACATATCCAAAGAAAATCATCCGAAAAGGAGGATCTTTCATGTCTGCATCCAAGGTCTATTTTACCGACTTCCGCTGCCACCCGGGCGTCAGCCAGCTCGACAAGCTCCGGAAGCTGCTGGAAAAATCGGAGTTCTCGAAGATCGATTTTGACAGCAAATTCGTCGCCATCAAGCTGCATTTCGGCGAGCTCGGCAATCTGTCGTTCCTGCGCGCCAACTATGCCAAGGTCGTCGCCGATTTTGTCAAGGAGCGCGGCGGCAAGCCCTTCCTCACCGACTGCAACACGCTCTATGTCGGCAGCCGCAAAAACGCGCTGGAGCACATGGACACCGCATATCTCAACGGCTATTCCCCGTTCTCCACAGGTTGCCACGTCATCATCGCCGATGGACTCAAGGGTCTGGACGATGTTGAAGTCCCGGTCGTGGGCGGCGAATACTGCAAGACCGCGCGGATCGGCCGCACCGTGATGGACGCCGATATCTTCATCTCGCTGGCACATTTCAAGGGCCACGAGCATACGGGCTTCGGCGGCGCGCTCAAGAACATCGGCATGGGCTGCGGCTCGCGCGCGGGCAAGATGGCCATGCACGCCGAGGGCAAGCCGGTTGTAGAGACCGACCTGTGCGTCGGCTGCGGCGCATGCGCAAAGATCTGCGCCCACAATGGGCCGCGGATCGTGGACAAAAAGTGCCATATCGACCATGACGCCTGCGTCGGCTGCGGCCGCTGCATCGCGATCTGTCCCAAGGACGCCATCCAGCCGGGGATCAGCTCGAGCGACAAGATCCTCAACTGCAAGATCGTCGAATATGCCAAGGCCGTATTGGATGGGCGCCCCAGCTACTGCATCAACATCGTCCGCGACATCTCGCCGAACTGCGACTGCCACGCAGAAAACGACGTGCCCATCGTCCCCGATGTCGGCATGTTCGCCTCCGCCGACCCGGTCGCCCTGGATCTGGCTTGCGCCGAGGCTGTCAACCGCCAGCCCGTCATGCCGAACTGCGCCATCACGGACCTGCAGCTCGAGCACGACTGTGACCGCTTCCACGCCGCGCATGACAACACGCACTGGCAGGATATGATCGAGCACGGCAAAAAGCTCGGGCTCGGCTCCGACGAATATGAGATCGTGAACATCCACTGAACACCGCGCGCAAGCGGGCGGGCCCGGCCGGGTCCGCCCGCGTTTTCTGCACAAAAACAGCGTGATTTGCCAGCAATATCCGGATTTTACCGGACTTCATTACAGTTTTGTTACAAAAGCTCCCATTGTATTGCAATCTTGCCAGCCGCCGCTTATACTGGGTGCAACGATTCTTTATGGGGAAACTGACCGCTTTGTCATTTTCCCGGCCGGAAGGAGGCTGACGTCTTGAAAAAGTTTCTCTGTCTGCTGCTTGCGGCTGTGCTTGCGGGGCTGCTGATCCTGCCCTGCGCCGCGGCCGAGCCCACAGACTTTACCGACCGGAGCACGATCCGGAACTACAACGCCGTGCGGATGCTCGCCGACCTCGGTCTCGTCGCCGGTTATTCGGACGGCAGCTTCGGCCCGGACAAGCTGATCCGCCGCGAAGAGGTCGCCAAGCTCATGGCCCTGCTCGCCGACGCGGACGCCGAGGCACAGGGGCAGAATGCCCCCGTCCCGTTCTATGACGTATCCGAGTCCTGGGCCCTGCCGTTCATCGCCTACTGCGCGCAGAACAAGATCGTCGCCGGCAGCAACGGCCGCTTCCGCCCTGCCGATCATGTGACGCTGCGGGAGCTGGCGAAGATGCTGCTCGTCCTGCTCGGGGAAGACAGCGCACGCTATGTCGGCGCGGGCTGGGCACAGAACGTCGACCAGGACGCGTTTGAAAAGGGCATCTACGTGGGGCTGACCGCCGGATATGAGGAAGACGCCACGCGCGACAACGCGTGCCTGCTCATCTACAACGCCATGCTCTGCCCGAAGGTGGCCAACGCCGGGGAGGACAGTGTACAGCGCTACGTGCTCGACGCGCTGATGAATCCGATGTCGTATCTTGAGATCCGCTTCGGCCTGACCCGCTATACCGCGACGCTGACCGGCAATGAGTGCGCCGATCTGACCGGCTCCTCTCCCCTGCCCGCCGGGACGAGCAAGCTCGCCGGACACAAGGCGTTCCAGGTCTCGACAGACCTGAGTCTGCTCGGCCGCAGCGTCGATATCTACGTGAAGGACGGGAAGGTCTTCGGCGTGCCCTGCTACGCGGTCGACGAGATCTACTACACCTTTGCCGACGCTTCGCAGCTCAAGGAGATCTGCCAGGGCGGCGGCTTCCGGCTGACGGACGAGACGGAGTACTATTACAACTACGCCCGCTCGTCCAAGGAAATTTTGAACGCCGTGACCGCCAACGACAAGATCACCGTGATCGACCATGATGGAGACAACGCCTTCGACGTCGTCCTCGTGACGACCAGCCGCCCGGCGACCGTCACCGCGACGAGTCCCCTGACCGTCGACGTCGGCGGCCAGAGCTGCGAGGTGCAGGCCTTCAGCCAGGCAGACACGTTCGCCGTGGGCGACGAGGTCTACTACAGCCAGGTCTGCGGCAGCGGCTACATCCGCCGGTTGAATGGATGATAAGAATTACGGATACGCCAGACAGGCGTATCCGTTTTTTATACTTTGGTCGGAGCCGGTTGCAAATCGGGCGGAATTGTGGTAAATTTAGAAAAAAGACACGGGGATTTCTCCGGGCGCGGAACGCGCCGGGCTTCCCTGAAGCTGAGGTGATCGCATGAAACGGCTGCTGCTTCTGCTGGCATGCCTTCTGGCGCTCTGTACGACGGTGGTCGCGGCGGAGCCCGCCATTTCCGATATGAAAACCGACTGCACGCTGACCGGCAGCGGCGCGTGCCAGGTCACGCAGACCTTCACCATGGAGATCGACGGCGCGCAGACGCAGCTGCGCTTCCCGCTCGTCCCGGGCGCGAAGAAGGCCTCCGTCGCCGGCTACGACGCGCAGAAGCAGACCGACGGCGACTGCCCGGTGCTCGTGCTGAGCGACGCGGCGGGCTTTACCGGCACGCGGTCGTTCACCATTATGTACACGGTCTCCGGTCTCGTCAGCGAGGCCGACGGCGTGCAGACGCTGCAGCTGCCGCTGCTGAGCGCCAAATGGGCCTACCCCATCAGCCGCTATCAGTTCACCGTGACCATGCCGAAGCCGTTTGAGGGCTATCCCGCCTTTGTCAGCGGGTATTACAGCGACGTGATCTCGGACTATATCGATCTGGACGTATCCGAGTCGCTCATCAGCGGTACGATCGCCACCGGGCTCAAGGACCATGAGTCGCTGGACATGACGCTGACGCTCGACAAGAGCTATTTTTCGGGCGCGTACACCGCGCTCTCCTTCAGCTGGGTCGGCATGGCCGTCATCGTGGCGCTGCTGGCGCTGGCATTCGGCTACTGGTTCGTCACGCTGCGCAGCGCGCCCATCCGCACCTCGACGCGGATGCTCCCGCCGGACGCGGCGCTGCCGTGCGATATGCCGTTTCTGGTCGGCGGCGGGCCGATCCAGTTCAACATGCTGGTCTGCCACTGGGCGAGCCTCGGGTATCTGACGATCTTCTGCGGGAAAAACGGCCGCGTCGCGCTGCGCCGCCGCGTGGACATGGGCAATGAGCGCCGCCCGGCGGAGGTGCGGCTGTTCCAGATGCTGTTTTCGCAGGGCGACGTGTGCGAGGGCGCGAGCCTCCTGTACAAGCGCACGGCGGAAAAGGCGGACGCGGTGCTGCGGCGCTACTGGGTCCGCAGGCTCTACCGCAAGTCGAGCGGCAATCCGCTCCTCGCGCGGGCCTTCGGCCTGCTTGCAGGAGCCCTGGCGGCGGCCGAGGCGGCAAGCCCGCTGCTGCCAGCGGGCTTTGTACGGTGGCTGCTGCTGATCGCCGCGTTTTTGATCGGCGGCGCGCTGAGCGCCGTGATCCTGCATGCGCCGTCGGCGTATTATCAGGGCAAGAAGTTATTTGTGGCGCTCGCGGCGCTGGCCGCGGTAGCGCTTCTGACGCTCGCGCAGTTTGGCGAGGGTCTGCTTGCCGTGCTGCTCGTGATCGTGTGCCTGGTGCTGCTCGGGCTTCTGACGCTCCACGGCGGCAGGCGGACGGCCTTCGGCGACGAGATCGTCACGCAGGCGATGAGCTACCGTCGCTTCCTGCGCCGCGTCACGCAGAGCCAGCTGCTCTCGCGGCTCGCGCAGGACAGCCAGTATTTCTACCGCATCCTCCCCTACGCCGAGGCCATCGGGCTCGGCGCGGGTCTGGCCCGGACGCTCGGCAATACGGAGCTCGAGCAGTGCGACTGGTATCAGGAGCAGCAGCCCCTGCCGCGCACGGCCGCAGGATTCTACAGCCACCTGCAGGAGGCCCTGGCCCTGCTGGAGCTTTCGATCCGGAAATAAAAAGAGACAAGCCCCCGCCTGTTGGTCTCACGACAGGCGGGGGCTTTGTGCAGCTATGTGTCATGCTTGTAGGGGCCGATGCCTACATCGGCCCGTTGGGCAGTACAGTTCCGCCAAAAGCTTCCATAAATCCCAGTGCAGTCTGCGGGCGGACAGAGGCGTCCGCCCCTACAGAGCAGGGGCCCCGGCGGCAGATCGTAGGGGCCGACGACTCTGTCGGCCCGAAAAGTTTAACGAATTCGCTATAAATTTCCTTAAAACAGGCACGTCCTGCGCGGGGCGATGTGGGCATCGCCCCCTACGCGAAATACGGAAGCTGAAAGGGCTTCTTCAAGTGCAATATTGGTTACTGCTCCACGCGCGGGCAGCAGCGGACGTATTCGTAGAACTGCGCGTCCGTCGCGGCCATGTACGGCGTGACCCAGAGCGTGCCGACGCCGAGGCACAAAGAGCCGACGATGATCCAACCGAGGAAGCTCAGATCCAGCACGAACTTTTCCCATTTGTGGCCGTTCATCAACTGGCGGCTCTCGTCGATGCAGGCCTTCCAGCCGTAGTCGGGGTGGTCGAGCTTGATATAATAGGCCATGGAATAGGCATACATCTTGACGATGCCGGGGATGACAAACAGCAGCGACCACAGCATCGTAAACAGCCAGCTCATGAGGCCGATGAGGAACGTCCCGCCGAAATCATCCTGGAAACCGCGGAACATGTCGCCCAGCTGCATCGGCTGGTGATCCCGCGCCTGCTTGAGAAACAGATACGCCTGCCCGTACTCCAGCGGCCCGATGACGAGCAGCGCGCCGATGCCCGGCAGGATGCTGCCTGCGGCGGCCCCCATGAGCCCAATGAGCAAACACGCCGCCAGCGCTGTCATCCAGAGGTTCTGGAAGATCCCGCCGCCGAGCTGCGCCCGCGCCCGGGCTTTTAATTCTGCACGATCCATAAAAACACGATCCTTTCTGTCATTTCCGCGTTTTCCGTCTTCTTTCTTCCTGCTGCCAATATTATACGGTATGCACGCGGAAATTGCAAGAGAACCGGCCGCGGCATGCGCTCAGATCCCGTCCGGCACGCCCGCAAGACACAGCGGCAGCTCCAGCCCATTTTCCTCCAGCAGCGTCCGGTCACGCAGGATCTCTCCTGCCGCGCCGTCGGCGGCCAGACGCCCGCCGGAAAGCAGCAGCACGCGGCCGCAGGTCTCCAGCACCAGATCAAGGTCGTGCGAGGCGATGAGCTTTGTCTCCGGCCGCTGCCGCAGGACGTGGATGAGCGTGCGGCGGTTGCGCGGGTCGAGCGCGGTGGACGGCTCGTCCATCAGCAGCATCTGCGGCTGCATGGCGAGGATGGTCGCGACGGCGGCCATCCGCTTTTCGCCGCCGGACATTTTATGGTTGTGCCGGTCGCGGAGATATTCCATGTGCAGCGCCGCGAGCGTTTCCTCCGCCCGCTGCTCCGCGGCGGCGCGGCTCAGGCCGTAGTTCATGGGGCCGAAGACCATATCGTCGAGCACGGTGGGCATGAACATCTGGTTGTCGGCGTCCTGCAGCACATAGCCGAGCTTCCGGCGCACCTCCGGGAGGGTCTTCCGCGTGACCGGGATGCCGTCCACGGTGATGCTGCCCGTATAGGGAAGCAGACCAAGCGCGGACTTCATGAGCGTGGACTTGCCTGCGCCGTTGGCGCCGATGAGCCCGACCTGCTCGCCGCTGCGGATCTGAAACGACAGCTCCTGCAAAACCGGCGTATCGCCGTAGAATACACAGACATGATCAAAAACCAGCATCATCTTCGCCTCTTTTCAGACAAATAGGGAGCCCGCGAGCGCGGACAGATCGACCAGCCGCGGCAGTAGCATCAGCGCCGGGCACAAGATCGCATACGGCCAGGACGCGGCCGAGCCTCTGCGGCGGACGGCGTAGGAAAAATCCCCGCAGAAGCCGCGCAGCTCCATGCTCTCATACAGCGCCTCCGCCCGGTCCATGCTGCGCAGCAGCAGCTGGCCGAGGAACGAGCCCCAGGCGGAGATATGCACGCCCTTCTGCCCCGGCGCGCGGAGGCTGTAGGCCTCCTGCATGACGGAGACCTCCGAGAGCAGGACCCCGATATACCGGAACGTCAGCAGCAGCAGGCTCGTGATCGTCTTCGGCAGGTGCAGCTGCCAAAGGGCGCGGCAGATCTCCTCGATCGTCGTGGTGGCCATGAGCAGGAACGACGCGAGCAGGCAGAACACGCCCTTCATCACCAGCGTCAGCATCGAGACGACGCCGCCGGAGACGGCAAGCGGGCCGACCTGCGCCACGATCTGCCGGTCAAAGAGCGGATTGAGCAGCCCCACCGCGCAAACCAGCGGCAGCACGAGCCGCAGCTTCTGAAAGCAGGTGCGCATGGCGATGCCCGCGAGCTGATAACCTGCGACCGGGAACAGCGCCATCCACACGAGGGCCGTCAGCCGGTAGCGCGGGAAGGAGACGACGACGGCCAGATAAAAGATCGTCACAAACAGCTTGGACAGGGGGCTCAGCCGGTGCAGGAACGAATCCTGCGCGGCCAGATCGTCCATGGCCCGCAGCTCCCGCCCAGCCCGTTCCGCCTGATTCATCTGTCCGCCTCCTTCCGAAAACACGAATTGCGGCAAGCCGGAGGGCTTGCCGCGGGGAATGTTTATTTTTTGATCCTTCTCCAAAGGCTCCCCTTCCAGGGGCCGATTCCCCCTATCAGGGGGAAATGTCCCGAAGGGACAAAAGGGGTAGGGATGCTGTCGCCGAAGGCGACTAAGAGGTTGTTGCCCACTTCCGCCGCACTTCCGGCGGCGCGCACTCCTTGGCTCCCCTTCCAGGGGAGCTGGCTCGGCGTAGCCGAGACTGAGAGGTTGTTGC
>DHKK01000023.1:0-11805 GCA_002404795.1 Clostridiales bacterium UBA4696
CTTCTCATCGGCACGACGGTCATTACCTTCGCCGTCTATGCCGTGTTCTACGCCATCGTCTACCGCGTCACGTCCAACTCGTATTATTCAATCGTCGCGGGCGCAAAGGAGGATGCTGCATGATCCGTCTGCTACTGCGTCTGGTACTGGTATTGGTGCTGATCGCGGCGCTGCTCATCGGCATGACCTGCTGCGCGGCCAGGGCCGTCTTCGGCAGCTGCGCGGAGATCGGCGTGCAGCAGACCGTCCGCAATCTCGAAGACTTTTTTCTCTGGCTGCGGGATGTGTGGGCGCTTGCGCGGGTAAAACTGAACTTATGTATGGTGACCGTATGAAAAAAGTGAGATCCGGCGCCTCCGGCGGCGTGTTTTATCTGGGCCTTGTCCTGATCGGCGTGTTGGCGATCCCGGCGGCGGTGCTGCTCGGTCTGATCGCAGGTGTGTGGACGCTGACCGACAAGCTCACTGCCCTGCTGGAGAAAAAGCATTGACGCTGTCTCGAAATTCGGGTATGCTAAGGGCAAAGACAGGGGCGCGCCGGGATGGCGCGCCCCGGGAACGGAGGGATCGCTTATGAGCGGCTGTACCGGCTGCGGCGGATGCACGTCCGGCTGCGGCGGATGCCAGAGCCATATCCTGCTGCTGACGGAACCGGAGATCCGCCTGCTGCGGCGCTTCGGCGAGCTGGCCTTTCTGCCCGCCGCGTGTACCCGGACCAATGAAACGCCGGTCTATCTCTCAGACCTCGGCGGCCGGGCCGAGATCAGCGCGGCCATCCTCGCCCTGCAGGTCAAGCGGCTCATCTCCGTCGATTTTGCCCTGCCGCTGCAGGGCTTCGACTACGCGGGGTATGAGGACTACCCGGTCCGCGGCAGCATGGCCCTGACCGCCGCCGGGCAGGAGGCGCTCGACTCCCTGAACATCCAGGGCTGCGGGGAATAACGCAAAAAAGACGTGCCGGGACGGCACGTCTTTTTTCTTTCATTGTTTCCCCTCCGGGGGCGTGGTGATATGGACGTGGTTGTTGATGTGGTCGATGCAGTAGCAGTAGTAGCCGTTGCATTTTGAGCAGTAGCGGAACTCCAGGTTCGGATAGTCCGTGTCCGTCCGGCCGCAGACCGTGCACTTGTGGTGATAGGGCTTCTCGCCGGTTTTGGAGTGGTAGGACCCGGCCCAGTTCGCATTCGGCCGGGAGCCGGTGCCGGTGGTGCGGTAGTTTTTGCGCTGGCGGTAGCGCAGGGCGTCCGGTAGGATGTTTTTGACGTCGCTGCCGAAGAAGAGGAGATAGTTGAGCAGCGGCACGATGGGCAGCAGCCAGTAGAACGAGAGGAACGGGGCGATGCGCAGATACAAAAACACGCTCAGCACCGTACCACCAAGGTAGACCCACGCCATGTATTTCATCTTGACAGGGATGATAAAAATGAGCAGGACCCGCGCCTCCGGCGCGATGGTCGCAACGGCGAGAAACAGGCTGAGGTTCAGCGCTGCGGCGTCCGCCCCGGAGCCGAGGAGCAGCGCGGCCAGATCGGTCAGCAGAAGCCCGGTGAGGTAATACAGATTGAAGCGGAACGGGCCCCAGTAGCTCTCCAGGATCTTGCCGAACTGATAGTAGCAGAACAGCGACACGACAGCCAGGAACAGATAGATCCCGGCCGTGTCGTTCAGATACGTAAACACATAAGAGAACAGCCGCCAGACCTGCCCGCGCAGAATGGCGGAACGGCTGAAGCAGAGATAGCTGTAGACGATGTTGCTGGGGTCGACGCGCGAGAGCACATAGACCACCAGATTGCCGATGGCGATGATGAGCATGAGGTTTGGGATGCCCTTGCTCCTGTTTTTCAGGCAGAAGCGCTCAAACCGCCTGCGAAGATCTTTCATACGATTCACCCTCCTGATTTCGTTCCCCATCATACAGGGCGGAATCGGAAAAATCTACCCCGTAAATGTAAACATTTCTATGCTGGAAGAAGTATTGACGGGTCTTCCTCCGGATAAACGGGGGAAATTTGCCGATATCGAAAGAAGATGCTTGACATTCGCGGCGGTTTTTGTATAATCGAGGTACAACTGAACAGCCTTATCAAGAGTGGTGGAGGGAACGGCCCAATGAAACCCGGCAACCTGCGGACGCAAGGTGCCAAATCCGGCGAAGGAATCGAAAGATGAGGGAGAAGAACATTTGCCGTTCTGCCCCTCGGGCAGGGCGCTTTTTTTGTGCCCGGAAAGGAATCGGAATATGAACAACAGAAAAATTTTCACCTCGGAGTCCGTCACGCAGGGGCATCCCGACAAGCTTTGCGACCTGGTCTCCGACAGCGTGCTCGACGCCGTGCTGGCGCAGGACCCCATGGGCCGCGTCGCGTGTGAGACGGCCGCCACGACCGGCATGGTCCTCGTCATGGGCGAGATCACCACGTCCGCGCAGATCGATATCGCGAGCCTGGCCAGAAAGGCCATCTGCGATGCCGGTTACGACCGGCCGGAGATGGGCTTCGACGGCCACAGCTGCAACGTGATGGTCGCCGTGGGCCACCAGTCTCCGGATATCGCCATGGGCGTCGACAACGCCTTTGACGACGGCTCGACCGGCGCGGGCGACCAGGGCATGATGTTCGGCTTCGCCTGCACACAGACGAAGGAGCTCATGCCGGCCCCCATCGCCTACGCCCACAACCTCACCCGCGCCCTCACCGCCGCGCGCGAGAGCGGCAAGCTCCCCTGGCTCCGCCCGGACGGCAAGAGCCAGGTCTCCGTGGAATACGGCCCCGACGGCCTGCCCGCCCGCATCGATACCGTCGTCGTCTCCACCCAGCATGCGGACTCTATCGCCATCGAGGATCTGCGCAGGTCCATCGTCGAGACCGTCATCGAGCCGAACCTCCCCTCCCGCCTCCTCGACGAGAATACGAAATACTACGTGAACCCGACCGGCCGCTTCGTCATCGGCGGCCCGGCCGGCGACTCCGGCCTCACCGGCCGCAAGATCATCGTCGACACCTACGGCGGCTACGCGGCCCACGGCGGCGGCGCCTTCTCCGGCAAGGACCCGACGAAGGTCGACCGCAGCGGCGCGTACATGGCCCGCTACATCGCCAAGAACCTCGTCGCGGCCGGTCTGGCCGACACCTGCCAGCTGCAGCTGGCCTACGCCATCGGCGTGGCCCATCCGGTCTCCGTTCTCGTCGAGACCTACGGCACCGGCAAGCTCGCCGACGAGAAGCTCGCGCAGCTCGTGCGCGACTGCTTCGACCTGCGTCCGGCGGCCATCATCCGCCGGCTCGATCTGCGCCGCCCGATCTACCGCCAGACGGCCGCCTACGGCCACTTTGGCCGCGCGGATCTCGATCTGCCGTGGGAAAAGACCGATATGGTGCAGGACCTGCTTGCAAAAGCGTGATTTTTAGGATATAATTACCTTGTATGTTTCCATACAAAGGAGCGAAAAAGCATGAAAAAAATCGAGATCATGGGCTGCGGCTACATCGGCCTCCCCACCGCCATCACCTTTACGCTGGCGGGCTATGAGGTCTGCGGCTTCGACGTGAAGGACTCCGTCGTCGAGACGCTGAACGCCGGCCATATCCATATCGTAGAACCCGGTCTGCAGGACGCCATGACAAAGGCCATGCATACCGGCCGTCTGCACTTCACCACGAAGCCGGAGCCTGCCGACGTCTTCATCATCTGCGTCCAGACCCCCTACCGCGAGACCGAGGACCACAAGCGCGTGTCCGACATGCGCTTCGTCGAAGCCGCGGCGAAGGAGGTCGGCTCCGTCCTGCAGGCAGGCAACCTCTGCGTGCTCGAGTCCACGTCGCCTCCCTACTCCACGCGCATGGTGGAGAAGATCGTCTCCGAGACCTCCGGCCTTGCACCCGAGCAGTTCATGACGGCGCACTGCCCCGAGCGCATCATCCCCGGCCGCATGCTCATCGAGCTGCGCGAGAATGACCGCATCATCGGCTCGAACCGCCCGGAATCCGCCGCATACGCGAAGCAGATCTATGAAAAGGTCGTCACCGGCGGCACCATCCGCCTGACCGACGATCTGACCGCCGAGATGTGCAAGCTGACGGAAAACACCTTCCGCGACATCAACATCGCCTATGCCAACGAGCTCAGCAAGGTCTGCGACCGGCTCGGCATCGACGTGTTCAAGCTTATTGAGCTGGCCAACTGCCATCCGCGCGTCAACGTGCATACCCCCGGCGTCGGCGTCGGCGGCCACTGCATCGCGGTCGACCCGTGGTTCATCCACGAGAAGTTTGAAGACATCACCCCGCTCATCTACGAGGCCCGCCTCGTCAACGACGGCAAGCCCGCCTGGACGGCCGACCGCATCGCGCGCGACGTGCAGCCCGGCGCAAAGGTCGCCGTGCTCGGCATGAGCTTCAAGGCCAACATCGACGACACGCGCGAAAGCCCGTCCGTGCTCTTTGCGAACATCCTCAAAGAACGCGGCTACGAGGTCCTCGCCTGCGAGCCGTATATCAATGGCGATGTGGCAGGGTATCACAACTATTCCCTTGAAGAGGCCATGGCGCAGTGCGACTACGCCGTCATCACCCTCATGCACAATGTCTTCAAGGAGAACAAGGCCCTCATCGCCGCCAAGCCGTATTACGACTGCGTCGGTCTGATGGAGCAATAAAAAACAGCGCTGCCGCCCGGCTTCTTCGCCGGGCGGCTTTTTTGCGAAAAATAAGACTGGAGTAGTATTGGCAAATCCATAAGACTGGAGTATTATAACCACAGTAGCTACTACTGGAGTCTTATCAAGGAGGCAGCAAGATGGATATCAAGCTATTTGACTCGGAACTCAAGGTCATGGACGTTCTGTGGAAGCAGGGGGATACCCCCGCCCGGGAGATCGCCCGCGTGCTTGGCGAGGAGCTGGGCTGGAATGTAAACACGACCTACACGCTCATCAAGCGCTGCATGAAAAAAGGCGCGATCGAGCGTACGGAGCCGGGCTTCCTCTGCCACGCCCTGCTCCCCAAGGCCGCCGTGCAGGAGGCGGAGACCGACGAGCTCATCAACAAGATCTACGACGGCTCTGCCGACAAGCTGTTCGCGGCTCTGCTGGGGCGGAAAAAGCTCTCCGCCGAGCAGCTCGAGCGGCTGCGGCAGATCGTCGGCGAGCTGGAATGAGGCGGCGGGCATGAAGATCTTACAGATGAGCCTCGCGGGCGGCGTCATGATCCTGGTCATCACGGTCATCCGCGCGCTCGCGATCGAACGGCTGCCGAAAAAGACGTTCCTGGCGCTCTGGGCCGCGGCGCTCGTGCGGCTGCTGGCGCCGGTGTCGCTGCCTTCCGCACTGAGCATCTATTCCCTGCTGGCGCGGCGCGCGCCCGCGGCAGCGGAATGGACGGCCGCCCCGGCCCTGCCGGGCCTTCCGGCAGAAACAGGGGCAGCAGCAGCCGCAGCTGCGCAGCAGACAGCTTCCGCACCTGCGGCGCAGCCCCCCGGTCTGGGCAATCGTCTGGGCCGTGGGCGCGGCGGTCTGCGCGGTGGTGTTCGCCGCCGCGTATGGGCGCTGCTGCCGGGAGTTCCGGGCGTCCTTCCCGGTGGAAAGCGAGGTTACCCGCCGCTGGCTGCAGTCGCACCCGCTGCGGCGCACCGTCGCCATCCGGCAGTCCGGCCGGATTTCCTCGCCGCTCACCTTCGGCGTCCTGCGCCCGGTCATCCTGATGCCGAAGAAGACGGACTGGACGGATGAGGCGGCGCTGCGCTACGTGCTGGAGCATGAATTCGTGCACATCCAGCGGTTCGACGTCCTCTCCAAGCACCTGCTGATCGCCGCCGTCTGCGTCCACTGGTTCAACCCGCTGGTGTGGGTGATGTACGTGCTGGCGAACCGGGATCTGGAGCTCTCCTGCGACGAGACGGTGCTCCGCCGCTTCGGCGGCGACGTCCGCGCCGCCTATGCCCGGGTCCTCATCCGCATGGAGGCGGCCAGAGGCGGCTTTGCGCCGCTGTGCAATCATTTTGGGAAAAACGCGATCGAAGAAAGGATCACAGCAATCATGAAAACAAAACGCATCACTCTCGTATCTCTGGGCCTCGCGGCGCTGCTCGTCGCCGGGACCGTCACAGTTTTCGCCACCTCCGCCCAGGGCGGTACGTCCGGCACACCGGTAAAGGCATCCGGCGCGTTCGCCGAGGAGGATGCCACGTTTGCAGGCAGCGGCGGCACCGCCGTCGAGACCGCTGCTCCGCTGCAGCCGGACACGGACTACACCGCCGCCGGGATCAGCAGCGAGGGCCGTCTGTGGTATTACGCAGGCCAGCCCGTCGCCATGATCTACGATGACAACGGCGGCATTTACATGGACGAAGAAGCCGACGGCGGCTGCTATCTGCACGTCCGGCGGGATAGCGCAGGTGCGATCTCCGGCGTGGACGTGCTGACGAAGGAGCAGTTCCGGGAGCTGGCGGGCCAGCGCATGAACGCGGCCAGCGACACGACCTATGAGGAAAGCACGCTCATGTCCTACGTTGACCCTGCCGACGGCAGGACCTATTACAGCTTCGACGGCGGAAAGACTTTCGAGCCGCTGACGGACGCGGAATTCGAGGCCCGCTTCCCCACGCCCGACATCGTCTGGTGGACCTATGACGAGTATAAGGCCTGGCTGGACAACGAAAAGGTAGAGCTGCAGAGCCTGCTCGGCCAGACCGACGGCAGCTATACCTGGACGCAGCAGAAGATCGACGAGACCATCGCCCTGTACGAGAGCATTCTGCAGGACATCCAGAACGGCATCCTGTACTCCAAGACCGTGGACGGCAGCGACGACGTCATGCTGAGCATGAACCCGGCCGACATCGCCCAGACAGCCGACTGACCAAAAACCAGCGGCGGGACCATCCGGTCCCGCCGCTGTGTGCAGTTGTCATTACTGGACGATGAAGTTGACGGATTCGTCGCCCTGCTTGTCTTCGCCGTAGACGTAGTCCTTGCCGGGCATAACGGCGTTGAGGACGATGCCGACGATGGAGCCGACGGCCAGACCGGAGAGGCTGATGGCGCCGAGCTGCAGCGCACCGGCCTTCGAATAGCTGATGCCGATGGACAAAACGAGGATGAGGGCCGCGACCAGAACGTTGCGGGACTTGGTGAAGTCGACCTTGTTCTCAACGACGTTGCGCACGCCGACCGCGGAGATCATGCCGTAGAGCACGAGGCTGACGCCGCCGATGGTGCCGCCGGGCATGGAGGAGATGATGGCCGCGAACTTCGGGCTGAAGGAGAAGAGCATGGCGAGGACCGCCGCGATGCGGATGACACGCGGGTCATAGATGCGGCTGAGGGCCAGAACGCCGGTGTTTTCGCCGTAGGTCGTGTTGGCGGGTGCGCCGAAGAGGGCGGCGAGGGTCGTGGCCAGACCGTCGCCCATCAGCGTGCGGTGCAGGCCGGGATCTTCAATATAGTTGCGGTTGCAGGTGGAGGAGATGGCGGACACATCGCCGATGTGCTCGACCATGGTAGCCAGGGACAGGGGGACGATGGTGATGACGGCGGTCAGCAGCTTGTGCGCGTCGACATTGCCGGAGGCAAAGAGGCCAAAGACGGTCTGCTCCATTTTGATGGGCAGGGCGAACCACTTGGCTTCGGAGACGTTGGTGACGAGGGCCGCGCGGGTCTCAGCATCAAAGATGACGGCCAGCACATAGGAGCCGATGACGCCGAGGAGGATCGGGATGATCTTGATCATGCCCTTGCCCCAGATGTTGGCGGCGACGATGATGAGGATGGCCGCGATGGCGATCCACCAGTTGCCGGTGCAGTTATTGATGGCGGAGGAGGACAGGTTCAGGCCGATGGCGATGATGATGGGGCCGGTGACGATGGGCGGGAAGAAGCGCATGACCTTCCTGGCGCCGAACGCCTTGAACAAAGCCGCGAGGATGACATACACAAGACCCGCGCACGCGACGCCGAAGCAGGCGTAGGGCAGCATCTCGAGGTTGGGCTGGTTCTGCTGCTCGCCGAGCATCGGAGCGATGGTGGCGTAGCCGCCGAGGAAGGCGAAGGACGAGCCGAGGAAGGCCGGGACCTTGCCGCCGGTGATGAGGTGGAACAGGAGCGTGCCGAGGCCCGCGAACAGCAGCGTGTTCGAAACGTCGAGGCCCGTCAGGATGGGCACGAGGATCGTCGCGCCGAACATGGCGAACATGTGCTGGAAGCCGAGCAGCAGCATTCTGCCCGTGCCGAGCTGTCTGGCGTCATAGATGCCGGTTTCCGGAATTTTGCTTTTTCCCATGGTGTTCTCCTTTCTCTTCTCGCTGTTTTTGCCGGAGCGGCTGCCCGAAACGCATAAAAAAAGAATTGTGAAGCCTGAAAACACGAGGCTCACAATTCTTCTTTCAAAAACGAATACGGCACCGGAGAAACGGGTTCCCCGGCAAAAACAAAACAGGAAATGCAGCGTCCGACGGGCGTTTTCCATGCAGTCATCGGTCGCACTTCCTTTCCTAAACTCACTGCAGGACATTATACCGGCGGGCCGGAGAAAAAACAACTGTGAGTTCTGTGCGAATTTCGGCGCTTTTTCGCCCGGAATTTGACCGATCCGTCAAAACTTACTCCAGCTCGTCCAGCGTGAGCTGGAAGCTGTCGAGGAAGTGGGCCATGAAGTAGTCGAGGCACGGCAGCTGCATGTCGCACAGCGCCTGCCGCGTCTGGCGGGCGGCGGCCTCAAACTCCGAATTGCCGGCCTTCAGCTCCTCGACGCATTTGATGTAGGCCGAGAGCTTGTCGGCGGCCTTGACGATCTTCGCGGTCTCGGGGTCGGATTCGAACAGCAGGGGCCTGTAGCCCGCCTGCAGCTCCGGCGGCAGCAGCGCCAGCAGCTTTTCGCAGCTGACGGCCTCGATCTGCTTGTAGGCGGACTTGATCTCGGGATTATAATATTTGATCGGCGTCGGCAGATCGCCGGTCAGGATCTCCGATGCGTCGTGGAACAGCGCGGCGGAGGCGCAGCGGTCAGGGTCGGCAGGCTCGCCGAGGATGTCCCGCTGGATCATGGCCAGCCCGTGCGCCAGCACGGCGACCATGTGGCTGTGCTCCTGGATGTTTTCTTCAAACGTGTTGCGCATGAGCCCCCAGCGGCCGATATAGCGCATGCGGGAGATCAGCGCGAAAAAGCGGTGCTGCATAGCGGATCCTCCTTCAGGAAATCAGGGATTTGTCCTTCCACTTGCCGCGGAAGAAATGCACGTAGCAGACGACGAGCGTGATCGTCCATGACATGGCCTGGCTCCACCAGATCGCCGTATAGCCGAACAGGCTCGTTTTGTGCAGCGCGTACGCGAACACCACGCGCAGCCCCAGCGCCAGAAGCGCGTAGAACGTGGCGTGGAAGCCCTCGCCCACGCCCTGGCACATGCCGTTGGCGGGGAAATAGACCGCGAAGATGGGGATGGCGACGGCGGAGCTGAACAGGTGCAGACGGCAGATGTCCGCTGCGCCCGCGTCAAGCTGGAAGGCCCGGATGATGAGCGGAATGCCCGCGATCTGCGCCAGACACAAAGCCGCCGTCATGCCCAGCGAGACGAGCACGCCCTGCCCCAGGCCCTTCGACACGCGGTCGGGGCGCTGCGCGCCCATGTTCTGCCCAGCGAAGGTGGCCATGGTATTCTGGATGCCGATGATGGGGATCATGAGGATGTTTTCCATCCGGCTGGCGACGGTGTAGGAGGCGATCATGCTCTCGCCGTAGTAGTTGACCAGCCGCTGCAGAAACAGGAAGCCGCACGAGACGATCGACTGCTGGATCGCCATCGGCGCGCCGACCTGCAGGATGCGCCCCGCCGTCTTGAGGTCCATCCGCAGCTCCCGCAGCGAAAAGCGCAGAAGGGCGTACCTGCGGTGCATGTAGGCAAAGCCGATGACGCACGAGGCGATCTGCGAAATGACCGTCGCGATGGCCGCGCCGGCCACGCCCATCCCGAGCCCGGCCACAAAGGCCAGGTCGAGCACGACGTTCAGGACCGAGGAGACGAGCAGGAAATAGAGCGTCGCCTTGCTGTCGCCCAGCGCGCGCAGCAGCGCGGCCGCGATATTATACCCGAACTGGAACACGAGGCCCGCGGCGTAGATGCGGAAATACAGCAGCGTCAGCGGCAGCAGCGCCTCCGGCGTGCCGAGCGAGCGCGCAAGCAGGAATCTCGCGCTGCAGACGCCGATGAGCGACATCAGAAGCCCCATCGCCAGCATCAGCACGATGGCCGTCGCGGCATACTGCCGCAGCTCCCGCTCCCGCGAGGCACCGAAATACTGCGAGATCAGCACGCCCGCGCCGATGGAAAAGCCGATGGCGAGCGCGGTGAACAAAACCGTCAGCGACGCGCAGGCACCCACGGCGGACAGCGCCTGCTGGCCGTTGAAATTGCCGACGATGATGGTGTCGGCGGTGTTATACAGCTGCTGCAGCAGATTCCCCGCCATGATCGGCAGGGCAAACTGCAGAATGAGCTTCCAGGGCGTCCCCCGGGTCAGGTCCTTGGTCATGATATGTTCTTCTCCGGAATGATAAATGATACTCCTGATACTATAGCACAAAAAGAAATCCTTGTAAATTGCAGGTTTCGGCTTGATAAACCTTTAACCTTGTAGTATAGTAGGTTATCAGAAAAGGAGGGACCGCACGATGATGATTTCCAGCAAGGGCCGCTACGCCCTGCGCGTGATGATCGATCTGGCTGAGCATGCGGAGGAGGGCTATATCCCGCTGCAGACCATCGCGGCGCGGCAGGGGATCTCCGAAAAGTATCTGGAAAGCATTCTGGCCGTGCTGAGCAAGGCGAAGCTGCTCGACGCCGTGCGCGGCAAGGGCGGCGGCTACCGTCTGGCAAGGCCCGCGGCCGGCTATACAGCCTTCGAGATCCTGTCTCTGACCGAAGGCACGCTGGCCCCCGTCACCTGCCTCGAGACCGGGCAGCAGTGCGAAAACGCCAAAAACTGCCGGACGCTTCCTTTGTGGCAGGGGCTCGACCGGACGATCGCCGATTACCTCGGCCGCTACACGCTCGCCGACCTGGCGAGGATGGAAAAGGAGCCGTAACATACAAAAGGGTGCAGCCCGAAGGGCTGCACCCCTTTGCTGTTTTTTTAATACGCGATGCCCCAGTAGATCATTTTCTTGGCGGGCTTGCCGCAGATCGGGCAGGTATCGCCGAGACGCTCCTGCTTGAGCGGCATGCAGCGGGAGGACATGCCGCCCTCCTCCTTCATCTTCAGCTCGCACTCCAGCTCGCCGCACCACATCGTCTTGATGAAGCCGCCGTGCTCGGCCTGCAGCTGCTTGGCCTCTTCGAGCGAATGGGCTTCATAGATATGGTCATCGAGATTCTGCTTCGCCTTTTCAAACATGCCCTTCTGCACGAGCTCGAGCTGCTCGGCGACGGCTGCTTCAAGGTTTTCCAGAGCGACGACGGTCTTCTCACCGTCGTTGCGGCGGACGAGGACGCACTGACCGGCCTCGATGTCGCGCGGGCCGATCTCGACGCGCACGGGCACGCCCTTCATCTCATACTGCGCGCACTTCCAGCCCATGGAGTTGTCGGAATCGTCAAGCTTGACGCGCAGACCCGCCTTCACGAGCCGCTCTTTGAGTTCCGTGGCTTTTTCCAGCACGCCTGCCTTGTGCATGGCGACGGGCAGGACGATGACCTGGATGGGCGCGATCTTGGGCGGCAGGACAAGCCCGTTGTTGTCGCCGTGGGCCATGATGACCGCGCCGATCATACGCGTGGTGGAGCCCCAGGAGGTCTGGAACGGGTACTGGAGCTT
>DHKK01000023.1:11853-12305 GCA_002404795.1 Clostridiales bacterium UBA4696
CCGGTGAAGGTCACGTTGTAGGCGCGGGAGAATTTATCGCCGAAGTAGTGGCTGGTCGCGCCCTGCAGCGCCTTGTGGTCCTTCATGAGGCACTCGACGGTGTAGGTCGCTTCCGCACCGGCGAACTTTTCCTTCTCGGTCTTCTGGCCGGGGACGACGGGGATGGCGAGGACGTTCTCAAAGAAATCGGCGTAGCACTTCAGCTGCTGCTCGGTCTCGTGGATGGCTTCCTCGGCGGTCTCGTGGATGGTGTGACCCTCCTGCCACCAGAACTCGCGGCTGCGCAGGAACGGACGGGTCGTCTTCTCCCAGCGGATGACGGAGCACCACTGGTTGTAGAGCATCGGCAGCTCCCGGTAGGTCTGCAGGACGCGGGACCAGTGGTCGCAGAACATGGTCTCGGACGTCGGACGGAAGGCCAGACGCTCCTCGAGCTTCTCGCTGCCGCCCAT
>DHKK01000023.1:12316-14471 GCA_002404795.1 Clostridiales bacterium UBA4696
ATCGTGACCCAGGCGACCTCGGGCGCGAAGCCATTGACGAGCTCGCCCTCTTTTTTCAGCAGGCTTTCGGGGATCAGGACGGGCATCGCCACGTTCTCATGGCCGGTCTTTTTGAACTCGGCGTCCATGATGCGCTGGATGTTCTCCCAGATCGCGTAGCCGTACGGGCGCAGGATCGTAAAGCCCTTGACCGACGCATACTCGACCAGCTCGGCCTTGCGGCAGATATCGGTGTACCACTGGGCAAAATCGACCTCCATATCGGTGATCTGCTCCACTTTCTTCTCTTTCGCCATATCGGTTCATCCTTTCGGAAATACTTTTTCAGTCAATAGCTTTATTCTATCACACTTGTCAAGCGTCTGTACATAAGATGAACTACCTGAACGCAGGTTTATTGGAGGGTCTGAAGCCATGATCTATTGTATCCCGCTCGACGAGGCGACGGAGGAGTTCTACGCCTCCGTCGCCCGCGCGGCCGGCCTGCCGATCGAGCAGGTGCTGCGCGATACGCTGTTCAAGCTCGCGGGCGAGCTGGCGCTGGAGGCGCTGGCCCGGCGGAGCTCAAATTCCAAATAAAAGGGGATCTACGGGGTTGTAATTTCCGGCGGCCTCTGCTATCATGCAGATACATTACGATACCGGAGGCACATATCATGAAATCCATTCGTGATCTTTATAAAATCGGCAAGGGCCCGTCCAGCTCCCACACCATGGGGCCGGAGCGCGCGGCCCGCATCTTCAAGCAGGAGCATCCCGACGCGGAGCGGTATGAGGTCACGCTCTACGGCTCGCTTGCCCTGACCGGCGTCGGCCACGGCACCGACCGCGTGCTGAGCGAGGTCCTGTCCCCCACGCCGACGGAGATCATCTTCTCCGACAAGGACCCCGACGATCTCAAGCACCCGAACACGCTCGATTTTTCCGCCTACAAGGGCGAGGAAAAGATTGCGTCGATGCGCGTGGAGTCCATCGGTGGCGGCGATATCGTCATCGAGGGCCGCGAAGCGGCCGGCGCGGAGGAGATCTACCCCGAAAACTCCTTTGCGGAGATCGCGCAGTACTGCCGCTGGCGCTATATCTCGCTGCGCGAGTACGTCGAGCTGAACGAGGGTCCGGAGATCTGGGACTTCCTGCAGCAGATCTGGCGCGCCATGCGCAGCGAGGTTGAGGAGGGGCTGGAGGCGACCGGCATCCTGCCCGGCGGGCTGGGTGTGCAGCGCAAGGCCAAATATCTCTATGAACGCCAGCACGCGCAGGAGATCCCGCAGGTGCGCGAGCTGCAGATTGTCTGCGCCTACGCCTTTGCCGCGGCGGAGCAGAACGCCGCCAATGGCACCATCGTCACCGCACCCACCTGCGGCAGCTGCGGCGTGCTGCCCGCGGTCCTCATGTATCTGCAGGGCAAATACCACTATTCGGATCTGCGCATGGCCCACGCGCTCGGCGTGGCGGGCATCATCGGCAATCTGATCCGGCGCAATGCGTCCATCTCTGGCGCCGAATGCGGCTGTCAGGCGGAGATCGGCTCGGCATGTTCCATGGCGGCGGCCGCCATGTGCGAGCTGATGGAGTTCCCGATCGAGCAGGTCGAGTACGCGGCGGAGATTGCCATGGAGCATCATCTCGGCCTCACCTGCGACCCCATCTGCGGTCTCGTGCAGATCCCCTGCATCGAGCGCAATGCCGTCGCCGCCAAGCGCGCCATCGACTCGGCGAACCTCGCGCACATGCTGGTCGGCACGCGAACGATCTCGTTCGATATGGTCGTGCGCACGATGTATGAGACCGGCATCAGCATGAACCGCGCCTTCCGCGAGACGAGCGAAGGCGGTCTCGCCCGCCTCTACAGCCGCCGCGCCGGCACCGCCCCCGCCCGCAAATAACCCCCAAAAGTCCGGCTCCGCCGGACTTTTTCGTTTCCCTGTTGAAAAATCCGCCCCGCTGCTTTATAATCTACCTATCACGATCGAACCGGGCCGCGGCCCGGGCAAGGAGACGAAAAATATGAAGTTAGGTATCGAGGGCGATTCACCTGATTTTATATCTCAATATTACCCTATAAATACCGATATTTCTTGATTTCAGCGCATTTTCCGCACAAATAACCACTATATAACTTCATGCAATTCCATACTACTCCACGCCGAAATGG
>DHKK01000162.1:0-5414 GCA_002404795.1 Clostridiales bacterium UBA4696
CACGTCCGTTCCTGCGCCGGTCTGCTCTTCCACATCTTCTCCTCCCTCGCTTTCGCCGCGCTCCTCTTGCGGTTCAACTATTGATTCGCATCCGAGGGCACGTTCTATGAGTGCGTGAAGTTGAAGGAAGTCCATCTCGGCGATGATATCAGCCAGACCGAGGGCTTCTCCCTCTAAATGGCGGGCTGGAGCAACGGCATGTAGGTCGATGTCTACTGCAACCAGCCGGAGGAATACTTCTTCCGCAACGAGTTCGACACCTGCTTCATCGACCTCGGCAACCAGCAGCTGGACAGCGAGAACAAGGAAAAGACCGATATCACTTACATCTGGACGAGCACCACGCAGAAGGCTGACGGCACGCCTGTCTACCACTTCAAGACGGCAAGCGCCGGCGGCTGCGGTGGCGGCGGCTGCGGCAGCGTTGGCACCGTAGACGGCATGGCCGAATACACGATGGAGCCGAGCGTCAACGCGGTCTTCCGCTATGCAGCGGCAGATAATGGTGCTGCCCTTGAAAATCTCACGTCTGCCCGCGCAAGCGCGCTCTACAGCGCTCTGCCCACCGTGCTCACCGTCGAGATCCATGACAAGTCCGGTAAGCTCGTCGAGACCAAATACTACACGCTGCCCGATCTGGAAAGCATGGCGCAGACCACGCCGGCCGGCTATCAGTACGTCGGCATGAAGGGCTGGGCCGTCATGGCCGCGACCGAATACGTCACCATCGACGACCTGATCGGCGGCGAGCCGCTCACCGGCACCGATTCAATCACGCTCTACGCGGGCGACGGCGCGACATATACCGTGACCGGCGCAGACCTCCAGCAGAACTCCTATTTCTTCCCGGACAGCAACAGCTATACGAACAATAAGGTCACCAGCCCGGCGACACCTGTCCCGGCGATCATCGCCCTGGAATGGAGCACCGGCAAGATCGAAACGACGCCCGACAGCAGCGCGCTCGACGCGGTCGCCAGAATGGCCTACAAGTCCACGAACCTCCGCTTCGCCCACGGCCTGAGCGCTGCGAATTACACCGCGCTCGATGACTGTGGCAGCATGCAGACCGGCGACGTCTGCAGTGCCATGCGTATGCTGCAGCGCGTGCAGAAGATCGTCGTGACCATGGACGTCCAGAAGGACGCGCAGATCACGGTCCCCGCCGTCATCAGCGGCACGAACGCCGCGGTCGACAGCAGCAAGATGTCCGACGCGCTCGACAAGCTGGCGGACAACGGCCTGCTCACCATCGACGCAGGCGCTTCCTCCTCCACCGGCCTGAGCCTCACGCTCCCCGGTGCGGATGTCAAGAAGCTCGCGGACAAGAACGCGAAGCTCGAGCTGATCACCGCGCTCGGCTCCGTGACCCTCGACGCGGCCAGCCTCAAGGGCTTCGGCGGCAAGGAGCTCGTCCTCACCATCGAAAAGCTTCTGCGCTCAACGCTCAGCGCCGCGCTGCAGAAGGAGCTTGACACCCACGCGGCCATCTACAGCGTGCGCGCGACCTGCGGCGGCGCCGACGTCACGAGCCTCAGCGGCAAGGCGCAGATCACCCTGCCCTATACCCTGCAGACCGGCGAGAAGGCCGCGGCCGTCCGCACCAGTCTCCACGGCAGCAGCACGCTCAGCAAGCTGACGGCTGCCTATGGCTCCGGCTCCGTCAGCTTTGAGACGAGCGTCCTGGCGACGTTCGCCGTCGACGTGCCCGACAAGCAGAATTCCGTGACCATCCCCCTGACGCCGGTCGTGAAGGACGGCGCAGCCTCCGCAGCCCTCCCGACCGCAGAGGCCGAAGAAGCGCTGGCGAAGCTCACCGAGGGCGGCGAGCTGATCCTCGACGCCCGGACGGCCAAGACCGTCACCGCCAGCGTGATCCAGGACATGATCGAGAAGAAGCTCATCCTGCAGGCCGTGATGAACGGCGCGCAGGTCGAGCTGGACGCCGCCGCGCTCACCAGCGCCTACGGTAAGCTGACCGGCACCAACCTCCGCGTCTGCGCCGGGCAACTCGCCAACTCTGACCTGCCCAAGGCGGCCAGAAGCGACCTCCAGACTGCGGATCTCTGGCGCGTCTGGCTGACCGACGGCACCCGCGAGGTGACCGAGGTGGCCGGCAGCGTCCGCATCACCCTCACCTATACCCTGCGCAAGGGCCAGAGCGCGGCCGACATGACCGCCTACGCCGTGAACGACAACGGGACCTATACCGCCCTGCGCGCATCCAACGACAAGAGTGCCTATACCCTCAGCTTCACCGGCAGCCGCCTCGGCATCTTCGCCCTGACGGATCTGCTGGACGGCGAGCTGCCGTTCCGCGACGTCTACACCAGCGACTGGTACTATGACGACGTGCGCTATGTGTATGAAAACGGCCTCATGAACGGCGTGACTACCACGCAGTTCGCCCCGAAGACCAACATCACCAGAGGTATGCTCGTGACCATCCTCTACCGCGTGGAGGGCGAGCCCGTGGCCCTGGCCAACCCGTTCAAGGATGTGGCCTCCGGCAGCTACTATGAAGCGGCCATCGCCTGGGCCGAGACCCGCGGCATCGTGAACGGCTTCGGCGGCGGTCTGTTCCGCCCGAACGCGCCGATCACCAGAGAGCAGTTCGTCGCCATCCTCTACCGCTACGCGGCCTATAAGGGCCAGCAGACGACCGCCAGCGCCTCGCTGTCCGCCTTCGCGGACGCGGCGAGCGTCTCCGGCTGGGCCGTCGGCAGCGGCCTGATGAACGGCAAGAACGGTAAGATCGTCCCGGCCGGCCTCACCATCCGAGCCGAAGCCGCCGCCCTGCTGCACCGCTACCTCGCCTGATCAGATCCCAAAAAGGACGCACCCAAAGCTCCCCAAAGAGCCGCGGGTGCGTCCTGCATTATATGGGAGAAGGTTTTCATTGTATGATTGCAGACGGGCGAAAAGACTGCTATAATCATAAAAAACAAGAACAGCGAGGATACGAAGAATGGAATACAACAAGCTGATCGCCCAGATGCATACCGGCGACGATGTGGAGGGGTTTTACGTTCTGAAGGACGCCTTTCTCAAGACCACCGCGGCGGGCAAGCCGTTTTTGTCCGGCGTGCTGGCCGACCGCTCCGGCACGATCGACCTGAAGGTCTGGGACTACTCCGGCCCCATCGGCGCGGACCCGGCCGACATCGGCCGGATCGTCAAGATCCGCGGGCAGGTTTCCGAGTTCAAGGGCGCGCCGCAGCTCACGGCGGGCCGCATCCGCATGGCGGACGGCAATGACCAGTATGACGTGTCGGCCCTCGTGCCGGTCGCCCCGATCGACCCGGACGAGCGTCTGCAGGAGATCCGCCGCCTGATCGACTCTATGGAGGATGCCGACTATCAGTCCGTCGCCCGCACGATGCTCGAGCGGCATCTCGAGGCCTTCCGGTCCATTCCGGCGGCCAAGAGCGTACACCACAGCTTCCTGTCCGGCCTTCTGATGCACACGTCCAACATGCTGCGGCTGGCCGATTACCTGTCGGGGCTCTACGCCGGGATCATTGACCGGAGCCTGCTTCTGACCGGCACGCTGCTGCACGACTTTGCCAAGGAGCGGGAATTCACGTTCTCGGGGCTCGGCATGGTCACGGATTATTCGCTCTCCGGCCAGCTGATCGGCCATCTGGTCATGGGCGCACAGGAGGTGCAGCAGTGCGCCGAGTCCCTCGGCCTGCCGCAGGAAAAGAGCCTGCTGCTACAGCACATGATCCTCTCGCATCACGGCGAGCCGGACTTCGGCGCAGCCGTGCGCCCCATGTGCGCCGAGGCGGAGCTGTTGTCGCTGATCGACCTGGTCGACAGCCGCATGGAGATCTACGCCGAGGCCCTGCAGGAGCTGCCGGAGGGCACGTTCTCCAGCCGCATCTTCGCGCTGGACAAAAAGATCTACCGCCATCACTGAGCAAACCGCCGCCGGGGCCCTGCCCCGGCGGTTCATACTATCCTGGGCGCGGGCATATACTCCAATAGCATACACAGCCTGGAGGTGCCCGTATGACAGAGGACTTACTCACCAGAGCCAGGGAGCTGGCTGTGTACATCATCGAGACCCGCACCACCATCCGGCAGGCGGCAAAGCACTTCGGACTTTCCAAATCGACCGTACACAAGGACCTTGCCGAGCGGCTGCCGGCCGCGAACCGCGCGCTGTACGCTGCGGTCCGCGAGATCCTTGACGAAAACAAGGCCGAGCGCCACATCCGCGGCGGTCTGGCGACCAGAAAAAAATACAAGGGATACTGAAATTGTTGGTTTTTACCGGGCTTTTTCCTGCTTCTGGAGAAGGCCCGGCGCTTTTTGTGCAGGCAGCTAAAAATTTATGAGTTTTAGAAAAAATTTTTTAGAAAATGGGTTGATTCTTTGGTGCGGACGCGATATACTGGACACAGGAAGCAACTCCAAACAACAACAACACAAACGTTCAGGAGGCTAAGTATTATGAAATACGGACGTACCTTTAACTTCTCCGCCGGCCCCGCCATGATGCCGGAACCCGTTCTGGAAGAGATCCGGGACGAGATGATGAACTACCGCGGCAGCGGCATGTGCGTCATGGAAATGTCGCACCGTTCCCCGGTCTTCCAGCAGATCATCGACGAGGCTGAGCAGGATCTGCGCGACCTCATGGGCATCCCCGACAACTACAAGGTCCTGTTCATCCAGGGCGGCGCAACGCTGCAGTTCTCCATGATCCCGATGAACCTGATGAAGAACGGCAAGGCCGTCTACATCGAGACCGGCGCATGGTCCAAGAAGGCCATCAAGGAAGCGCAGAAGGTCGGCGAGGTCATCGTCGCCGCGTCCAGCAAGGACAAGAACTACACCTACGTTCCCGACTGCTCCGACCTCGATATCCCCGAGGATACCGACTACGTCTACATCTGCGAGAACGAGACCATCCACGGCGTCACGTGGAACAAGCTGCCCAACACCAAGGGCCACGTCCTCGTCTCCGACCAGTCCTCCATGTTCCTCTCCAAGCCCTGCAATGTCTCCGATTACGGCATGATCTATGCGGGCGTGCAGAAGAACGTCGGCCCGGCCGGCATGGTCGTCTGCATCATCCGTGAGGACCTCATCCGCGACGATCTGACGGATCTGCCCATCTACCTGCAGTACAGCACGCACGCCGGTGCAGGCTCCATGTACAACACCCCGAACTGCTGGGCGATCTACTGCTGCGGCAAGGTCTTCAAGTACCTGAAGTCCATCGGCGGCCTCGAGGAGATGCACAAGCGCAATCTCGACAAGGCGAAGGTCTTCTATGACTTCCTGGATTCCTCCAAGATGTTCAAGGGCACCGTCGAGCCCGAGTTCCGCTCCCTCATGAATATCCCGTTCGTGACCGGCTCCGCCGATCTCGACAAGGAAGTCGTCGCCGCCACCAAGGCAGC
>DHKK01000162.1:5469-5985 GCA_002404795.1 Clostridiales bacterium UBA4696
GACAACCTCAAGGGCCACAAGTCCGTCGGCGGCCTGCGCGCTTCCATCTACAACGCCATGCCGAAGGAAGGCGTGGAAGCCCTCGTCGAGTTCCTCAAGAACTTCGAAGCCAACTACGGCAAATAAAAAACCTTACAAGGCGCGGCGCAGGTCGCGCCTTGTTTTACAGAACAAATTATAAGGAGATTTTATCATGCGTATTCTCGTAACTGATGGAATGGACAAGACCGCCATGGCGCAGCTGCGCGAGGCAGGCCACGAGGTCGTCGAGCAGTTCTATGAGCCGGATCAGCTGGGCGCTGCCCTGCGTGAGTTTGACGCAGTCGTCGTCCGCTCCAAGACCAAGGTCCGCGCCAACCACATCGACGAGGCCAAGGGCGGCAAGCTGAAGCTCATCATCCGCGGCGGCGTCGGCGTCGACAACATCGATGTCAAGTATGCGGAAGAGGCGGGCATCACCGTCAAGAACACCCCGAAGGCCTCCTCCCAGTCCGTTGCAGAGCTGGCTATGGGCCA
>DHKK01000162.1:6036-7074 GCA_002404795.1 Clostridiales bacterium UBA4696
ATGTTCTCCTGCGCGCGCTACCTGTCCATCGCGGGCCACACCATGCGCGAAGGCAAGTGGGAAAAAAAGGCCTACGGCAAGGGCATCGAGCTGCAGGGCAAGACCCTCGGCATCGTCGGCTTCGGCCGCATCGGCCAGCACCTGGGCGTCATGGCCAAGGCCATCGGCATGGACGTTATCGCGTTCGATATCTTCCACATCCCCGGCATCGAAGAGCAGCTGGGCATCCCGTACGTCGAGATGGATGAGCTGCTGGCCAAGTCCGACTTCATCTCCGTCCATGCTCCGGCAGTCGACGGCGGCGCTCTGATCAACGCTGAGCGCATTGCCAAGATGAAGGACGGCGTCTGCATCATCAACACCTCCCGCGGCACCAACGTCGACGAGGCTGCGCTGCTCGACGCGCTCAACAGCGGCAAGGTCCGCGCGGCCGGTCTGGACGTCTACGCTGACGAGCCCGCCTCCAACGCTGCGCTGTACTCCCATCCGATGGTCTCCTGCACGCCGCACATCGGCGCTGCCACCGTCGAGGCCCAGAAGCGCATCGGCGCGGAGATCGTGGACATTATCACAAATTTCAAGGCATAAATTCAGCTATTTGGCACAAACATCCAAGCTTGTTTTTCAGGCGCGGATGCGATATGATAATTTTGAGCAAATTGTAAAAAGCTCACGATTGATTTGGTATCATTTTTGAGGAGGATTTACCAAAATGAATGCTTATGTAGCCAGTGTCATCGATTATGTAAAGACGACGCATGCCAACCAGCCTGAATTCGTTCAGACGGTTGAGGAAGTTCTTTCTTCCGTGTCCCCAATCATGGACGCCCATCCCGAATACGAGAAGGTCGACCTGCTCAAGCGCATGGTTGAGCCGGAAAGAATGTTCACGTTCCGCGTCTGCTGGATGGATGACAAGGGCGAATATCATACCAACCGCGGCTGGCGCTGCCAGTTCAACGGCGCCATCGGCCCGTACAAGGGCGGCCTGCGCTTCCAGAAGAACGTCTATGAAGGCATCATCAAGTTCCTCGGCTT
>DHKK01000198.1:0-716 GCA_002404795.1 Clostridiales bacterium UBA4696
AACCTGTCGGGGTATCCCCGGAAGCAGTTGTTACCCCTGTCAGGGGGGAACAAAATGGAATGACGGTTTTTTTGCGTAAACGCGGTAAGCTTGTCAATGGAAGAAGAGGAAGTAGGAGCCGAAGGCGATGGCTAGGAGGACGAGGGCGGCGACAGGGAGGATCACGAGGGCGGCGGACAGGATCATGGCGAGCAGGTCCTTTTTGCTCACCTTGTCCTTATCCTCTTCGGTCGGTTTTTTCATGTCCGCCTGTTCGTTGCGCTCCTTCTGATAGCGCATGGCGCGGTCTACTTTCCTCTGAAAGATCATTTGCGTTACTCCTTGACTTCGAGCTTATGATGGCAGGCGACGAAATGGTTCGGCCGGACCTCTTCCCACGCCGGGACGACCTGCGTGCAGATCTCCGTGCAGTATTTGCAGCGCGTGTGGAATTTGCAGCCCTTCGGCGGGTTGACCGGGCTGGGGATATCGCCTTCGAGGATGGAAAGCTCCTTCGCACCGACGGTATCCGTCGTCGGGATGGCGTTGAGCAGGGCCTCGGTGTACGGATGGATCGGGTGGTGGAAGATCTCGTCGGCCTCCGCCAGCTCGACCATGTTGCCGAGGTACATGACGCCGACACGGTCGGAGATGTACTTGACGACGGACAGGTCGTGCGTGATGAACATGTAGGTCAGGTTCTGGTGCTCCTTGAGGTCGAGCAGCAGGTTGATGAT
>DHKK01000198.1:767-4806 GCA_002404795.1 Clostridiales bacterium UBA4696
CTGCGCCTGAATGGACACGTCCAGCGCGGAAACAGCCTCGTCGCAGACGACGAACTTCGGGTTCGTGGCGAGCGCGCGGGCGATGCCGATGCGCTGCCGCTGGCCGCCGGAGAACTGGTGCGGGAAGCGGTGCAGGAAGTACGGCGCGAGGCCGCATTCGTCCATGATGTTCAAGACGAGCTGCTGCATACGGGCGTCCTTTTTCTTGATCATGTTGTGCGCCTGCATGCCCTCACTGATGATCTGGCCGACGCTCATGCGCGGGTTCAGCGAGGAATACGGGTCCTGGAAGATGAGCTGCATGTCGCTGCGCAGGCGGCGCATTTCGTTATACTCCAGACGTGCAAGGTCGATGCCGTCGTCGCGGTAGGCCTCATACTTCTGGAATTCGGGATCGTTGGCGTACGGCTTGCGCAGCGCCTCGATCTCGGCGCGGCAGGCGTCCAGCTGCTGCCGCAGCGCGGCGATCTGATCGTCACACTGCCTGAGCTTTTCCTGCGCCTTTTCGAGCTGACCGGGCTTCGCGGACTTGCCCGCCTCTTCGGCGGTCTTCTTCGCATACTGCGCGTCGTCAACGTCGACCTGCAGCGCCTGGCGCTTTTCCTCGAGCGCGGAGATCCTGCGCGCGATGCCGTAGTCCTTGGAATAGGCTGCGATCACGGGATCAAGATCATCGACCACGAGGAAGCCGCCGACGATCTTTGTGATGTCGAGCAGCGCGTCCTCGCCCAGCTTGCGCGCGGTATCAAGCTCGGTGTGCTTGGCATACTGCTCCTTTTCGGAGAGCTTGGCGTACTCGGCCTCGAGCTTATCGCGCTTCTGCTCCAGCTCGCGGAGCTTGGCGCGGCGGGCTTTGAGGTTTTTGACGGTGTCGATGACGTACTTCGGCGCCAGATCGTCCAGCGATCTTCCATAGTACATCGTGCGGCCGTAGGTCTGGTGATAGAGCTGGAGGATGGTGCGGCCGAGGGTCGACTTGCCGCAGCCGGACTCGCCGACGAGGCCGAAGGTCTCGCCCTCGTAGATATCCAGCGAAATGCCGTCGTTGGCCTTGACGAAGCGGCCGCCCTTCAGCGGGAAATACTGCTTCAGGTTGCTGATGCGAAGCAGAACCTTCTTGTCGTTATTTTGCATGTCTGTCCTCCTTCTTCGCGTAGAAGCAGCGAACCTGCTGGGTGTCGGAGACGTGGATCAGCTCCGGCTCCTCCTCCTGGCAGCGTGCGGTCGCGTACTTGCAGCGCGGAGCGAATTTGCAGCCCTTGGGCAGATCCAGCGGGTGCGGGACCGCGCCGGGGATCGCTTCGAGCCGTTCGTCGCTGGGGGTGTCCAGACGCGGGATGGAGAGCATCAGGCCCTCGGTATAGGGATGGGAATACACGCTCTTGTGGAAGATGGTCTCGGCAGGCGCGTATTCGACGACCTGGCCGCAGTACATGACCGCGACGTTGTCGGCCATCTGGTTGATGACGCCGAGATCGTGCGTGATGAACAGCACGGCGGTGCCGTTTTTCTCCCGCAGCTCGTTCATGAGCTTGAGGATCTGGGCCTGAATGGTCACGTCGAGCGCCGTGGTCGGCTCGTCCGCGATCAGGAGCTTCGGGCGGCAGGCCAGCGCCATGGCGATCATGACGCGCTGCCGCATACCGCCGGAGAGCTGGTGCGGATACTGCTTGGCGACGACCTCGGGGTTCGGGATCTTGACGTCGGAGAGCAGCTCGACCGCTTTCGCGGCGGCCTGCTTCTTGGTCATGCCCTGGTGGATCATCAGCGGCTCGGAGATCTGACGGCTGACGGTAAAGACCGGGTTCAGGCTCGTCATCGGCTCCTGGAAGATCACGGAGATCTCGTTGCCGCGGATCTTGTACATCTCGTTCATGGACAGCTTCGTCAGGTCCACGCCGTTGAAGAGGATCTCGCCGGAGTCGATATAGCCGTTGCCGTCGAGCAGACGGAGGATGCTCATGGCCGAGACGCTCTTGCCGGAGCCGGATTCGCCGACGACGCCGAGGACCTTGCCGGCGTCGAGCGAATAGCTCACGCCGTTGACGGCCTTGACGGTGCCGCGCTTGGTCGCGAAGAAAGTCTTCAGGTTTTTCAGTTCAAGTAATGCCACAACGACCCCTCCTTATCGCTCAGCGGACTTGGGATCGACTGCATCACGCAGCGCGTCGCCCACAAGGTTGATGCAGATCGTGCAGATGCCGAAGATCGCAGCCGGGAAGACCCAGCGCCACCAGTACTGCTGGATGACGATGGAGTTGTTTGCGCCGGTGAGCATGTTGCCCCAGGTCGGCGTGGGAGGCGCAATGCCGAAGCCCATGTAGGACAGCGAGGACTCGGTGAGCATGCAGGTCGCAAAGCTCAGCGTCGCGTTGACCAGGATGAGGCTCATGACATTCGGGATGATGTGATGGAAGATGATGTTCTTCTCGCGCACGCCGAGGGCCTTGGCCGCGGTGACATACTCCTGCTCGCGCTGCGAGAGGATCTGCGCGCGGATCAAATGGCAGATGCCCGGCCACGACAGAACGCCCAGCACGACCATGATAAGGTACATACGCTGCTCGACCGTGATGCGCGTGCCGATGATGGCGGAGAGGATCATCGCGAACGGCAGGAACGGCAGACCGCCAACGACCTCGGAGATGCGCATGATGATATTATCGACCCAGCCGCCGAAATAACCAGCCAGACCGCCGAGGATGATGCCGATGACGAGCTGGATGATGACGGCGATCGCACCGACCGTCATGGTGACCTTGCCGCCGTTGATGATGCGGTTGAAGACGTCGCGGCCGAGATCGTCGGTGCCGCAGAGGTAGCCCTTCAGGCCCCAGGTCTCGACGTCGCCGTCGACCGTGACAGCGTAGTTCTGGTAGAAGCCCGCGTAGACGGTGACGATCTCCTTTTCGTTGAAGGAGGCCGGAACGGAGGCCTGTCCGTGAGTGTTATCGCCCCAGGAGATGACCTCGCCGTCATCCATCAGGGCCGTGAAGTGATAGCGGCCGCCGTAGAGCTCGACGGGCTTGCTCTCGAACGCGGGGACGTTGTTTTCGCCGTTGGTGCAGGTGCCCCAGACGACGACGGTGCCGTCTTCCTTGACTGCCGCGACCGCGTTGCTGGACGCCGCGATGTCAACGACGCCGGAATCGAGCCCATCCGGGATGCGGACAAGGGCGTTGTCCTTCTGGAAGCCGGAATAGACGACTGCGCCGTCCTTGGTCAGTGCAACATACGCGCGGGCCGTCAGGGCGACCTTTTCGATGTTGCCCTGATATTCCTTCTTGATCTTGATGTCGGCCTGGTTGCCGTTGCCCCAGAGGAACAGCTCGCCGTCCTCAGTGACTGCCGCGGAGAACTGGTTGCTGGCCTCGATCTGCTTGATGCCGAGGTTCTTGCCGTAGGCCGCAGCCATCTGGAGCTTGTCCGGGATCTTGTCCTGACCGAGACGCTTGTTGCCCCAGACGTAGATCGCGCCGTTTTCGTCGAGCGCGACGATATGGTCATAGCCAGCCGCGACATTGACGATCTTGGCGTTCTGGACTTCCTCGGGGATGTTCTTCAGGTCGATCGTATCGGTGATGCGGGTATAGCCCCAGATGTAGACCTTGCCGTCGGTGTCGACGCCGACACCGTAGGTCGTGCCGGGAGAGATATCGGCGACCTTGTGCTTCATGCCGTCCGGGATCTTCATCATGTTCATGCCGGGCGCGACGTTCAGCTGGGTATTGTCCTGATAGGACAGGTCGAGCGTGTAGAACTTCGGGCCGATCATGACCATCAGGAAGATCAGCAGGAACACGATCAGGCCGGTCATGCCGAGCCGGTTATGCAGGAAATTCTTGAGGATCAGACGGCCCGGGCTCTGCAGCTGCTCCTCGGTCATGAAGTCGGTGACCTTGTTGCGGTTGCCGAACAGGCGGGTAAGGAGGGTCGATTTTTTCTTTTTAGCCATCTTCGTGATCCTCCTTTACTTATTGACGCGCACACGCGGGTCGACGATGCCGTAGCTGAGGTCGGTGATCAGCTGGCCGACGAG
>DHKK01000124.1:0-12320 GCA_002404795.1 Clostridiales bacterium UBA4696
GCTCCCAGCTGAGCTACAGGCCCGAAAACATGAATATTATAGCGATGAATCGCGGGTTTGTCAAGGCTTTCTTTTTGGAGGATCCCCGCGCAGAGGTTTCCTCTGCGCGGGGATGGGTTTCATTACACGCCCAGCTTGTTGCGGCGGACGATCTCAGCCTCGTCCGGGGTCGTGGTGGAGGTATAGCCCTCCAGCGGGATCAGGCGGGCATTGACAGCGTCAATGATCCACTCGGCATACGGGAAGAAGTACTTGTCGAACTCGTGCGGCGGGGTGATCCAGTTGCGCGCGCCGATGACGACGGGAGGCGCATCCAGATAGTCGAAGCACATATTCGTCAGGTTCTCCGCGATCTCGTTGAGGAAGGTGCCTCTTGCGCAGGCGTCGGAGGCCAGGACCACGCGGCCAGTCTTCTTGACGGAAGCGATCAGATCAGTATAATCCAGCGGGACCAGAGACGGCATGTTGATGACGTCGGCTTCCACGCCGTACTTCTCGGAGAGCTTCTTGGCTGCGTCGACTGCGCGGTACAGCGTCGCGCCGATGGTGAGGATGGTCAGATCCTTGCCGTCGCGGACCTTGTTGACAGCGCCGGGCGCCCATTCATACTCTTCCGCGGGAACGCCGCCCTCGTGGAACTCTTCGCCCTTGCCGTAGATACGCTGGGATTCGAAGATGACGCAGGGATCGGTGCCGTTCAGAGCCGCCTGCATGATGCCCTTGGCTTCGTACGGGGTGGCTGGGAAGAAGACCTTCAGGCCGGGGATGTGGGAGACGATGGCGACCCAGTCCTGCGAGTGCTGCGCGCCGTACTTGGCACCGACGGACATACGCAGGATCATCGGCATCTTCAGGATACCGGCGGACATGGCCTGCCACTTGGACATCTGGTTGAAGACTTCGTCGCCTGCACGGCCAAGGAAGTCGCAGTACATGAGCTCGACGACTGCGCGGCCGCCGCACATGCAGTAACCGACGGCGGTGCCGACGATGGCAGCCTCGGAGATCGGAGAGTTGAAGAGTCTGGAGTGCGGGATGACGTCCATCAGGCCGCGGTAGACAGCGTAAGCGCCGCCCCAGTCACGCACATCTTCGCCGTAGGCGACGAGCGTCGGGTCTTCGTAGTACTTGTTGATCAGCGGCTCAAAGATCGCGTCGCGGATGTTGTAGACCTTCATGTCGGAGAACTTGTTGCCGTCCTTATCGAACGCGAAGTGCTCCTTCTTTGCCAGGTCAGCATAGCGCTTGCAGCTCTCCTTCGGGCCGGTGACGTTCAGCTTCTGATCGGGCGCGCCCATGGAGCGGACGGTCTCGTTGGAGAACATCAGGTTTGCAAGATAATCCGGGTTCTTGTCGAAGTCGACATACGGAGAGATCTCCTTGTCGTCAGCCGCGCGGCAGATCATGGTCATGCGGTCGGCAGTATCCTGCAGGAGCTTGGCGAAGAACTCGTCGGACTCGACGCCAGCTTCCACAAGAGCCTCGCGGAACTTGACGATCGGGTCATGGCTGCGCCAGTCTTCGATCTCTTCCTTGGTACGGTAGGCGTTCTGGTCGGAGGTGGAGTGGCCGACGAGACGGTAGGTCACGACGTCGAGCAGGATGGGGCCTTCGTTGTTCTTGATGAGCTCCATCTTGCGCTTGTAGGCGTCGATGACAGCCAGTGGGTTCCAGCCGTCGACACGCTCTGCGTGCATCTGACTCGGGGTGATGCCAGCGCCGAGACGGGCGGGCATATGATAGGCCATGGTCTCGCCCATGGTCTGGCCGCCCATGCCGTAGAAGTTGTCAAAGACGTTGAAGATGATGGGAAGGCCGCCCTTCCGGCCTTCTTCCCACAGGGTCTTGAACTGGTCCATGGCAGAGAAGTTCATGGCCTCGTAGACAGGGCCGCAGCCGAGGGACGCATCGCCGATGTTGCAGACGACGACGCCCTTCTTGTCGTTGTTCTTCTGATACAGGGCAGCGCCCGTTGCGATCGGGGCGGAGCCGCCGACGATGGCGTTGTTGGGGTAGATGCCGAACGGCAGGAAGAACGCGTGCATGGAGCCGCCCATGCCGTGATGGAATCCGTTTTCACGGGCGAAGATCTCAGCAACGGTGCCGTAGAGCAGGAAGCGGATGGCCAGCTCCTTGACGTCGGAGGTATCGGCGAACTTCTTGACAGCTGCCAGGGTCTTGCCGCCGAGGAAGTTTTCCATGGTGCTCATGAGCTCTTCATCGGAGAGCTTGTTGATGCAGCTCAGACCCTTGGAGAGGATCTCGGAATGGCTTCTGTGGGAACCGAAGGTGATGTCATCCTTCGTCAGAAGATACGCTTCGCCGACGCAGGAGGCTTCCTGACCGAGGGACAGGTGCGCAGGGCCGGGATAAGTCGTCTCGACGCCGTTGTAGTTGGCCTGGGTCTTGATGAGGGTGAGCATGTGCTCGAACTCACGGCAGATGGCCATGTCGCGGTAGATGCGGATCAGGTCTTCCTTGGTGTAGTTGCCCTCTTCGAGTTCCTGCTTGATGGTCTTGTTATACTGGCAGACAGGAATGTCTTCAAAATGAATATAGCCGGGTTCGCGGACTTTTACGGGATCGATATACAAAGATTTCGGCATGATTTCGTCCTTCCTTTCTCTTACTTGGCGAGCAGAGTCATGAAGTTCTCAAGACTCTTGCACAGCTCGCTCATATAGCGCGCGGCGGGTGCGCCGTCGATGACTCTGTGGTCGAAGGTCAGAGACAGGCCCATAGCCGGGTAGGTCTCGATGACGCCGTCCTTGGCGGACTTGATCTTCGTCTGGATATTGCAGACGCCGAGAATGCCGGTCTGGGGCGGGTTGATGACGGGCGTGAAGGCCTCGCAGCCGAACGAACCGATGTTGGAGATCGTGAAGGTCGCGCCGGACATATAGTCGGGGCTCAGCTTGCCCTCGCGGGCTTCGGCAGCCAGACGCTTGGCTTCCATGGAGAGCTCAAGCAGGGTCATCTGGTCAGCATTGAAGATTGTTGGGACAATCAGGCCGCGCGGCGTATCGCAGGCGAAGCCGAGGTTGACGGTATGGAAGTGACGGACGACGTTCTCTTCGAGGACGTTGGCGTTCAGATCCGGGCAGGACTTGATGGTCTTCGCGACGGCGAACATGACCATGTCGTTGAGGCTGACCTTGCCCATGGGCGCGTCGAGCGGCTTGAGCATGGCGCGGTAGGCCTGCAGCTGCGTCGCATCGAAGGAATACTGCTGGGTGAGCTGTGCCATGGTGGACAGGCTCTTGGTCATGGACTTGGCGGTCGCCTTGCGGACTGGGCTCCACTTGACGTCTTCGAACTCAGCGGCAGCGGGAGCTGCAGCGGTCGGAGCGGCATACGCGGCAGCTGCGCCGGAGGCGATCAGCTTGTCGATATCGCGCTCGATGATACGGCCGTTGGGGCCAGTGCCGGTGGCAAGCGCCGGGTTGACATTGTTGGCGACGGCCTTGGCCATGGCGCGCGGAGAGATGGCCTTGAACGCGGCTGCGGCAGCGGGAGCTGCGGCGGCTGCGGGTGCGGCCTCTTCTGCGGCGGGTGCAGCGGCAGGAGCCGGGGCCTCTGCGCCGGGCTTCAGGAACTCATATGCGTCGCCCTCTTTGCCGATGGCGCAGACGTTGGCCAGGCACGGGACCTCGTCGCCGTCTTCGTAGAACTTGGCAAGCAGGGTGCCGGCTGCGGTGGATTCGCATTCGAACTCCGCCTTGTCGGTCTCATAGGTAAAGAGGATATCGCCGACGTTGACTGCATCGCCAACATTCTTCTTCCACTCGCCGATGATGCAGGACTCGACCGTGATGCCTTCCTTCGGCATGATGACGGCCTGTGCGCACGGACCGGCCGGAGCGGCGGCTGCGGCGGGAGCAGCGGCCTTGGGAGCCTCTGCTGCGGCGGCAGCGGGAGCAGCAGTGGCTGCCGGAGCGTTCTTGAGCGCGGAGGTGTCTTCGCCGGGGTTGCCGATCGCGCAGACGTTGACCAGGCACGGGACCTCGTCGCCGTCTTCATAGAACTTCTCGATCAGGGTGCCGGCTGCGGTAGATTCGCATTCGAACTCCGCCTTGTCGGTCTCGTAGGTGAAGAGGACGTCGCCGACGTTGACGTGATCGCCGACATTCTTCTTCCACTCGCCAATGATGCAAGATTCGACTGTAATGCCTTCTTTGGGCATCAATACGCCTTCTGCCATAAGTGTTTCACTCCTATTTTAATTTCAATTATTTATTTGCAAGCAGATATTTTTCAGCTTCTGCGCTCCACAGGCCGTTGTGGCGCTTGGTGATCTCGTCGAGCTTTGCGAAGAGCGGATCCGTCTCGCCCAGCTTGCCGAAATCGGCGATGGCCGTCAGAGGCAGCTCGATCTGCGTGTAGATAAGCTTCTTGCCGCCGGGGATCTTCGGCAGATTCAGGACGGTATCGACGACCGCGTTCAGACCGCCGATGTGGGTGATCATGGCAGCGGGGTTGATCTTGCCGGAGGTCATCATCTCGATGGCTTCCTTCATGTCGCTGGTGTTGCCGCCGGAGGTGCCGACCACATGGGTGTAGAGGTAATGGACATTGTACCAGTTGAACTCCGCCTTGAACTGGCTGTTGGTCGGGCCCGCGAAGAAGTTGAGGCAGCCGTCGAAGCCGAGGATGTCGCCGGCCTGCTCAACAACGGACTTGACCGGAGCAAAGCAGATGACGTCGTCATAGCCGGTGCCGCCGGAAAGCTCACGCAGATAGTTGGTGTCGCAGCCGGGCTTGGCCGTGTTGACGTAGTGCAGTTCGACGCCCATTTCCTTGGCGTGCTCGACGGTGTAGATGCTCTCGGCTCTTGCGAGTCTGGCGTCGTCGATATCTGTGACGACGAGCAGGCTCGGACGGCGGTCGCAGTGCAGCGCGTAGTCGATCGCGCCGAGGCCCATGGGGCCGACGGAAGCGAGCATAGCCATCTTGCCGCCCTCAACGATGCCCATCTGATGCTCATAGCAGCCGGGCTTGGTGTGGTACATGGCATGGAAGGTACCGATGATGCAGCTCATCGGCTCTGCCAGGGAGCCATAGAAGTAGGTATCGGAATTGTACGGCAGCAGGTTGTCGGTCAGCAGCGTCTCGATGGGGATGTTGGAGTACTGGCTGTCGCCGCCGCAGTACTGGTAGGAATAGCCGGGTGCCATCTGGGAACCCTTGTAGAAGTGCGCAGGCTGAATGGCAAAGCCCTGACCGGCTTTATATTTATTCTTCCAGTTCTCGCCGACCTCGGTGATGACACCGCAGAATTCATGGCCGACGATGGTCGGATGCTCCGCAACGTCGTTGGGCACGCGCTTGTGCTCTTCGCCCTCGACCGCGGCCTTATACGTGCTCATGCAGATGGAGTCAGAAATGACCTTGACCTGAACATCGTCCGGACCGACCTGCGGGAGTTCAATTTCCTCCAGACGCAGATCCATTTTGCCATGGATTCGAACTGCTTTGGTTTTCATAGATTCCATTCCTTTCTGAATTTTTGACTTGGGAAAATCGTCCAACAAAAATGGGATTGTGTTGGTTTGTATTGATTTCACCTTATTGTAGCGCAAGAATCCGCAGGTGTCAACGATAAATCCCATTTTCGCATGCCTGTTTGCGTTGTTTTTTGTGGGAGCGCTTTGTATTCGCCGCAAATCTGCCGCTTCCCTTTCCGAAAAAAATACTGCTGGGATAAAAAAGTTGCAGGTGGGATCTTTGATCATGCGGTATCAGACCGACTTGTGTATTTCAGCTTTCCAGAGCCGCAGGTCCCGGTCGCTTGACTGGCTTCCCGGATCCTGTTATAATAATAAAAAAGAAAAGCGGAGGACCCTGCCATGCGGACCGGAACGAAGAAATGCATGCTTCTGCTCCTTGCGATCGTAGTTTTATGCTTCGCCGTGTGGCTGCTTTGGCCGCGTTCCTTTGCGGAAGTGACCGGTATCCCGGAGCGGCCGGAAATAAATCTGTCCGGCGTTGTTGCTGCCGCCAAGGTCGAAAACGGCCAGCCTTCGTTCGACACCTGGGAGCTGCAGAACTGCCTGGCCGGGAGCGCGGAATATGAAGCAGTCCTGTCTGTGCTGCAGGAAGGCTCCTATCGGCAGGACCCGCGGAATCTTCTGCCGGGAGAACGCCCTTCCGTCGGCAACGGAAAGGGCTACGACAGCCGGTCCGTCCTGTTGATATTTGCGTGGGGACCGGCTGCGGAGGACTGCTGCAGTCTCGCGTTCTCCGGCACGCAGGTGGTCATCAGCGGGCCAAACAGCCGTGGGCTCCGGATCTATCATCCGGCGGACGCCGGTCTTCTGGACAGGCTGATCGGCGAGCTGCAGCGCTGCGGCGTCAAAAACTGAACATCGCAGGCCCGACGTACCGATGCGCCGGGCTTTTTGTTACACTTCTCCCCTGTCTGCCGACTATATGGGTGTCAGCTGACAATACAAAAGCATGGAGGAATCCACATGGAGGAACAACAGCTGCTTTCCCTGCTGCGACGCAAGGACGAGCAGGCACTGGCGGCAGTGATCGCGCAGTACAGCGCGTATGTCGTGACCGTCATCCATAACCGCAGCCGCGGCCAGCTCACGCCGGAGGACGAGGACGAGCTGGCATCCAGTGTCTTCTTCGCCCTCTGGCAGTCCTGCCGGACGGTGAAGGCCGGCCATCTTCGCGCATGGCTCGGGAGCGTGGCACGGAACAAGACCGTCGACCGGCTGCGGAAAGCGCGCATGGAGGTGCCGCTGGACGAAGAAGCAGCCGGGACGGAGGACGTACTTCTCGAGGAAGCCGCAAAAAAAGAACAGGCGCAGCAGCTCCGCAGCGCCGTCGCGCAGCTGCCGGAGCTGGATCGCGAGATTATCTGCCGGTTCTACGATTTATGTCAACCGGCGCCGGAGATCGCCACAGTTCTTGGACTTACGCCTGCGGCGGTGCGCATGCGGCTGATGCGCAGCCGCGAGGCCATCAAAACCGAGTTATGCCGGGGAGGATTTGCATATGAATCACATTGATACGATTTTTCAGACGTCGCAGCTGCCGGATTTGCCGGTCGATGCACTGCCGGAGGCGCGGCAGGCGGGAATTTTGGAAAAAACGCTCCTTCTGGCGCGGCAGGATGCAAAAACACACAGCCGCAGGCGCGTTGTCCGCATTGTGATCGCTGCCGCAGCAGCCATCGCCGTGCTGTGCGGCGCGGCGGAGGTGCTTCATTACGCGTCCGTCTCCAATGAGGAAACTACCTATCACGCCGATGTCGCATCCATTCTGCCGGACGGCACGCTGGAGCCGTTTTCCTATGACTTCTCCAGAGACGCGATCATCCGCGTCGACACAGAAGGCCGCACCTCCGGCACCTACTGCGGCGTGCAGTTCGGCTGGACGCCGACGGCGCTGATCCCAGACCACACCGCATATCTGTATAACGTCATTGCCGCGCGCGACCCGGCGCAGCTGGACGGCGTCTCGGACGCCCAGATCGAGCTGGCAAAGGACTGCGTTTACTCCACCGACAGCACGGCGCAGGTGCGCTTCACGTTCAGCTGCCTGTCCGCCAACGAGGTCGCGGGCTGCGATCTTCTGGTGCCCGGGGACGACCCGACGATCGTCAGGGAAGGGATGCTGAACGATCTGTACGCCTGCTGGATCGAAACGTATAACAAGGATCTCGACAGAGACATTACCCATCATTTCCTGCTGCTCTATGACGCAGAAAAGCTCTGCGTGGTATTCCTGGGCGGCGACTGGGACGTCACGGAGAAAATGGCCGAAAACATGACCATCGTCCAGACGGAGATCCCCACGCCGGAGGCAAAGCAGAATTTCACCTACGTCGGCGTATTTGGCTGAGCAAAACACCGATTCTCATGAAAAAGCAGCGCCCGCAGCGGAGATCCGCTGCGGGCGCTGTTGTGCCTCGGTCCTGTTCAAAAATGGCTCAGCGCAGACGTCCGTCGCCAGCCATGAGGGCCGTCATCTCTTCCAGCCGTTCCAGCGGGAACGGCGGCTCGCACAGCGGCTTCATGGCAATGCTCATGAGCTTCATGGGGTTATCGTCCGCCGCGACGCGGTTGGAGCTGAGCGCCCCGCAGCGGCGGCAGCGGTGGATGATGGCCCATTCCCCGCCCTTGCGCACCCAGACTGCGACCGGGTCCATGATCCCGCCGCAGTCGGACGCCCGGTCGCCGGGCTCGATGTCGACGTGGAGGCTGGAGAGGCAGTTGGGGCAATGGTTGCGGTGCTCACTCCCGGCGTTCTGCGGGGTGCAGAGCCGCCCGCAGACCTTGCAGGTAAAGCTGTCATTGCAGGCATGGGTCTTATAGTAGCCTTTTTCGAACGTTTTGCGTTTGTTTTCCCGATTCATGGTGGATCCTCCTGAAGATCGAATCGTAAAGCTTCGGGAGGCGCGGCGTGTGAGATTTGCCGGACCTCCCGGTCAACCCACACGCTCCGATGTACCGATGATCAGCTTCAAAAAGTTCTCCTTTTTATGCAATGATCCGCGCGGCCGCTGAAGCCGCCCGGTCTGGTTCTATCATAGTCTCATCGCAGCCGCCTGTCAATCTGTTTTCCGGGTCTGCGGCGCCGGTTTTCTTCCGGCCCGCTGTTTTTTGCACACTTTCCGCACGCTGCGGCTTTACAGGGCCTGCGCGGCAGGCTATACTGTACAGCAGACAGAATGCGTCAGCTGACAAGAGAACACGCGCTTGTCAGCTGACGCAAAAGTGAGGGATATTCTATGAAATACGCATTCACGCACGGAAAGCTTCTGGACGGCACGAAGGACATGCAGGTGCAGGAGGGGCTCTGCGTCCTGACGGACGGAGAGCGCATCAGCGCCATCGTCCCGGAGGGGACGCCGCTTGACGGCTATACCGTCGTCGACCTGCAGGGCCGGTATCTGATGCCGGGCCTGATCAACATGCACGTCCATCTGGCCGGCAGCGGCAAGCCGCAGAAAAAGCAGCGGGACAACGAAAAGTTGGTCCGCACGATCCTCTCCACGGCGCTGACGCGGAAGATCGCCTATCAGATGGTCTGCGGCTTTGCCCGGACGGAGCTGATGAGCGGCGTCACGACCATCCGCACGGTCGGCGGTCTTGCCGATTTTGACACACGGCTGCGCGATGAGATCGCGGCGGGTCGCCGCGTAGGGCCGCGGATCCTGGCCGCCAACGAGGGGATCTCCGTCCCGGGCGGGCATATGGCCGGGTCGGTCGCCGTGGCCGCGCATTCCATTCCCGAGGCGCTGGCGCAGCTGGATGCCGCAGAGGCGCAGGGCGTCGACCTCATCAAGCTGATGATCACGGGCGGCGTGATGGACGCGAAGGAAAAGGGCGTCCCGGGGGAAATGAAGATGCCGCCGGAGATGATCAAGGCCGTCTGCGACCGGGCACATGCCGCGGGATACCGCGTTGCAGCCCACGTCGAGTCGCCGCAGGGCGTGCGCGCGGCGCTGGAAAACGGCGTGGATTCGATCGAGCACGGCGCAAAGCCGGACGCAGAGATCCTGCGCCTGTTCAAGGATACCGGCGCGTTCCTCTGCACGACGATCTCGCCTGCCCTGCCCTACGCGCTGTTTGACCGGTCCATCACCCACGCGACCGAGGTCGAGCAGTACAACGGCACGATCGTCTTTGAGGGCATCATCGAATGCGCAAAGGCCGCGCTTGCCAACGGTATCCCCGTGGTGCTCGGCAACGACGTCGGCTGCCCGTGGATCACACAGTATGATTTCTGGCGCGAGCTGTTTTATTTCCACAAATATACCGGCGTCTCCAACGCCTTTGCGCTCTATACCGCAACGAGCCGGAGCGCGGAGCTTGCCGGGATCGGCAGCGAGACCGGCAGCATCGCACCGGGCAAGTGTGCAGATCTGATCGTGACTGCCGCAAACCCGCTGGAGGATCTGCGCGCACTGCGGCACGTCGAGATGGTCATGGCCCGCGGCCAGTTGACCGGGCATCCGCATTTCAAGCGCCGCCCGGAGGTCGAAGCGCAGCTCGACCGTTTTTTGACGGACGAGCCCGGCGCGGCTGCGCGCTGAGAAACGGAGGATAGCTTTGCTGTATCTTGGATTTTTGCTTCTGGCCGGCATTCTGCAGGGCGTGATGATCTCGCTCAACGCGCAGATGGGCAACTACTTCAGTCTGTTCGGCATCTGCTTCTTTGTCCACGGCATCGCGCTCGTGCTGCTGCTCGGCTATCTGCTGGTCAAGCGGCAGCCGCTGCGGTTTTCCGATGCGCCGTGGTATGTGTATCTGGTCGGCGCGATGGGCATCGGGATCGTCGCGACCTCCAGCTGGTGTACGCTGCATGTCGGCGCGAGCGCGTTTATGGCGCTCTCTACGGCGGGGCAGCTCGTCTCCTCGGCGCTGATCGACCGGTTCGGTCTGTTCGGCATGCCGGTTACGCGGATCCGCCGGCGGCAGCTGCCGGGCTATGCGCTCGTGCTGCTGGGCGTGATCCTTGTAGTTCTAAACTGAGGAGGCGGCTGCATGATCTATTATCTGACTGCCCTGCTGAACGGGTTTTTCAACTCCATCAACCGCATGACGAACGTCCGGGCCGGAAAGCTGTTCGGCACGGCCAACGGCGCACTGATCAACTATGTGGAAGCGACAGTCCTGTCGCTCCTGCTCGTCTTCGTGCTCAAAAACGGGAAGGAGCTCACGTGGGGCTACATCACGGCTGTCCCCTGGTGGGTCTATCTCGGGAGCATCTGCGGACTGCTCGCACAGCTGCTGCAGATCATCGGGACGCTGCATTCCAACACGCTGGTCTCCTCCGTTCTGATGCTGGTCGGCAATCTCGGAATGTCGCTAACGCTGGACTACGTGTTCTACGGCACGTTCAGCCTGCTGCGCGCCGCCGGGATCCTGCTCATCCTGCTCGGCATGACCTGGGTGGAGAAGGAAAAGCACGCGCCTGCGGAAAGCGAAGAATAAGTTAACATAAAGCAAACGGCCAGCCCGACTCCGGGCTGGTCGTTTGTTATAGCAGGATCTGTGATGGGTAAGCCTCCAGCAGCGAAACATTGGGAAGTTCTGCGCCGAAGCGGGCCATATTGCGCTCGCACTTGCGGCGCACGCCGCAGGCGTCCTTCTCGTCGACCGGAATGTGGTAGACATAATTCTTTTTCGCTGCCTCCGCCAGCAGCGCGCGCGTCTCGGGATAGGACAGGATCTGGCCGTTCCAGAACGCCGCGTCGGCGCGGCGGCCGCGAAGGATCGCGCGGTGCTGCGCCGGGTCGATGCGTGCGTCCGCGGTCACATAGACGCTGACGCCCGCGGCCGCGATAAAATACACGCCGTGCGTGATTGTATCCCAGCCAGGCGCTGGCGTATGCGCAAACTGGTGGTATTCGACCTGAAACGGGCCGAGCTGCAGCGCCAGCTGCGGCGGCGTCTGCGGCTGCGGGACGAAGACGGGTGCGCCGCTGGCTGCCTGCAGCTGCCGGGTGCGGAGCGCATTATAATGATCGGGGTGCGCGTGCGTACACAGGATGCCGCAGAGCGCGTCATAGGGCGGCTCCCCTGCCCGCATCTGCGCAAAGGTCTCAGGCGGCAGGCCGTAATAGCAGCGGAACTGCTTGTTGAGCGCGTCGATCAGAAGCGTCCGCCCCTCCGCTTCCAGCACAAGCCCGCAGCTGCTGACCAGCGTGATCCTCATTGCAGCATCTCCAGAAATTCCTGCTCGGAAAGCACGGGAATGCCGAACTCCTGCGCCTTGCGGAGCTTGCTGCCTGCGTTTTCTCCGGCGACGACGTACGTCGTCTTTTTCGAGACGGACGAGGCGGCCTTGCCGCCGAACGACTCGATCTTCTCCGTCGCTTCCTCGCGCGTGAACAGGCTCAGCGCGCCGGTCAGGACAAAGGTCTTGCCCGCAAAGCGCGTATCCGTCACCTGATTGGTTGACATAAAGTTTACACCTGCTGTGCGCAGCCGCTCGATCAAGTCCTGCGACTGCGGGCTGGCAAAGTAATCAAGAATATTCTGCGCCGTTGTTTCGCCGATATCGGGGACGGCCGTCAGATCCTCCAGCGTCGCATGCTGCAGAGCATCGAGACTCCCGAACGTCGACGCGAGCACCTTGGCCGCCTTGCTGCCGACCTGACGGATGCCAAGTGCGCACAGCAGCCGGGCCAGATCGTTCTGCTTGCTGGCCTCGATGGCGGCTTTGAGGTTCGCGGCGGACTTTTTCCCCTGCCCGGGGAGCTTTGCGAAGGCGGCATAGTCCAGCGCATAGAGGTCCGCAGGATTGGAGACCATCTTTTCCTCGATCAGCAGGTCGATGATCGCGCTGCCAAGGCCGTC
>DHKK01000124.1:12353-19133 GCA_002404795.1 Clostridiales bacterium UBA4696
ATGTTCATGGCCTCGCGCGAGACGAAGTGCGCCAGATTTCTGGACAGCTGTGCCGGGCACTCCGCGCCTGTGCAGCGCAGGGCCGCGCCGTCCTCATCGCGCACGACCGGCGCGCCGCAGACGGGGCAGCGGTCCGGCAGGCGGTACGGCACGGCGTCCGCCGGGCGCTTTGCAAGCACGACCTCCAGGATCTCCGGGATGATCTCCCCTGCCTTGCGGATCCTGACGGTGTCGCCGATGCGAATGTCTTTGTCCGTGATAAAGTCCTGGTTGTGGAGCGTCGCGGCGGTGACGGTCGTTCCGGCAAGGTGGACCGGGGCCACGATTGCCCGCGGGGTCAGCACGCCCGTGCGCCCCACCTGTACGACGATATCCTGCAGCACGGTCTCCTTGATCTCCGGCGGGTATTTGAAGGCAGCGGCCCAGCGCGGGAACTTCGCCGTGCTGCCGAGCCGCTCGCGCCCGGCCAGACTGTTGAGCTTCATGACGGCTCCGTCGATATCATACGGCAGCTCGTAGCGGGTCTCGCCGAGCTGGGTGATCAGCTGCTCCGCTTTGTCCATATCGCGGCAGAGCGTGTAAGGAATGACCTTGAATTTGAGCACCCGCAGATAGTCAAGCGTCTCGCTGTGCGTCCGGAATGTGACGCCCTCGGCCAGCTGCAGGTTGAAGACGAGGATGTCGAGCTTCCGCTTTGCCGCCACGCCCGGGTCCAGCTGGCGCAAAGAGCCTGCCGCGGCGTTGCGCGGGTTGGCAAACAGCGGCTTGCCGAGCTTCTCCTGCTCGGCGTTGAGCGCTTCAAAGCTGGCGCGGGGCATGAAGACCTCGCCGCGCACGATGAGCCGCGCAGGCGCGCCGGTCAGCGTCATGGGGATAGAGCGGACAGTCTTCAGATTCTCCGTCACGTCCTCGCCGATGAGGCCGTCGCCGCGGGTCGCGCCGCGGACGAAGCGTCCGTCCACATATTCCAGCGCCACGGACAGCCCGTCTACCTTCGGCTCGACAGAGTATTCCGCGTCCGGCTCCTCCTCGCGCACATGCGCGTCGAAGTCCCGCAGCTCGTCAAAGGAAAACACGTCCTGCAGGCTCTCCAGCGGGACGGCGTGACGTACCTTGACGAATTCGCTCAGCGCCTGCCCGCCGACGCGGCGCGTCGGACTGAGCGGCGAGGCATACTGCGGGTACTGCGCTTCCAGCTCCTCGAGTTGGCGGAGCTTGTGGTCATAGTCATAATCGCTCATCTCCGGAGCGTCGAGCACGTAGTAGAGATACCCAGCGTGCTCAAGCTCCCGGGTCAGCTGTTCGATCTGCTGTTTCGGTTCCATATTGATCCCAACCTTCTGCTGTGGTAAGATGTCCTAAGTTTACATAAGTTTCTGGTACCCGGCCGACGATCACGGTCTGCGCCACCATCACGTCGCTGTCTACGTCGACCGATTCATAGCCGACCGTCGTGAGAATGGTCAGGCTGATGGTGAATTTGACCTTGAGCGTCTGCAGGGTCTGGTTGATGCCGGCCTCTGAAAAATCCGAGAAAAAGTCAGCATTCGACACGGTGAGGCTGACGGCCTTGACCGGCAGGACCGGCCCTGTCCCGGCCAGAAGATCCGGCAGCAGGAGATTCCCGAGCGGAATGCCCATCTGCTGCGTATTGATCTGATCGATGAGCCCGTCGAGCGCGCCGAGCACCTCGATCTTCATCCGCTCGACCTGACCCATGTCCGTGCGTAGCGCGGTAATGTTGCCCTGTACGTCCTTTTCCAGCACGATCACGCGGGAAAAATCCGTGTTGCCCGTGCGGAGCATTTCGCTGACGGATTCTGTAATGGCGTTCGATGCGGCATTGACCGCCTGATTGCGTGCAAGCTCGCGGATATACGGCGACAGATGCAGCTGCGTGAGCAGGATCAGCCCCGTAATGACAAGCAGCAGCGCGATCAGAAGGATCCTTCTGCGTCTTCGCTTCCTCCGGCTCATCTCCATACACCCCCAGCATAGGCTATGCCGGAGCGCCGGGGATATTACAGCTTTTTCATGTGCTGCGCCGCCGTGTTGGCCATGAGGCGCTTGGTGCCGACGCCGTCAAAGGCGATCTCCAGCAGCGCGTCGTTGCCCATCGGCAGGACCGTCAGGATCATGCCGCGGCCAAAGGCCTTGTGCTGGACCATCTCGCCTGCGGCAAAGCTGACCTTTGGGGCGGGCTTCGGTGCGGTGTGGACGGAATCTTCCTTCTGCGGCTTCGGCCGCGTGGGGATCTGGGAAAAGTCGTTATAGCTGTCGCCATAGATGCTGACGCGGCCGAAGGAGCCGTACTGCCGGGGCTCGGTCTGCTGGTAGCTCGGCTTCGGCGCGCCGATGCGCTTGACCGACTCGGCCGGGAGCTCGTCGACGAAGCGGGACGGCAGATTTGTCGTCGTGCGGCCGTAGAGCATACGCTGGCGCGCGTAGGTGATGACCAGATGCTGCTTGGCCCGGGTGATGGCAACGTAGCACAGCCGCCGCTCCTCTTCCAGCTCCTCCGGCTCGCTCATGCAGCGGTTCGAGGGGAACAGCCCTTCTTCCAAGCCGACAAGGAACACGTTCGGGAATTCCAGGCCCTTGGCCGCGTGCATCGTCATCATGACGACGGCATCGGCATCCGGGTCGTACTGCTCGATGTCCGTATAGAGGGCGATCTCCTCCAGAAAGCCCGCCAGCGTGGGGGTCTCGGTGTTTTCCATGTAGCTGAGGATGCTGGATTTGAGTTCGCGAACGTTCTCCGCGCGGGTGCGGGACTCCACGTCGCCCTTCTCCTCGAGCATCTGCAGATAGCCGGTGCGCGTCATGACCTCCTCATAGAAATCCGGCAGCGGCAGCTTCTGCAGCAGCTCCGCGCATTCCTCGATGATGACCGTGAAGGCCATGAGCTTCGCAGCCGCCTTTTCCAGACTCGGGTAGCTGTAGGGGTCGGAGACGACCGTGTACAGCGGGACACCGGCCGCGGCCGCCTGCCGCTCGGCCATTTCAAGCGTCTTGCCGCCGATGCCGCGCGGCGGGTTGTTGATGATGCGCTGCAGCCGCAGCTCGTCGGCGCGGTTATTGATGACGCAGAGGTAGGCCAGCATGTCCTTGACCTCCGCGCGGTCAAAGAAGCGCGTGCCGCCGATGATGCGGTACGGGATGCCGCTGCGCTTGAACGAGTTTTCGACCGCGTTGGACTGCGCGTTCGTGCGGTAGAGCACGGCGAAGTCCTTGAAATTCTTCCCTTTCGACATGGAGATGATGCGGCTGGAAACATAATTGGCCTCGTCCGTTTCGCTGGAGGCCTCATAGACGGTGATCTGGTCGCCGGCAGCGTTTTCAGTCCAGAGCTTTTTGCCCTTGCGGCCGCGGTTGTGCGCGATGACGGCGTTCGCCGCGTTCAAAATTGCCTGCGTCGAGCGGTAGTTCTGCTCGAGCCGGATCACGCGCGTACCCTTGAACTGCTTTTCAAACGAGAGGATGTTCTCGATCGTCGCACCGCGGAATTTGTAGATCGACTGATCGTCGTCGCCGACGACGCAGATATTTTCGTATCCGCCCGCGAGCAGCGACGTCAGCTGATACTGCAGCTGGTTCGTGTCCTGATACTCGTCGATCATGACGTAGTGGAACTTCTGCTGGTAATAGGTCCGCACGTCCTCGAAGGTCTCGAGCAGCTCGACAGTCTTGAGGATGATGTCGTCAAAGTCGAGCGCGTTCGCCTCGTGCAGGCGCTTGTCGTATTCCTCGTAGAGCTGCGCGATGCGGTCCATGCGGAAATCGCCGGACTTCCCGGCGTGTTTGGAAAACGCCGCCGGGTCCTGCCGCCGATCCTTGGCCTTGCTGATGACGGACAGAGCCAGCCGCGGCGGCAGCGCCTTTTCGTCCAGGTCAAAATCGCGGAGGATGTCCTTCATCACGCGCTCGGAATCGCTCGAGTCATAGATCGTGAAGCGGCCGGTATAGCCGTCCAGCCGGTCGATCTCCCGCCGCAGGATGCGGCAGCAGGCCGCGTGGAACGTCATGGCCCAGACGTCCATGGCGTAATCGCCGAGCAGCGCCTGCAGCCGGCTTTTGAGCTCATTGGCAGCCTTGTTGGTGAACGTGATGGCGAGGATGGACCACGGCGCGGCGGGCCGGAGCGCGCACAGGCGCTCGGCCTGCAGCTGCATAGCGGGATCCTGCGTTTTGAGATAGGTTTCGAGATATGTAAGGTCCTCTTCGGTCACATAGTCCGGGACCTCCTGCGAGTCGGAGCCCTCGCCGAAGGCGATGAGGTTCGCAATGCGGTTGATAAGGACCGTCGTTTTGCCGCTGCCCGCGCCGGCCAGCAGCAGCAGCGGGCCCTGTGTGGTCAGGACGCCCTCGAGCTGCATGGCGTTGAGATTCTGAAAGCGCGCGGCGATGACCGCGCGGCGGGCGGCCAGAAATCGGGATTCAAATGTCTGTTCCATAGCTTCACCTTTGCGTCAGCTGACGCTTCCATAAACTATGGATATTCTACCGCATTTGACCGGATTTGTCGATATCAAAAAAATGTCCGAAGGCGTTCGAGCGCTTTCTTTTCGATCCGGCTGACTTGGACCTGCGAGACGCCGATGATCTCCGCCACGCGCTGCTGCGTCAGGCTGTGGTAATAGCGCAGCTGGATGACGAGCCGCTCCTTCTCGCCCAGATGCCGCAGTGCCTCCCGCAGGGCGAGCTTTTCCAGCAACTTTTCCTCCATCCCGTCCGTGCAGAGGACGTCTTCGAGGGAAAAGCCCTCCTCGCCGGTCTGCCGCTGGATCGATTCGGCGGCGCTGGTGGCCGTCTCGGCGCTGGCGATCTCCTCGAGAGATAACCCCATGGCCTCCGACAGCTCGGACACCGTCGGCTCGCGGCCGAAGTCGCCGGTCAGACGCTCGCGCGTTTTTTTGATGGCGGCCGCGCGCTCCTTGATGCTGCGGCTGACCTTGACTGCGCCGTCGTCGCGCAGGAAGCGGCGGATCTCTCCCGCGATCTTCGGCACAGCGTAAGTGGAAAACTGCGTGCCGTAGGCCGTGTCAAAGCCCTCGACGGCCTTGAGAAAGCCGACGCAGCCCAGCTGGAACAGATCGTCCGGCTCCACGCCGCGGCCGAAATACCGCCGCGCGATCGACCAGATCAGGCCGGTATTCTCCGTCACAAGCCGCTCCGTGGCCGTCCGGTCGCCCTGCTGGGCCTGCGTGATGAGCGTGATCGTCTCGCTCAAGCGTTCTTCCCCCGCTGCACGATCTTCCGCTTCATATGTACCGTCGTCCCCCGCCCTGGCTTTGACGTGACCTGCAGCGAGGTCATGAAGCTCTCCATGATCGTAAAGCCCATGCCGCTGCGCTCGGGGCCGCCGGTCGTGAACATGGGCGTGCGGGCCTTCTCGATGTCCTCCATCCCGCAGCCCTTGTCGCGCACGACGACGTCGAGGACGCTGTCCGGCAGGATGCGGCAGCGGATGGTCACGAGGCCGATCGTATCGCGGTAAGCGTGGACGATGCAGTTGGTGACCGCCTCGGAGACGGCGGTCTTGATGTCGTTCAGCTCCTCGAGATTTGGGTCGAGCTGCGCGGCAAAGCAGGCGACGGCCGCGCGGGCAAAGGCCTCGTTGGCAGACCGGCTGGGGAAGGTCAGCGTCATTTCATTTTCAGCTTTCATGGACCAGACTCCTTTCATCTTCCAAGGTTGCGATGCGCTCGATCCCGGAGGCCCGGAGCACCTTCATCGGCTGCGGCGGCACGCTTCTGAGGATCACCTCTCCGCGCAGCTGCCGCATATGGCGGACGCAGGCGATCACGATGGCGATGCCGCTCGAGTCCATAAACGTGACCTCCCGGAAATCCAGCACGCAGACGCGCGGCAGATAGAGCTCGATTTTGTTGCCGACAACACGCATGATATCCTTCGCGCTGTGGTGGTCGATCTCGCCGCGCAGCGCGATGGTCAGCTGCTTGTCCTGCAAAAAGCTTGTGAGATTCATTTGTTCGCCTCCAGATAAAAAATGGACACACAGGAGCATTCCTGTGTGTCCATTATAGAAACCAATCGGTGAAATTCCGGTCGAAACCGTTACCGGCGGAGCCGCTTTTCACTTTCTTCCAGCTGTGCGAGCAGGGCTCTGTTCTTTTCGAGCTTCTCGCGCTGCTCAGCCACGACCTTTTCCGGCGCGCGGGAGACAAAGGCCTCGTTCGAGAGCTTGCCCTCAAACATGGCGATCTGCTTGAGGCAGTTGGCCTTTTCCTTTTCGAGGCGGGCCAGTTCCTTCTCAAAATCGATCAGCTCTTCCAGCGGGATATAGAGCTTGGCGTCATTCGTGACGACGCAGACCATGTTCTCGTGGCCCTCCGGGTCAGTCTCGCAGATGATGACCTTGTCGGCATACGCCAGACGGCAGATGAAGCCCTCGCCCTGCCGGAAGATCTCGCCCTTGTCGGACACGACGTAGAGCGTGCTCTTCTTCGACGGCGGAACGTTCATCTCGGCGCGGCGGTTGCGGATGGAGCGGATGGCGTTCATGACGGACTCCATGTGCGCGGCTTCGGCGCCGAAGTTCAGGCTCTCGTCGTACTTCGGCCAGTCGGCCAGCATGAGGAATTTGCCCTCGTGCGGGATGGCCTGCCAGATCTGCTCCGTGATGAACGGCATGAACGGATGCAGCAGCCGCAGGAACTGGTCAAGCACATAGACCAGGACCTTCTGCGCGGCGAGCTTGCTCTTTTCATTTTCTCCATAGAGTCTGGCCTTGGTGAGCTCGATATACCAGTCGCAGTA
>DHKK01000124.1:19177-19875 GCA_002404795.1 Clostridiales bacterium UBA4696
CAGTAGGTGTCCCAGATGAAGTCGTAGACCTTGGCGGAGGCCACGCCAAGCTCATAGGCGTCCATATTCTCAGTGACTTCTTTGATGAGCGTATTGAGCTTCGTCAGGACCCACTTGTCCTCGATCTCAAGATCGGCGGCATCGGGCAGGCCGGTCTCTCCCACGGTCAGATTCATGAGCACGTAGCGGCTCGCGTTCCAGATTTTGTTGGCAAAGTTGCGCATGGCTTCGCACTTTTCGACGTAGAAGCGCATGTCGTTGCCGGGAGAGTTGCCGGTGATGAGGTTGAAGCGCAGGGCGTCCGCGCCGTACTTCTCGGCCATCTCCAGCGGGTCGATGCCGTTGCCGAGGGACTTGGACATCTTGCGGCCCTTGTCGTCGCGGACGAGGCCGTGGATGAAGACGGTCTTGAACGGCTCCTTTTTCATCTGCTCCATGCCGGAGACGACCATGCGCGCCACCCAGAAGAAGATGATATCATAGCCCGTGACCATGTCGGTCGTCGGGTACCAGTATTTGAGGTCTTCGGAATCGAGATCCGGCCAGCCCAGCGTGGAGAACGGCCACAGACCGGACGAGAACCAGGTATCGAGCACGTCTTCGTCGCGGGTCAGGTGCGTGCAGCCGCACTTCTCACACTTCGTCGGGTCTTCGCGGGCGACGTTGATATGGCCGCATTCGTCGCAGTACCACGCGGG
>DHKK01000124.1:19946-20815 GCA_002404795.1 Clostridiales bacterium UBA4696
GAGATGCACCAGTCGTGGACGTTTTCCATCCAGTTGAGGTAGGTCTTCGAGAAGCGCTCGGGGACGAACTTGATCGTGCCGTCCTTGACGACGCGGATGGCTTCCTCGGCCAGGGGCTTCATCTTGACGAACCACTGTGCGGAGATAAGCGGCTCGACGTCGTTATGGCAGCGGTAGCAGGTGCCGACGTTGTGGGAATAGGGCTCGGTCTTGACCAGATATCCCTGCTCCTCGAGGTCCTTGACGAGGGCCTTGCGGCATTCGTAGCGGTCCATGCCGTTGTACTTGCCGCCGTTTTCGTTGATCGTGCCGTTGTCGGCGATGACGCGGATGACATCGAGGTTGTGGCGCAGGCCGACCTCAAAGTCGTTGGGGTCATGCGCCGGAGTCATCTTGACCGCGCCGGTGCCGAAGCCGATCTCGCAGTATTCGTCGCCCACGATGGGGATCTCGCGGTTCATGATGGGCAGGATGCAGGTCTTGCCGATGAGGTGCTGGAACTTCTCGTCGTTCGGGTTGACGGCCACGCCGGTGTCGCCCATCATGGTCTCCGGGCGGGTCGTGGCGACGACGATATCGCCGGAGCCGTCGGAGAGCGGATAACGGATATACCACAGGTGGCCGGGCTTGTCGACGTATTCGACCTCGGCGTCGGACAGCGCCGTCAGGCAGTGCGGGCACCAGTTGATGATGCGGCTGCCCTTGTAGATGAGGCCCTTGTCATACATCTCGCAGAAGGCCTCGCGCACAGCTCTGGAGCAGCCCTCGTCCATGGTGAAGCGGCTGCGCGACCAGTCGCAGCTGACGCCGAGCTTGCGCTGCTGCTCGACGATGCGGCTGCCGTACTTTTCCTTCCACGCCCAGACGCG
>DHKK01000164.1 GCA_002404795.1 Clostridiales bacterium UBA4696
CCAAGCACTCTTTTCTCCCCTATCTTTTCTCTTGCGAGAGAAAAGATAGGGCCGTCGGAGACATACAGCAGCTGCAAATTTGATACAGCCTTTCAGTCAGCCTCCGGCTGCCCACCCCCTGCAAGGGGAGCCTTGCGTGTTTTTCGGCAGTTTTGCGGCTTGCTTCCAGTGCATGGATGATGTAGAATAGAACAGTATTTTGCGCGGACAGGAGGCGAACGGGATGAAGTATATTGCGATCTGCGGTACGGTCGGCGCCGGCAAGACCACGCTGCTCGGGCGGCTGATCGACCGGCTGGGGCCGCGCGCGGCCTTCCATGAGGAGCGCCCGCAGGATAACCCCTACATCAACGACTACTATTCCGATTCCAAACGCTGGTCGTTCCACTCGCAGGTGAGCTTCCTGTCGCTCTATTTTGACGATCCGGCCTGGCGGCCGGGCGAAGGGCAGCCGGAATTCTTTTTCTTTGACCGCGCGTTTCTGGAAAATCTGGTCATCGCCAAATACCGGCTGCGCCAGCAGGATCTGACACAGGATGAATACGGCATTCTCTGTAAGCTGGCAAACGGCATCGCCTCGCTGATGCCGCCGATCGACAAATATCTCTATCTCGACTGCTCCGTCAGCACCATCATCGAGCATATGCGCCAGCGCGGACGGGAATATGAGGACGATCTGGACCTCATGTACGTGTACGAGCTGAAGGAGCTCTACGACGAATGGGCCGAGACGCTCCCGCTGGACCGGACGCTGCGCATCAGCATGGACGGCGGAGAATATGATCTGGAGCAGATCGTGCGCTTTCTGGAGGCATGAGCATGCAAAATCAGGATCGACCGATCGCCTTTTTCGATTCCGGCCTCGGCGGGATCAGCGTCCTGCGGGAGACGGTGCGGCTGCTGCCGCAGGAAAATTATCTGTATTACGGCGACTCGCTCCACGCGCCTTACGGCGTGCGGCCGGAGGCGGAGATCCGCGCGCTGGCCGGCGCGGCGGCAGAGCAGCTCGTGCAGGCGGGAGCCAAGGCGCTCGTCGTGGCCTGCAATACGGCGACGTCCGCCGCCATCGTGCAGCTGCGCGAGGCGTATCCCGACATCCCCGTCATCGGCACCGAGCCTGCGCTCAAGCCCGCGGTGGAGAAATACCCCGGCGGCCGGATCCTCGTCATGGCGACGCCCATGACCATCCGGCAGGAGAAATTTCGGGCGCTCAAGGCGCAGTATGACGACCGGGCGGAGATCATCGGCCTGGCCTGCGGCGGGCTGATGGAGTTCGTCGAGCGCGGCGAGCTGCGCGGCGGGGCGCTGGACGCGTACCTGCTCGATAAGCTCGGGCCGTACCTCAGGGTCCCGGTCGATGCGATCGTGCTCGGCTGCACGCATTATCCGTTCCTCACCGGCGCGATCCGCCGCATCGTCGGCCGCGGGCCGGAGATCCTGGACGGCAGCCATGGCGTTGCCATGCAGCTGGGGCGCAGGCTCGCCGCCGCAGGCATGCTCCGCACGCAGGGCGGGAAGGGGACTGTGCAGTTCCGGAACTCACTGGACGAGCCGGAGATCCTCGCGCTCAGCCGCACGCTGCTGCAATATCGGGAAGATTGAGAGCGCTGCCCGTGCCGGGCGGCGCTTTTTTTCGAAAAAATCAAAAAAAGGCTTACACTTTTTGCTCCGGGTCTGTTATACTGTACCTGTAAGAAGTTACGTTTATCCGGGAAAGAAGGAGGAAGCCTATGTTTTCAGTTGGAGAATATATTATTTACGGCGTGGAAGGCGTGTGCGAGGTCGAGGAAGCCGGGAAGCTGAAAGTTTCCGGTCTCGATAAAAACCGGGACTATTACCGCCTGCGCCCGTATTACCACGGCGGCACGATCTACACACCGGTCGACGGCAAGGCCGTCATGCGGCCGGTCTTGACGCGCGCGGAGCTTGAGAGGCTTCTTCCGCGCCTGCCGGAGCTGGAGCCGCTGGACGATGTGCCCGCTGACAGCCGCGCCGCGGGCGAGTATTACCGTGCGATCCTGTCGGAGCATGACTGCGTTCGCCTCCTGCGGCTGTGCCGGACGCTCCACAATAAGCAGCAGGCCCTCTCCGCCAGCCGCCGCACCGTCAGCTCCACGGAGCTGCGCAGCTGGAAGATGGCCGAGGAGATGCTCTACGGCGAGTTCGGCTTCGCGCTCGGCATGCCGCCGTCGAAGGTGAAGGCATACCTGCAGGAAAAGCTGGGCAGCTGATGGACCCTTGGAAGAAAAAAGCGTGCAGTCCATGGGACTGCACGCTTTTTCTGCGGGCATCATTCCACGCCCGTGACCTCGTAGTCCTGCGCCTCGACGGCGGACTTGAGCACGTCGGCCGCGACGTCCTTCGTGAGCGTCACGACGGCGGTACCGGCCGTATGGTCCGCCACGGCGGACTGCACGCCGTCCACAGCCTCGAGCGCCTTCTTGACGCGCGCTTCGCAGTGGCCGCACATCATGCCTTTTACATGCAGGGTCTTTGTCATAGTTGCTTCCTCCTTCATTTGGTCTGCCAGATGGAACTCCGGCAGGGGATTTCCCTTGTGATCGTGCTTCGGGTCGTACAGGCGGCACAGATTCAGCCGCAGCGCGTTCGACACAACACAGAAGCTGGACAGGCTCATCGCGGCCGCGCCATACATCGGGTTCAGCGTCAGCCCCAGCCCGACGAACACGCCCGCCGCCAGCGGGATGCCGATGACGTTATAGATGAAGGCCCAGAACAGATTCTCATGGATGTTGCGCAGCGCCGCGCGGCTGAGCCGGATGGCGGCCGGAACGTCCAGAAGCGTACTTTTCATCAGCACCACGTCCGCCGCGTCGATGGCGACGTCGGCGCCCGCGCCGATGGCAATGCCGGTATCGGCGGCGGTGAGGGCGGGTGCATCGTTGATGCCGTCGCCGACCATGGCGACAGGCCCGTATTTCTGCAGCTCGCGGATGACGGCTTCCTTGCCGCCGGGCAGCACGCCCGCCACGACGTCGTCGGCGCCCGCAAGCTTGCCGATGGCCGCCGCCGTGCGCGCGTTGTCGCCCGTCAGCATGACGACGCGGATGCCCATGCCGCGCAGCTGGCGGATGGCCTCCGGACTCTCCGGCTTGATAGCGTCCGCCACGGCGATGAGGCCGAGGAGACTGCCGTTCTTCGCGAACAGCAGCGGCGTCTTGCCCGCCTGCGAGAGCGCGTCTGCCTGTTTCTCAAGTTCCTGCGGCAGCGCCAGCTGCGAGGCCATATACCGCACGCTGCCGCCCAGCAGCTGCGCGCCAAGGACCGTCGCCTTCAGACCGCTGCCGGTGATGGCGGCGAAATCCTCCGCGGCCTCCGGCTGGATCTGGGCTTCCTCACCGCGCTTCATGATGGCCGCGGCCAACGGATGCTCGCTCCTGGCCTCGAGCGAGACGGCGGCCTGCAGCAGCTCCTGCTCCGTCACGCCGGAAGCGGGGACGAGATCCGTGACCTCCGGCTGGCCGGAGGTGATGGTGCCGGTCTTGTCGAGCGCGACGATGCGCGTCCGGCCCGTGTGCTCGAGGCTCGCGGCCGTCTTGAAGAGGATGCCGTTCTTCGCGCCCACGCCGCTGCCGACCATGATGGCCACCGGCGTGGCCAGACCCAGCGCGCACGGACAGCTGATGACGAGCACGGAGATGCCGCGCGCCAGTGCGAAGGAGAATTCGCGCCCGATCAGCAGCCACACGACCGTCGTCACGACGGCGATTGAGATGACCGCCGGGACGAACACGCCTGCGACTTTGTCAGCCGTCTTGGCGATCGGCGCCTTCGTCGCCGCTGCGTCGGAGACCATGCGGATGATCTGGCTGAGCGTGGTGTCCTCGCCGACGCGGGTGGCTTCGCAGCGCAGGAAGCCGGAGCAGTTGACCGTCGCGGCCGACACGCCGTCGCCGGGCGCCTTGTCGGCCGGGACGCTCTCACCGGTGAGGGCGGCTTCGTTGACGGCGCTCGCGCCGTCCAGCACGATGCCGTCGACCGGGATGCTCTGGCCCGGGCGGACGACGAAGATATCGCCCTTTTTGACCTGCGCGGCGGGGATCTTCACCTCTTTGCCGTCACGGATGACGGTCGCCGTCTCCGGCGCGAGGGCCATGAGGCTCTTGAGCGCGTCGGTGGTCTTGCCCTTGGATCGGGCCTCGAGCAGCTTGCCGACGGTGATGAGCGTCAGGATCATGGCGGCGGACTCAAAGTAGAATTCGTCCATATAGGCCATGGCCGCCTCGCTGCCGCCGTGCAGCTGCGCGTTCGTCATGGCAAACAGCGCGTACACGCTCCACCCGAACGAGGCTGCCGCGCCGAGCGAGACGAGCGTGTCCATGTTCGGCGAGCCGCGCAGCAGGCTCTTCGTGCCGCTCACGAAAAATTCCTGATTGATGACCATGACGATCCCGGCCAGCAGCAGCTGGGCAAGGCCCATGGCGACGTGATTGCCGTCAAACCAGTGCGGCAGCGGCCAGCCCCACATCATGTGGCCCATCGAGAAATACATCAGAATGAGCAGAAACACCACGGACGCGATGAGCCGCTTTTTGAGATGCGGCGTCTGATGGTCCGCCAGCGCGTCGGCGCCGGCCGCGGCCGACGAGGCCTCCTGCCCGCGCAGGCTCGCGCCGTAGCCCGCGTTCTGCACGGCCTGGATGATGGCGTCGGGCGCGGCCGTACCCTCGACGCCCATGGAATTGGTGAGCAGGCTCACGGCGCACGACTCGACGCCGGGGACCTTTTTGACCGCCTTTTCCACACTCGCGCTGCAGGCAGCGCAGTGCATACCGGTCACTGTGAATTGCTGCATGGGACTCCCTCCTTGGGATGTTGTGATCACTTCATTAGTTTTTGCAGGGTGGCGGCCAGTTCATCCACGATCTCGTCGTGGCCGTCCTTCAGATCCCGCGCGACGCACGTGCGCAGATGCTCGGCCAGCAGCTCGCGGTTGAAGGCGTTGACGGCGGCATTGACGGCGGCGGACTGCGTCAGGATATCGTTGCAGTAGGCGTTGGATTCCACCATTGCCTGCAGCCCGCGGACCTGGCCCTCAATGCGGCGCAGCCGGTTGAGCAGCTTCTTTTTTTCTTCTTCGGCGCGCAGCGTGTGCTTTTCGCAGCAGGAACATCGCTTTGGCTCCGGCATATGCATCCCTCCCTTATACCCCTGTGGGGTATTTTCACTATATACCCCCGTCGGGTATTTGTCAATAGAAAAAACACCAAAAAAGCAGCGCCTGTGGCGCTGCTCAGTTTGGCAGAAAAGCAATAAAAATATTCATCCGAGCAGATTCTGCGTGCGGCAGAGCGCGGCGTACAGCCCGTCCTGCTGCAGCAGCTGCGCGTGCGAGCCGCGCTCGGCGATGCGGCCGTCGGCAATGACGACGATCTCTCCGGCCGCGCGGATGGTGGACAGGCGGTGCGCGATGATGAGCGTGGTGCGGTTTTTGGCCAGCTCGTCGAATGCGTGCTGGATCTTTGCCTCCGTCAACGTGTCGAGCGCGCTGGTCGCCTCATCCAGAATGAGGATCGGCGGGTTTTTGAGGAAGATCCGCGCGATGGCGATGCGCTGCTTCTGCCCGCCGGAGAGCAGCGTGCCGCGTTCGCCGACATAGGTGTCGAAGCCGTCGGGCATGGCCATAATGTCGTCGTAGATCTCGGCGCGCTTCGCCGCCTCGACGATCTCGTCCATCGTTGCGCCGGGCTTGCCGTAGCGGATGTTCTCAAGGATGGAATCGGCGAACAGGAAGACCTCCTGCTGCACGACGCCGATCGAGCGGCGCAGACTCTGCTGCGTCACGCTGCGCACGTCCAGCCCGTCGATGGTGATGCTGCCGGACGAGACGTCGTAAAAGCGCGGGATGAGCTGGCAGAGGGTGCTCTTGCCGCCGCCAGACGGACCGACGATGGCGACGGTCTGCCCGGCCGGGATCTGCAGCGACACATCGTGCAGCACGGCCAGATCGCCCTCGTAGCTGAAGCTCACGTCGTTCACGCCGATCTCGCCGCGCGGGCGGCCGAGGTCGACGGCGTCCGGCGCGTCGCGAAGCTCCGGCTCCGTGCGCATGATCTCCAGAAAGCGCTCAAAGCCCGCCGTGCCGTTGGCGTACAGCTCGGAGAAGTTGGCGAGCTTGCGGATGGGCGTGACGAAGGAGGCAATGTAGAGCGTGAACGTCAGCAGGTCGACGGTGTCCATCTGCCCCTGCATGATGAGCAGACCACCCACCGCGACGACCGCAACGGACAGCGAAGTCGTAAAAAACTCCATCGTGCCCATAAAGATGCCCATTTCCTTGTGGAACTGCTTCTTGGAGGTCTTGTAGATGTCGTTTGAGCGGGTGAATTTCTCGGCCTCCACCGGCTCGTTGGCAAAGGCCTTGGCCGTGCGGATGCCGGAAAGCGCGGATTCGATGTCGGCGTTGATGACCGCCGTCTTTGTCTTGACGCGGCGGGAGGCCGTCCGCATGGCCTTGCGGCGCGAGAAGCTCACAAGGATGAACACCGGGATCATCACCGCCACGACCAGCGTCAGCCGCCATTCGATCGTCGCCATGACGGCGAGCGCGCCGACGATGGTCACGAACGAGATGAACAGATCCTCCGGCCCGTGGTGGGCAAGCTCGGTAATCTCAAACAGATCCGTCGTCATCCGGCTCATGAGCTGGCCGGTGCGGTTGCGGTCAAAAAACTCGAAGCCCAGCTCCTGCATGTGGCCGAAGAGCGCCGCGCGGATATCGGCCTCCACGCGGATGCCGAACGTATGGCCCCAGTAGGTGATGACAAAGTAGAGCAGCGCGCGCAGCGCATACGCCGCCACCACGACCAGCATCACCGTGAAAAACGCGCGGTAGGCGTTCTGCGGCAGCAGCGTCCGCATCGCGTAGCGCGAGACGATCGGGTAAGCCAGATCGATCAGCGCCACGACCAGCGCGCAGGCCAGGTCGAGAAAAAACAGGCCCCGGTGCGGCCTGAAAAAGGAGAGAAAGATGGAAAGCCCGGACTTTGTCCGGTATTGTTCTGTCGTCATGGCAAGCGCTCCGTTTCTGCGTGGTGTTCTTGTATTATATCGGAGCGCGCGGCAGAATGCAAGCTGTTGCGCGGCATGTATTTTTCTGTTAAAATAGCAGAAAAGTGAGGGGAAACCGATGATCGAAATTCTGCAGGAAACAAAAACCTCCGTCGTCTGCGTCAAGCCCGTGGGCATTGCGGCGCAGGGGACCGATCCGCAGGCAATGCCGCAGCTGCTTGCCGCGCAGCTGGGCTGCGAAGTCTATCCCGTCCACCGGCTCGACCAGGCGGTCGGCGGCGTGATGGTCTATGCAAAAACGGCGAAGGAAGCCGCGCGCCTCACCCAAAGCATGGGCGAGGGCGGCATGCAGAAGACCTATCTTGCCGTGCTGACCGGCTGCCCGAAGGAAAAAAGCGGCATGCTGGAGGACCTTCTGTTCCACGACCGGGTAAAAAACAAGACCTACGTTGTGCGGCGGCCGCGCGGCGGCGTCAAAAAAGCGGTGCTCAGCTATGAGATCCTGGCGGAGACAGCGGGACTGAGCCTTGCGCGGGTCCGCCTGCAGACCGGGCGCACCCACCAGATCCG
>DHKK01000187.1:0-970 GCA_002404795.1 Clostridiales bacterium UBA4696
TTGACATTGGTCATTACATATCATGGTTTTCTCTGAAAGGAACGATATCCATGGGTCTGCCTGCAAAGCTGGTACGCTCACAACTGAATTTCTTTAAGCCGTTTGTCGCAAACTGCTCGCTGGAGACGACGCGCCGGGGGCAGGACAAGCTGGGCGAGCTGATGGAGGCCATCCACCGGCGGGACGTGATCGTCCGGGATCATGATTTCGGCCCGTTCCAGGGCGCGTGGATCATGCCGAAGGACGAGCGGCGGCAGGGCGTGGTTTTGTATCTGCACGGCGGCGGCTACACCTGCGGCAATCTCGACTATGCCAAGGGCTTCGCCGCGACGCTCGCGGACGAATGCGGCGTGCGCGTGTTCTGCGCCGCCTACCGGCTCGCGCCGGAGGAGCGCTTCCCGGCCGCACTCGACGATGCGCTCGTCAGCTACCAATATCTGCTCTCGAAAGGGTATCCGGCCAACCAGATCCTGCTGTGCGGCGAGTCTGCGGGCGGCGGGCTGATCTACTGCCTGTGCCTGCGGCTCAAGCAGCTGAAGCTGCCGCTGCCGTGCGGACTGATCGGCATCTCGCCGTGGACCGATCTGACCGGCTCCGGCCAGTCGTATATCGACAACCGCGACATTGACCCCTCGATGACGCCGGAGCTGCTGCAGTTTTACGCGGCGTGCTATACCGACCATCCGGAGGACCCGCTGTGCTCGCCGCTGTTCGGCGATCTGACGGGGCTGCCGCCGTCGCTGCTGTTTGTGGGCGGGGACGAGGTCATGCTCGACGACACGCGCGCGCTGCACGAAAAGCTGCTGGCCGCGGGCTGCCGGAGCAGGCTCATCGTCGCGCCGGAGCGCTGGCACGCGTATGTGCTGTACTACCTCAATGAGAATATGTCGGACTTCGACACGATCAACCAGTTTATGACGCGCGTGCTCTCCCCGGCCCGGAAGCTGCGGTGGATGCGGCTGGACAACGC
>DHKK01000187.1:1055-4253 GCA_002404795.1 Clostridiales bacterium UBA4696
CTCTCCGCCACGCTGACCGAGCCGGTCGACGTGCAGGTGCTGCGCGCGGCGCTGGACGTGACGGTGCGGCGCTTCCCGTCGATCGCGGTGCGGCTGCGCCGGGGCGTGTTCTGGTATTATCTCGAGGAGATCAGCAAGGCGCCCGCCATCGAGGAGGACAAGAGCTATCCGCTCGTCCACGTGCCGTTCGACGACGTGCGCAGGTGCGCGTTCCGCGTGCTGGTGTATAAGAACCGGCTGGCCGTGGAGTTTTTCCACGCCGTGACCGACGGCACGGGCGGCCTCATCTTCCTCAAGACGCTGACGGCGGAATATCTGAGCCAGAAATACGGCATCCAGATCCCGGCGGAGCGCGGCGTGCTCGGCCGGCTGGAGGATCCGGATCCCGAGGAGCTGGAGGACAGCTTCCTGCGCTACGCCGGGCAGATCACGGCCAGCCGGAAGGAGCAGACCGCCTATCACCTGAGCGGCACGCCGGAGCCGGACGGTTTTCTGGATCTCACGACGCTGATGCTGCCGGTGGACGCCGTAAAGGCCAAGGCGAAGGAATTCGGCGTCAGCGTGACGGAGTTCATCGCGGCCGTCATGATGAAGGCCATCAGCGACCTGCAGACCGAGAAGGTGCCGCGGCGGATGCGCCGCCGGCCCGTCAAGGTCCTGCTGCCGGTCAACCTGCGCGGGCTGTTCCCGAGCAGGACGCTGCGGAACTTCGCGTCCTATGTGACGCCGGAGATCGACCCGCGGCTGGGCGACTATACGCTCGCGGAGATCTGCAAGATCGTCCACTACCGCATGGGTCTGGAGAACGACGCGCGGATGATGGCCGCCAAGATCGCCACGAACGTCGCGAGCGAACGCTCGGCCGTGCTGCGGGTGATGCCGCTGTTTATCAAAAATATCGCCATGAAGGCCGTTTTCGACCTGGTGGGCGAATGCAAATCGTGCCTGTGCCTGTCCAATCTCGGGCTGGTGCAGCTGCCGGACGCGATGGCGCCGTATGTCGCGCGGATGGATTTCATCATTGGCGTGCAGGCAAAGGCGCCGCACAACTGCGGCGTCGTCAGCTGGGACGGCACGATGTATATCAACATGATCCGCAACATCCGCGAGCCGGAGCTTGAATCCCATTTTTACCGTGTCCTGCACACGCTGGGGCTGCCCGTCAAGGTCGAGAGCAACCAGCGCTGGACGTGATCAGGAGGTTCGTCTGTCTATGTACTGTGTCAAATGCGGCGTAGAGCTCGCCGACAGTGAAAAAAAATGTCCGCTCTGCGGGACGCCGGTGTTCCACCCGGATATCCCGCGCAATCTGTCCGATCCCCCGTTCCCGCCCGACCGGCGCATCCGGCCGGAGGACGTCAACCGCTCCGGCATTCTGTTCGTGCTGACGGTGGCGGCGCTGCTGCCGGCGCTTTTGTGTCTGCTGTGCGACTGGCGCATCAACGGGACGCTGGTCTGGTCCGGCTACGCCGCGGGGGCGATCGGGCTGCTTTATATCGTGATTCTGCTTCCGATGTGGTTCCGGCACCCGAACCCGGTGATCTTCGTGCCGGTCGATTTCGTCGCGGTGGGGCTGTATCTGCTGTATATCAACTTTGCCACCGGCGGGCACTGGTTCCTCTCGTTCGCCTTCCCCGTGACGGGCGCGATCGGGCTGCTGGTGAGCGCCGCAGTGGCCCTGACGTACTATCTGCGCGGCGGGTATCTGTACATCTACGGCGGGATGCTGATTTTGGGCGGCGGGCTGGCGGTGCTCATTGAGTTCCTGATCAACCTGACGTTCCAGATCCACGAGACGCTGTTCTGGTCGTTTTATCCGATGGTCGCGGGCGTGGTGCTGGGGCTTGGGCTGATCGTCATCGCCATCTGCAAACCGCTGCGCGAGTCGCTGCACCGGAAATTCTTCCTGTAAAAAAGCCGCCGCGCCCGGTTTTCCGCGGACGCGGCGCTGCAAAACGCAATTCAGAAAGGAATCAATGCCATGATCCTCGAGACCATCCAGATCTCCCAAAACGCCACGCTCACCGCAATTTTGCACGGGCCGAGCGAGGAGATGCAGTCCGACACGGCGCTGCGCCGTCCCGCCGTGGTCATCTGCCCGGGCGGCGCGTATGAATTCTGCTCCGTGCGTGAGGCCGACGCACCGGCGTCCGCCTTTTTGAACATGGGGCTGCAGGTGTTCATCCTGCTCTACTCCTGCGGCGAGGACGCGGGCTGCAAGCAGCCGCTGACCGAGGCCGCGCAGAGCGTCCGGCTCGTGCGCGAACGGGCGGACGAATGGTGGATCGACCCGCAGAAGATCCTCATCTGCGGCTTCTCCGCGGGCGGGCATCTGGCGGCCAGCCTCGGCGTGCACTGGGACGATCCGGCGCTGGCCGAGCGCTGCGGCGTGCAGGACGCGTCGGTCCTCCGGCCGGACGCAATGGTGCTGGGCTACCCGGTCATCACGGCGGGGCAGTATGCGCACCGCGACAGCATCACGCATGTCAGCCGTGCGACGGGCGAGCCGGAGCGGTACTGGAGTCTCGAGGAGAATGTTTCGGAGAAGACGCCGCCCACGTTTTTGTGGCACACGATGACCGACAACAGCGTACCGGTGGAGAACAGCCTGCTGTTCGCGCAGCAGCTCCACAGCTCTGGCGTCGCGTGCGAATGCCATCTGTTCGAATCCGGCCGCCACGGCATGTCGGTGGCAACGCGCGAGGTCGACGCGGCCTCCCGCGCCGTCCACGCCTGGGTCGGCCTCTGCCAGACCTGGCTCAGCGCCCACTTCGGCCCGCTGGGGGGAGACGCAGAATAAATCGCCTCCGGCGGCCCCATCTTTTCTCTCGCAAGAGAAAAGATGGGGGAGAAAAGAGTGCTTGGGGACGCGGGGTGCATGCTGCATCTGATTTTAGGTGAACACCAATGTTTTGGTCTGGCGTTCCACACGATACTCATCTTACGGGCGTCTGGGTGCGCGCCGCCTGATACGGTACATCAAATTTGTGAGTAGTTGCCTCAGAATATCTGCTGTAAATAGAAGGTGCAGGCCGGATTTGACGGTCTGCACCTTTTTGCGGGGAGTTTTTCTGTTTTTTGAGCACTCCAAAGGCTTCCCCTATGAGATGCGAATCAATAGTTGAACCGCAAGAGGAGGGCGGCGAAAGCGAGGGAGGAGAAGATGTGGAAGAGCAGGCCGGCGCAGGAACGGACGTG
>DHKK01000030.1:0-6241 GCA_002404795.1 Clostridiales bacterium UBA4696
CTGGCGCGGAGCGCCTGAGGGGTGAACCCCGCCGCAGCGGTCAAAAAGGCTCCCCTTTCAGGGGAGCTGTCACCGAAGGTGACTGAGAGGTTGCTGCAAATTTGATACGACCTCTCCGTCTCGGCTTCGCCGAGCCACCTCCCCTGGGAGGGGAGGCTTTGGACTGCACCTTCCCCTCATCGGGGGAGGCTTTTTTCTTCTCTGCGAAAAATTTGTATAATTTCAACGCACAATTTTCACCTTTTTGTGGACAATTTTCATGCCGGTTCTGTTGGAAGGCTGTTACAATGAAGCTGTAAGAACGATCGCCGCCCGGGGCGGCGGGGAGCGTATGCCTCTCGCCTTTTCTCTGTGGGGAGAAGGATTCGTCCGGCGCAGCAAGCGGTTTTGCGCGCTGCAAGAGCAAAACGTTTCGCTTTCCTGATACAGGAAAACGCGCCGCAGGAGAAAGGGGAATGGAAAAGGAAAATGGCCGAAACGATTCTCAGAATGACCGGGATCCAGAAATACTTCCCGGGCGTCCACGCGCTGGACAATGCGCAGCTCGAGGTCCGCGAAGGCGAGGTCATGGCGCTCGTCGGCGAAAACGGCGCCGGCAAATCGACGCTCATGAAGGTGCTGACCGGCATCTACCCGAGCGACGGCGGCACGATCGAGTTTTTTGGCAAGCAGGTCCAGATCCACGGCCCGCGCGACGCGCAGGCGCTCGGCATCTGCATCGTCCACCAGGAGCTGAACCTCATGCAGCACCTGACCGTGGCGGAAAACATCTTTATCGGCCGTGAGCCGATGAAGGGCCCGTTCGTCGACAAGGCGAAGCAGAACGCCATGACGCAGGCCCTGTTTGAAAAGCTGCATCTCGACCTTGATCCGAAGGCCGTCGTCAAGACGCTCTCGGTCGCCAAGCAGCAGATGGTCGAGATCACAAAGGCGCTGTCCCATGAGCACACGAAGCTGCTCATTCTCGACGAGCCGTCCGCCGTTCTGACCGACACGGAGATCGACGATCTGTTCGTCTTCATCCGCCAGCTCAAGAAGACCGGCGTCGGCATCATCTACATCTCGCACCGCATGGATGAGCTCAAGCGCATCACCGACCGCATCACCGTCATGCGCGACGGCCAGTATGTCGCCACGCTCGAGACGCCCACGGCGGAAATTTCCGAGGTCATCCGGCTCATGGTCGGCCGCACGATCTACGAAGAGCCGAAGACGAAGTCCATGTGCCCGCCCGACGCGCCCGTCGTGCTCGAGGCCGAGCATCTGTGCTCGCTGGATGTGAAGGACGTTTCCTTCCAGCTGCACAAGGGCGAGATCCTGGGCTTTGCCGGGCTGGTCGGCGCGGGGCGGACGGAGACGATGCGTCTGGTCTGCGGCGCGGACCCGATGGACGCCGGCATCATCCGCGTGAACGGCAGCGAAGTCAGGATCCGCAGCCCGAAGGACGCCGTCCGCTACGGCATCGGCTATCTCTCCGAGGACCGCAAGCGCTACGGCCTGTGCCTGGGCCTGTCCGTGACCGACAATACGGTTCTGCCCAGCCTGGAGCAGCTGTTCCGCGGCCCGTTCGTCCACGACGGCAAGGCCGACCGGCACGCGCAGGATTACGTCGAAAAGATCCGCACGAAGACGCCGAACACACGCGCCCGCGTCGGCAGTCTCTCGGGCGGCAACCAGCAGAAGGTCGTCATCTCCAAGTGGCTCCTGCGCGACTGCGACGTGCTCATCTTCGACGAGCCGACCCGCGGCATCGACGTCGGCGCCAAGAGCGAGATCTACAAGCTGATGACCCAGCTGGCCGAGGAGGGCAAGGCCATCATCATGATCTCCTCCGACATGCCGGAGCTGCTCCGCCTGTCTGACCGCGTGATCGTCATGTGCGAGGGTCACGTCACCGGCGAGCTCGACATCTCTGAGGCCACGCAGGAATCCATCATGACATATGCAACCAAGAGGGAAGAGGGGTAATCAATCATGGAGAAATTAGGTAAGAAAAAGCTGGATATGCAGAAGCTGCTGGCGCCGGCCGCGCTGGTCATCCTGTATATCGTGTTCTCGATCTTCGGTAATAACTTCCTGTCTCTGGACATGGTCAAAAACATTCTGGAGTCCAGCTACTACATCGGCTTCATGGCCTTCGGCGTGACGTTCATCATCATCACCGGCGGCATCGACCTGTCTCTCGGCACGGTCATGATGTGCGCGGCGCTGCTGGGCGGCTATGTGTTCAAGCAGGGCTGGCCGCTGATCCTCGCCATCGCGCTGACGCTGTTCGTCGGCATCGCGTTCGGCTTCGTTAACGGCGTTCTGATCGCCAAGCTGAAGCTGCCTCCCTTCATCGCCACCCTCGGCACGCAGATGATGTCCATGGGCTTCGGCTCCATCATCACCAAGGTCCAGTCCCAGACCTGGCCGACCGCGACGGCGGAAGTCGGCGGCTGGTTCAAGAAGGTCTTCATCCGCGCGGAGCTGTTCGGCATCAAGGGCTTCCCGGTCGGCGCGTTCTGGCTCATCGGCTTCTTCATCATCGCGGCGCTCATCCTGCACAAGACGAAATTCGGCCGCTACGTCTACGCCATTGGCTCCAATGAAGAGGCGACCCGCCTGTCCGGCATCAACGTCGACAACTGGAAGGTCGCGGTCTATACGCTCTCCGGCTTCTTCGTGGGCATGTGCGGCCTGTTCTATGCCGCGGCCTACACCACCATCACCCCGGGCACCGGCAACGGCCAGGAAATGAACGGTATCACCGGCGTCATCATCGGCGGCACGTCCATGTCCGGCGGCTCCGGCACGATGGTCGGCACGCTCATCGGCGTGTTCATCATGTCGGTCCTGAAAAACGGTCTGTCCTCCTGCGGCCTGCAGGCTCCGTGGCAGACGTTCCTCACCGGCGTCGTCGTCATCGGCGCGGTCCTGCTCGACATCGCAAGAACGAAGGCCGCTAACCGCGTCAAGAAGGGCTAAAGCCCAACATCCATAACTTGTATCCTGCACGCAAAGCGTGTTTGATAAAAAATTTAGGAGGAACTCACACATGAAAAAACTGATCGCTCTGCTTCTGGCACTGGTCATGGTCCTCGCTCTGGCTGCCTGCGCCGCCAAGACCGAGCCCGCAAAGACCGAAACCACCACCGAGACCACCACCACGACCGAAGAGACCACCACCACCGAAGAGGCACCCGCCGAGGAAACTCCGGCTGCCGAGACCACCGGCGAAAAGATGTACATCCCCGTCATGGCGAAGGGCTTCCAGCATCAGTTCTGGCAGGCAGTCGCCGCTGGCTCCGCAGCAGCTGCTGAGGACTACAATGTCGACATCTACTTCGACGGCCCCGCTTCCGAGACCGAGATTGACGCGCAGGTCAACATGGTCAAGAACGAGCTGGCCAAGAACCCCAAGGCTATGGCTCTGGCTGCCCTGTCCACCGAAGCTGTTACCGAGATCCTCGAAGAGTGCGCAGAGAAGGACATCCCCGTCATCGGCTTTGACTCCGGCGTTCCCGGCGACACCACCGGCGCTGTCAAGGCGACCGCCTGCACCAACAACGAGAACGCGGCTGCCATCGCTGCCGACAAGTTTGGCGAGAACGAGACCATCGTCGAGGCCATGAAGAACGCGACCTCCGATAACCCCATCATCATCGGCTGCCTGTCGCAGGATGCTGTCTCCGACTCCATCACAGGCCGTACCACCGGCTTCGTCAATGAGATGGCCAAGATCGCCGAGACCTATCAGCCCGGCAAGGTCTCCATCGAAGGCCATACCAAGTGGGAAAAGAAGGTCGACGCGCCCGCCATCATCATTGAGGTCGCCATCTCCGCTACCACCGAGGCTACCGCGGTCCAGACCGCTGCCAACTCTCTGCTTGGCCTGAACCCCGTTGCGATCTTCTGCTCCAACGAAGGCGCTGTCACCGGCTTCCTGGCTGCTGTCTCCGACGGCGAGGATCTCGCTGAGGGCGGCAAGTACGCGGGCCTGGTCGTCGCCGGCTTCGACGCTGGCGCTGCCCAGAAGAACGCGGTCCGTCAGGGCTGGTTCTACGGCTCCGTCACCCAGGATCCGTACCAGATCGGCTACAAGGCTGTTGAGCTGGCTGTCAAGGCTGCCAACGGCGAGCCTGTCGAAGACGTCGACACCGGCGCACAGTGGTACGATGCTTCCAACATCGACGACGAGATGATCGCCCTGCTGGTTTACGATTGATCGAGACCGAAGCACCTCTGTCATTCCCCAAAAACAGATCGTGCCGCCCTCCGGGGCGGCACGATCTCTATTCAAATCATACAGATCCTGTAAAACAAAACGTTTCGAAGCGAGACATGGCGAAAACGACGGAAGACAACGTCGAAGACTGCGGATGACCTGCGCGTTTTCCATAAAAAGAAGCCTTCTGTTTGGGCAAACTGCCGCTTGACGCAGCGATATCGCATGCGGTACAATATAGAAAAAGCGAAACGTTATGCGATACAGGAGCAGCCATGTCGACCATCAAAGACGTCGCCCGCAGGACCGGGCTTTCCCTTTCCACCATTTCCAAATACCTCAACGGCGGCAACGTCCGCGAGGAAAACCGCCTTGCCATCGACGCGGCCATCGAGGAGCTGGATTATTCCGTCAATGTCTTCGCCCGCAGCCTCAAGGCCAACCGGTCGATGACCATCGGCGTTCTCCTGCCGACGATCTCCAGCCCGTTCTTCGGGCGCGTTGTGGCGGCGATGGAGCCTGTGCTGCGCCGCAGCGGCTACGAGTGCTTCGTCTGCAGCTACGATTTTGACCGGGAGCAGGAGTTGAAAAAGCTTGAATTTCTCGCGCGCTATCACGTCGATGGCATCGTCTACGTCCCCGAGAACGTCACGGCCGGCGAGGTCCGCGCCCGCGTCGGCGCCATCCCCGTCGTGCTGATCGACCGTTCGCTCGACCAGGTGGACTATGACACCGTCGTGGTCGACAACCTCAACGCCGTCTATATGGCCATCGAGCTGCTGATCGGCCGCGGCCACCGCCGCATCGGCCTCATCGCCGGCCCGCAGACCATCTCCACCGCGCGCGAGCGTACCGTCGGCTACCGCCGCGTGCTGGAGGATTACCGCCTGCCGGTCGACGAGTCGCTGATTTTGGCCGGGAACTACGACCTCGAGTCCGGGTCGCGGCTGTTCCGGGCGCTGCTCGATATGCCGCAGCCGCCGACGGCCGTCTTCGTGACCAACTACGACATGACCCTCGGCGCGATCATGGCCGCGCATGAGCGCGGCGTGGCGCTGCCCGCGCAGATGGACTTCATCGGCTACGACAACGTCGACCTCTGCTCGATCGTGACGCCCAGGCTCGATATCGTCGAGCAGCCCATGGATGAGATGGGCCGCCGCGCAGCCGAGCTCCTGATCGCGCGCATGAGCGGCAGCGACCAGCCCGCGCGGCTCCTGCGGCTCAAGGCGCGACTTACAGACACGTGAACCCGTCCGGAAGGACTTTGACTGATCAAACCTGAAACTACATAAAGGAGCGAATCAAATGGCAAAGAATCGTTACATCGGCGAATACCCCGTGATCGGCATCCGCCCCATCATCGACGGCCGCCGCGGCCCCATGCAGCTGCGTGAGAGCCTGGAAGACCAGGTCATGGCCATGGCCGAGGCCGCAAAAAAACTGTTCGAGGATAATCTCTACTACTCCAACGGCGAACACGTAAAGGTCGTCATGGCCGATACGTCCATCGGCCGCGTGCCGGAGTCCGCTGCCTGCGCGGAGAAGTTCAAGCGCGAGGGCGTCGCCATCACCCTGTCCGTCACCCCCTGCTGGTGCTACGGCTCCGAGACCATGGACATGGATCCCATGACCATCAAGGGCGTCTGGGGCTTCAACGGCACCGAGCGCCCGGGCGCGGTGTATCTCGCCTCCGTCCTGGCGACCCACGCGCAGAAGGGCCTGCCCGCCTTCGGCATCTACGGCCATGAGGTGCAGGACCGCGATCAGGTCACCGACATCCCCGACGACGTGAAGGAAAAGCTCCTGCGCTTCGGCCGGGCGGCCGTCGCGGCTGCCACGATGCGCGGCAAGAGCTATCTGCAGATCGGCTCCGTCACCATGGGCATCGGCGGCTCCATCATGGACCAGAACTTCATGGAGGAATATCTGGGCCTGCGCGTCGAGTCCGTCGACGAGGTCGAGATCCTGCGCCGCATGGAAGAGGGCATCTATGACCACGAGGCCTATGAAAAGGCGCTGGCCTGGACGAAG
>DHKK01000030.1:6359-8658 GCA_002404795.1 Clostridiales bacterium UBA4696
ACCCCCGAGGAAAAGGAAAAGCAGTGGGAATTCACGATCAAGATGTACTGCATCATCAAGGACCTGATCCAGGGCAACCAGAACCTGCCCGCAGGCTTTGAAGAGGAGAAGGTCGGCCACAACGCCATCGCCGCCGGCTTCCAGGGCCAGAGACAGTGGACCGACCACTGGCCCAACTGCGACTATCCCGAGGCCGTGCTCAACTCGTCCTTCGACTTCAAAGGCCCGAAGGAGCCGATGGTCTTCGCGACCGAGAACGACGTGCTCAACGGCATCGGCATGCTCTTCATGGAGCTGCTGACCAACCGCGCGCAGATCTTTGCCGACGTGCGCACCTACTGGTCTCCCGAGGCCACGAAGCGCGTCACCGGCTACGATCTCGAGGGCAAGGCGAAGGAAAACGGCGGCATCATCCACCTGCTGAACTCCGGCGCGGCCTGCCTCGACGCCTGCGGCGAGTGCACGGACGAAAATGGCAATGCCGTCATGAAGCGCTGGTGGGAAGTGGACGACGCGGACATCCAGAAGATGACCGATGCGACCGTCTGGTGCGAGGCCGGCTTCGACAACTTCCGCGGCGGCGGCTTCTCCAGCCACTTTGTCACCCGCGCGGAAATGCCCGCGACCATGATCCGCCTGAACCTCGTCAAGGGGCTCGGCCCCGTGCTGCAGATCGCCGAGGGCTGGACCGTGAAGCTGCCCGACGAGGTCACCGATACGCTCATGGAGCGCACGAACCCCACGTGGCCCTGCACCTGGTTCACCCCGCGCTGCGACGGCAAGTCCGGCAGCCCGTTTGAGAGCGCCTACTCCGTCATGCAGAACTGGGGCGCGAACCACGGCGCGATCTCCTACGGTCACGTCGGCGCGGACCTCATCACGCTCTGCTCGATGCTGCGCATCCCCGTGTGCATGCACAACGTCGCCGACAAGGACGTCTTCCGTCCGGCGGCCTGGAATGCCTTCGGCATGGACAAGGAAGGCCAGGACTACCGTGCCTGCGCCGCCTACGGCCCGATGTACAAGAACATCCGCTGAACCGGCAAAACAAAAAAGGCGGGCAGATGCCCGCCTTTTTTCAGGCAGATTGCGCAAAAAGCTCTTTGCATTTCCGGTGGGATATTGTACAATAAAACAGGGCATCCCCACCGGGGCCACCCGGCATCCCATACATGGAGTGATTCAGTTTGCACAGCACACTACTGGCTTTTGATATCGGCACCAGCGGCCTGAAGGCCTCGCTGGTCGACGAAAACCTCAATATCATCCGCAATGTGACGACCACCTACCCGACCCACCACTATCCCGACGGCGGCTGCGAGCAGGAGGCCGCGGACTGGTGGATGAGCGCGGTCCGCGCGATGATGATGCTCCGCGAGCTTGCACCGGAGTATGTCAAGCGGGTCGACGCCATCGGCGTCTCGGGCCATATGCTCGGCTGCCTGCCGATGGACAGCGAGGGGCAGACGCTCCGCCCCGCGATGATCCACGCGGACACCCGCGCGCTGGCCATCTCCAACGCGCTGCGCGCCCGCTATGGCCGGGACTATTTCTATGAGATCTGCGGCAACGTGCTCTCCCCGGCCTCGACGCTCTGCAAGACCCTCTGGCTCAAGGAGCACGAGCCGGAGCTCTACGCCCGGACCGCCCGGATCCTGCAGTCGAAGGACTATCTGGTCTACCGCCTGACCGGGCATATGGACACGACCGACATGTCCGACGCCTCGCACGGGCTGCTCATGAATCTGCGCACACGGCAGTACGATCTGGATATGTTCCGGAACGTCGGCGTGGACGCGGAAAAATTCCCCGAGATCCGCACGAGCTGCGAGCTAGCGGGCTACCTGTCCGAAGAAGCGGCGGGCTGCCTCGGCCTGCGGGCGGGCATCCCGGTGTCCGTCGGCGGCGGCGACGGTGCATGCGCCAACATTGGTGCGGGCGTGGCGAAGCCCGGCGATTTCTACCTCAGTCTCGGCACCACCGCGTGGATCGCCGGGCAGATGGAAGAGCCGTTTATCGACCCGCAGCACCGCGTCTTCCACATCTACACGCTCGACGGCCACGGCTGCAACGTCTTCGGCACGGAGCAGTGCGCGGGGCGGTCGGTCTCGTGGGCGATGGAGCTGTTTGACGTGGCTTCGGCCCGCGCGTTCGATTCCGCCGCGGCGACGGTCCCGGCGGGCGCGGGCGGCCTCATCTACCTGCCGTATCTCGAGGGCGAACGCTCCCCGGTCTTTGACGCGCAGGCGCAGGGCGTCTTCTTCGGGATGAACACCACGCACAAGCGCGAGCATTTCCT
>DHKK01000107.1:0-1990 GCA_002404795.1 Clostridiales bacterium UBA4696
CAAACTTTTTATACCACTAGGTGGAACCTCGCGGGTCGTAAACCGCTTGACATATATTTTCGTCGGCTTGCCCTGGCCTTGGCGGACACGCTCGATCAGGCCAGCGCCCTTGGCTTTGTCCAGCTCTGCCAGCAGCTTCATCGCCTTGTCGCGTCCGCAGCAGAGATCGTCGGCAATTTCTTCGACTGTGTAATAAATGAACACGCGCCCGTCCTCGTCGTACCAGCCGTGTTCTTCGGACAGACCCATGCGGTCAAGCAGCAGGCCATATAGCAGCTTTGCTTCGACGGATACGTTTTTGAATCGCTGGTGTGTAATCAGTAGGCGGGGGATGCGGAAATAGCTGAACTCCTTTGATTCGTCACCGTAGAAATAATCTGATACGATGACCGCCGCCATATTTGCCGCTCCTTTCTCCGCTTGGGGTCGATAATCTACGTCATAGAAAAAGCACGATTTGATTTCTTGTCAAACCGTGCTTTTTCGTGATATTCAGGTTTACCGTGCTTGTCCATGAGAACGCTTTGCAAATACTGCCTCTCATTTTATCCTTGATTCTCAAGGATTTTCGGCTTGTGTGCAAATCAACGTCGCCCTATGTCATCAGCAGTACTGCGTCGCTGGCGGCGGCGAGGGAGGCGTAGTTGTGGCCTTCGTAGAGGGTGCCGGGTTGGGAGGCGGAGGTTTTGGGGGCCAGGGCGGTGATGAGGGGCAGGCTGTAGGGGGCGAGCGTATCGCGCAGCAGCTGGATAAACGCCGCGTAGGGCTCTGCCAGCTCCCGGCCGAGATACTCAAAATCCACGTCGAGCCCCTCGTAGCCTTTTTCCAGCATCGTCTGCAGGACGCCAGCCGCGAGCGTCTGCTGCAGGGCCGGATCCTGCAGCAGCGCGGCTGCCTGCGCGGCGGAGAAGGTCCCGGCGGCTGTGAGCGTCGACAGGTGCAGCAGCGGCTGCACGCCGCAGGCTCCGGCCAGAGCCAGCAGCCGCTCGTCGTCCATCGGGACCAGCGTCCCCTCCGGCGTAAAGCCGTAAGTAAACGGGGCCAGCGCCCCGGCATACGGCAGGATGCCGCGCAGCACGCGTTCGGACACATACGGGTAGGCATAGCCGCTGACGACCGCGGGGCGGCGCGCGGCCTGCTCGAGCCGGGTCACGAGGATCTGGCCGGGGTAGATCCGGTCGAAGCCGGAAAGGTTCGGGTTCATCCGGTACAGGGAAGCCACATCCGTCCCGGCGCTGGCGGCGATGGACGTGAGCGTGTCGCCGGGCTGCACGGTCACGGTCTGTTCCGGATACAAGACCAGAAGGCTCTGGCCGACGGCCAGCCGGTACGGCTCCTGCAGGCCGTTGTACCGCGCGAGAAAGCCGGGCGCGAGCCCCAGCGCCCGGCCGATCGAAAAGAGCGTATCGCCGGGCTTTACCACATAGATCTGCATACGATCACCTCGCAAAACCCTATGCGCCGGGCGGCGCTTGTGTTCCGGGTTTTTCTGTGGTATAAATATTGCGAAAGAATGCGGAAAAACCGGAGATAATAAGGAGTAATACCATGAGACCGGAAGAACTCGGCGCGTGGCAGGCGCTTTTGCAGGGGGAATTCGAAAAGCCGTACTGGCGGACGCTCGCAGAGCGGGTGGACGCGGCCTATGCCGCGGCCACGGTCTATCCGCCGCGGGAGGCGCTGTTCGCCGCCTTCCGGCTCACACCGCCGGAGGCGGTGCGGGTCGTGATCCTGGGGCAGGACCCGTATCACGAGCCGGGGCAGGCCAACGGGCTGGCCTTTTCCGTGAAGCCGGGCGTGAAGCTGCCGCCGTCGCTGCGCAATATCCTGACGGAGCTGCAGGCAGACTGCGGTGTGACGCCGCCAGAAAGCGGCGATCTGACCGCCTGGGCGCGGCAGGGCGTTTTCCTGCTCAACAGCAGCCTGAGCGTGGAGGCGGGCAAAGCGGCCAGCCATCAGGCGTTCGGCTGGCAGACGTTCACCGACGCCG
>DHKK01000107.1:2074-3177 GCA_002404795.1 Clostridiales bacterium UBA4696
CACGCGCAGAAGAAGGCGGCCATCGCCGCGGACAGCCCGTATCCCCGTCTCGTGCTGCAGGCGCCGCATCCGAGTCCGCTGAGCGCCTACCGCGGCTTCTTCGGCAGCCGGCCGTTTTCGAAGATCAACGCCTTTCTGGAGTCTGCCGGCAGCCGCGCGATCGACTGGCGGCTGTAGGCGTGTAAGAATCACCAAAAATGGAGCGCCGCAAAGGGAAAATTTTTTTCACGAAAATCTTGATTTTTTTCTGAAAAACAGTTGAAATCTGTGACGTTCTGTCATAGAATATGCTTGCTTGCCGGGAAACGGCGGGCAAGGAGTTTTTCACATGCTGCATGTTGTATTGGTAGAACCCGAGATCCCGGCCAACACCGGAAATATCGCGCGCACCTGCGCCGCGACCGGCAGTGTCCTGCATCTCGTGAAGCCCCTGGGCTTTGACATTTCCGACAAGGCGGTCAAGCGCGCGGGGCTCGACTACTGGCACCTGGTAGACGTTCGGGTGTATGAGGATTTGGACGATTTCTTTGCAAAGAATCATCCGTCCTGCCTGCGCCTGTTTTCCACCAAGGCACCCCGCCGCTACGACGAGGCCGACTATCCCGACGGGACCTACCTCTTCTTCGGCAAGGAGACCAAGGGCCTGCCGGAGGACTTCCTCGCCGCGCACTATGACAGCTGTGTCCGCATCCCCATCCGCGCGGAGGCTCGGAGCCTCAATCTCAGCAATTCCGCTGCCATCGGCGTGTTTGAAGCGCTGCGGCAGCAGCAATTCCCGCACCTGAAGACCGAAGGAAAAATGGCCGACTGGAACCGGTAAACAAGCGGGCTGCCCCGCCATCAAATAAGGAGGAACATCTATGAACTACAACAAGAAGTCTGTTGAAGATATCGACGTCGCGGGCAAGCGCGTCCTTTGCCGCTGCGACTTTAACGTCCCCACCAAGGACGGGAAGATCACGAGCGACAAGCGCATCGTCGCCGCGCTGCCGACCATTCAGTATCTCGTGAAGCATAACGCCCGCGTCATCCTCTGCTCCCACATGGGCAAGCCCAAGGGCGAAGTGAAGCCGGAGCTGAGCCTGCAGGTCGTGGCCGACCGT
>DHKK01000107.1:3274-6880 GCA_002404795.1 Clostridiales bacterium UBA4696
GCCGCCTCCCTCAAGGACGGCGAGGTCATGCTGCTCGAGAACACCCGCTTTGAAAAGGGCGAGACCAAGAACGACCCCGAGCTTTCCAGGAAGCTCGCTTCCATGGCTGACATTTTCGTGAACGACGCCTTCGGCACCGCGCACCGCGCGCATGCCTCTACCGCCGGCGTTGCCGACTATCTGCCCGCCGTCTGCGGCTATCTGGTGCAGAAGGAAGTTTCCATCATGGGCAAGGCCCTGGCCGATCCGGAGCGTCCGTTCGTCGCCATCCTCGGCGGCGCGAAGGTCTCCGACAAGCTGAACGTCATCAACAACCTGCTTGAGAAGGTCGATACCCTCATCATCGGCGGCGGCATGGCCTATACCTTCGTCGCGGCCAAGGGCTACGGCATCGGCAAGAGCCTGTTTGACGCAGAGAAGGTCGATTACTGCAAGGACATGATGAAGAAGGCCGAGGAGAAGGGCGTCAAGCTCCTGCTCCCGATCGACACCGTCGTGGCTGCCGACTTCCCGAACCCGATCGACGCGCCGGTCGACGTCGAGACCGTCGACGTGACCGCCATCCCAGCCGACAAGGAAGGCCTTGATATCGGCGAAAAGACCCGCGCGCTGTTTGCCGATGCCATCAAGAACGCGAAGACCGTTGTCTGGAACGGACCCATGGGCGTGTTCGAGAACCCGACGCTGGCCAAGGGCACCATTGCCGTGGCACAGGCGCTGGCGGATTCCGACGCTGTGACCATCGTCGGCGGCGGCGACTCTGCGGCGGCCTGCGAGCAGCTGGGCTTTGCGGACAAGATCACGCATATTTCCACCGGCGGCGGTGCTTCCCTCGAGTTCCTTGAGGGGCTGGAGCTGCCCGGTATTGCCTGCCTGCAGGATAAGTAAAACTACTCTAAACGTTCAGCGCCGCCGGATCTTTTCGCGCAGGGCCGCGTTGTCCGGACTTGACGTACAGCACGTACGCCTGCGTCCGTCCGCCTTGCCCTGCACAAAAATCTCTCGCCGGTGGCGAAGACAGAGCACTCTTTTGTCGTGGCCATTTCTGACGCAGTACGTCATTGTTGGTGATGGCTGAATCGGTGCCCGGAAACTTGTTAGGTGCGCCTGCGGGCGCGGGATTATAAGGTAAAACTGATTTTGATATAATTATTTAGGAGATTCACAATGAACAGAAAGTATCGCAAGACTGTTATCGCGGGCAACTGGAAGATGAACAAGACGCCGACGGAGACGAAGGCGTTTATGACCGAGTTCAAGGCCATCATGCCCAAGGGCCGCTGGTGTGATGTGGCGCTGTGCGTGCCGGCCGTCTGCATCCCGGCTGCTGTCCGCGCCATGCGCGAGACCCGCGTCGGCATCGGCGCTGAAAACTGCAACGCCAACGCCTCCGGCGCCTACACCGGCGAGATCGCGGCCAACATGCTGCTCGACGCCGGCTGCAAGTACGTCATTCTCGGCCACTCCGAGCGCCGCGCCATGGGCGAGACGAACGCGGACGTGAACGCCAAGGTCCTGGCCGCGCTCGACAACGGTCTGGTCCCCATCATGTGCGTGGGCGAGAGCCTCGAGCAGCGTGAGGCGGGCATCACCGAGGAATGGATCACCATGCAGATCAAGACCGGCCTTGCCTCCATCGGCGAGGACAAGATCCGCAAGATGATCATCGCCTATGAGCCCATCTGGGCCATCGGCACCGGCAAGACCGCCACGCCCGAGCAGGCCGAAGAGGTCTGCGAGAACATCCGTGCGGTCATCCGCAAGCTGTACGGTGCCAAGGTCGCCCGCGCGATCTCCATCCTGTACGGCGGCTCCATGAACGAGAAGAACGCCTATGACCTGCTGGCCCAGCCTGACATCGACGGCGGCCTCATCGGCGGCGCATCCCTCGTGCCCGAGAAGTTCGTCAAGATCATCGAAGCTGCCAACCAGCCGACGATCTGAGACAAGACCTGAAAAGCGAAAACCTCCGTCAGCCAGCGGCTGACGGAGGTTTTTTGTGCGGGATTCAGGCGGCGGGCCCTGCTTTTTCCCGGCGGCTGAGATGCGCGTAGTAGGCAAGGCACAGGAGGACCTGCACGACGGTCGAGCAGGGGGTGGCGAGGCCGATATAGAACAGGCGCACGTTCGGCAGGCGGGACATGAAGAACGACACCGGGATGCGCACGCCGAACGCGCCGAGGATGCCCTGCGCCATGACGAAGACCGTCTTGCCGAGGCCGGAGAAATAGCCCACGAAGCAGAACAGGAACGAGGTCAGCAGACAGTCGATGGCATAGGCCTTGAGATAGTCCGCGGCCTCGAGGATGACGGCGCGGTCATTGGCAAAGATCCCGGCCAGCAGATCGCCGTGGAAGAAGTTGAAGTAGAATACGAACACGCTGATGCACAGCGACGTGATAACGCTGTAGCGCAGGGCCTTTTTGGCCCGGTCCGGCTTGGCCGCGCCGGTATTCTGCGCGACGAAGGCGGAGACGGACTGCGAAAAGGCTGACGGCAGCAGCATGACGAACGCGCAGACCTTCTCCGCGATACCCATGCCCGCCGACTGCAGCAGCCCCAGCGAGTTGACGATCGCCAAAATCACCAGAAAAGACACGCCGACCAGCACGTCCTGCAGCGCGATCGGCACGCCGAGGCGCAGGATCCCGGCCGTGAGCGGCCGGTCGAAACGCAGCTGCTCCCTGCGGAAGGTGAACGGCAGCTTGCGCCGCGCGATCACGAGCAGAGACAGGACCACGCTGATGGCCTGCGCGAACACCGTCGCCAGTGCCGCGCCCGCCGCGCCGAGGTGGAAGACGGCGACCAGCAGCAGATCGCCGAAGATATTCACGACGCACGCGATGGCGACCGTGATGAGCGGCATTTTGGAATCGCCGAGACCGCGGAAGACGCTGCCGATGACGTTGAAGGCGACGATGAACAGCGTGCCGGCCGAGCAGATGCGCACATACTGCGTCGTGGGGACGAAGGCCTCTTCCGGCGCCTGCAGCAGGCGGCAGAAGGGCGCGGCCAGCGTCACAAGTACGGCGGTCAGCCCGAGCGCGATGCAAACGAACAGGCAGATAGCGGAGCCGATGACGCTCCCGGCCTCATCGGGCCTTTCCTCACCGATCTTCTGCCCGAGCAGGACGGTCACGCCCGTCGTCAGGCCGACAAGCAGCGAGGTGACCAGCTGCATGGCCTGGCTGCCGGTCGAGACGGCGGAGATATCCGCCGTGTCCGCGAATTTGCCGACGACGATCAGATCGACCGCGCCGTACATCGCCTGCAGGAACAGTGCCAGCAGCACCGGGCCCGCAAAGCGCAGCAGCGACGGAAGGATGCTTCCGGTCAGGAAATCATTTTGCTGTTTTTTCATACCAGACTCCAAAAAAAGAACCGGATAAAACCCCGGGCGCACCCGACATCTTATCCAGCCGAATTTCTGTTATCGACTCTCGATGAACGACATATATTCTAACGGAAATGGGCAGGAAAGTCAAGCAAAACCCAAGGCTCCCCTTTCAGGGGAGCTGGCAGCCGAAGGCTGACTGAGAGGTTGTCGCAAATTTGCATAGAAAAATCCAAACCGCAAATTCAGTTTGCGGTTTGGAAAGGAAGAAA
>DHKK01000182.1:0-3104 GCA_002404795.1 Clostridiales bacterium UBA4696
ATGGAGCGGATATAGTTGATATCAAAATGCTCCTGCATGACGATCGGCTCGAACACGTTGCACAGGCTCCCGCCGATGCCGAGCAGCTCGCCCTTCTGCAGGTTCAGCTGCATGGACTTGTGGTCCGGCCGCTTCTCGATGAAGGTCTCGTCGAGCTTGCGGTAGAGCTCCGGCGTGGAGACGGAGAAATCCGGCTTGCAGATGACGAGGAAGAACTCCGGCGCGGGCGGCAGCTTCGTCAGCAGCTCGCCGCGGCCCTCCACGATGGCCGTGCCGCCCATCACGCAGAACGGCACATCGGAGCCGACCTGCGCGCCAAGCTCACACAGCGCGGGGATGGACAGCGGCGCGTCATACGCGCGGTTGAGCGCCCGCAGGACGGCCGCCGCGTCGGCGCTGCCGCCGCCGAGACCGGCCTGCATCGGGATGCGCTTATTGATGAAGATCTCCAGCCCCTCTTTGGGCAGGCCGGTGCGGGCGTAGAACGCCTCGGCCGCCTTCCAGGCGAGGTTGTCGCGGTCCTGCGGCAGGCCGCAGGTCACGAGCTCGGGCGGGGTATCCTCGTCCGCGTCGGGCGGGAGCAGCTCGCGGTAGCAGTGGACCTGCCAGCCCTCGCCGCCAAGATCGACCAGCACGTCGTCATGCAGGGAAACGGTCTGCATGATGGACTTGATGTCATGGTAGCCGTCGGCGCGCCGGTCCAGCACGTCGAGCGTCAGATTGAGCTTTGCGAAGGCCCCTTCGGTGATGCGCTTCACTTGATCTTTCTGCCTTCCAGATAGTACCGCTTTTCACGGCTGTGGCCCATGGAGAAGGTCTTCCGGGGCAGGACGCCGTCGGCGATGACGCCGCGGAACAGCTGGCTCTTTTCCATGGCAGGCAGCAGGAAGCCGATGGCGTTGGGCTGCTTGGCGAAGCTGATGAGAGCGTCGTCGTCGTGGATGTAGTCGATCTCGCCCGCATTCTCCTTGAGGTAATCATCGAGGAAATGCTGCAGGATGCCGACGGCCAGCTCGCCCTTGTTCTTGTCGAGGACGATGGTGCCGGACTCGCTGCCGATGTACCACTTGACCGGGAAGCCTTCGGTGCCGCCGCAGGCGTCTTCGAGGGCCTTGAGGAGCTTCTTCGGCTCGGTCTTGAAGATGACGCGGTGGATGGGCTCGAAGACCTGCGCGGGGTCGTGGATGTTTTCAAGCTCAACCAGCGCATAACGTGCCGGATGGTTCGAGAGGTCGACGCCGGGGTTGTTCTTCTTGAGCTCTTCGTAGCAGCTCTTGGCCGTGGCGAGGGAGTGGTTGCCGTCGCCGACGGCGAAGACCATCGGGGTGCCCTTGAGGCCGGTGTACTTCTCGCCGACGGTGGCGGAATACTCGGTCAGGGCCTTGTTGAAGTCTTCGACGTCCTTGCCCTCGACGAGCCAGCCGGTGATGTGGCCGCCGTCTTCCATGAGGTCGAAGTCGTAGATCTTCTTGAGGGAGTCCTTCTTGGCGGCGATCGGCTCGATGAGCTTCTTGTCGTGGTCGTCGCAGAGCATCAGCACGTGCGGCAGCTCGATGGGCGCGTCGCGGCGGACACGCTGACGGGGCGGGATGCGCTCGGGCACGGTGCGCTCGGTGGCGCGGATGGCGCTGGTCGCGCCGGGGGTGTAGTCGTAAGCATCGAGGTCGACCATGCCGACAAGACCTTCGCGGATGGAGCCGTTCTCGAGCGTACGCTCAACGTAGACGTAGCTGTTGGGATAGACCGTGAACACACCGTCTTCCATGTACTTTTTCATGGTGGCGTTGATCTCGGCGGTGTGCTCCGCTTCCTTCTCGGTGCCGAGCTCGGCCTCGGGGAGGATGAGGTTGATGGTGGACACAGCGCCCTCGGCGTTCTTGCGCACGCGGTCCCAGTACGCCTGATCGGACGTGAACTGGTCGCAGGCGATGACGGCCCATTTCTCCATATGATCAGTCTTGGGCATCAGGATATCAGCGGGTAAAAATGCGTTCATCTTGAATCACCTTTCACATTGTTTTTTTCGTATTGATCAAGCCATGGCGGCTTTGATTCCGTTGAGAAGCTCGTCGTAGGTCTCGAAGGCTGGCAGCTGGGGATAGTCGGCCTTGATCTTGTCCGTGGAGCGGAAGAGGAAGCCGGCCTTGCTGGCGAGGATCATCTCCAGATCGTTGTAGCTGTCGCCGGAGGCGATGGTCTCGTAGCCGATGGACTGCAGGGCACGGACGGTGGTGAGCTTAGAGTGCTCGCAGCGCATCTTGATGCCGGTGAGCATACCGTCGCGGCCAACTTCGAGCGAGTTGCAGAGGATGGTCGGCCAGCCGAGCTTTTTCATGAGCGGCTGCGCGAATTCTTCAAACGTGTCGCTGACGATGACGGCCTGCGTCGTCGCGCGCAGCTCGTCCAAAAATTCCTTCGCGCCGGGCAGCGGGTCGATTCTTGCGATGACGTCCTGGATCTGTTTGAGGCCCAGGCCGTGCTGCCGCAGGATGTCCATGCGCCAGCGCATGAGCTTTTCATAGTCCGGCTCGTCGCGCGTGGTGCGGCGCAGCTCGGCAATGCCGCTGACTTCGGAAAAAGCGATCCAGATCTCGGGCACCAGCACGCCCTCAAGGTCCAGGCAGGTCATATACATAGGGCAGTCCTCGACTAAAAAAATTTGTTGAAGCCTAAAAAAATAACAGGCTCTATGTTCATTATACAAAATCCTGCCGCAAAAGCAACAGGTATTTGAAGATTTTTGCCGCGGACGCATGAAGCGGGAACATGGGGGCCATACTAGCTTTGATTCAAGCTTGATTTTATGCAAGGAGAAGGAATTATGGACACACTTTGTCTGATCCTCGCCATCATCGGGGCGATCAACTGGGGTCTGGTCGGCTTCGCGCGGTTCGATCTGGTCGCGTGGATCTTCGGCGGGCAGACCGCCGGGGTCAGCCGCGTGATCTACGCCGTCGTCGGCATCGCCGGACTGTGGTGCATCACGATGCTGTTCCGCAAAAAAGGCCGCCAGGAGGCATAAAAAGAGGCTCCCTTGTGAGGGAGCTTCTTTTTATACAGGCAGTGCTCGAGGCTCCCCTTGCAGGGGAGCTGTCACCGAAGGT
>DHKK01000182.1:3242-3587 GCA_002404795.1 Clostridiales bacterium UBA4696
CTGTCGCCGGAGGCGACTGATGAAGTGGACAACGTCGCATAGATGCAGCTGCCTCCACCTCATCCGTCACGGCTCCGCCGTGCCACCTTCCCCTCATAGGGGAAGGCATTGGGTGCTCAAAAACTGAAAACTCCCCGCAAAAAGGTGCAGACCGACAAATCCGGTCTGCACCTTCTATTTATGGCAGATATTCTACAGTAACTAGTTACAAATCTGATACCCCCGTATCAGGCGGCGCGTAGTAAGACGCCCATGAGGTGACTATCGAGTGGAACGACGCCTGAAAACCAGGGTCCCGCCTGAATTCAGAGGCAGAATGCATCAAACCGTAACCAAGCGCCCCTT
>DHKK01000182.1:3722-9387 GCA_002404795.1 Clostridiales bacterium UBA4696
CGCCGAGCCAGCTCCCCTGGGAGGGGAGCCTTTGCCCGCTGCGGCGGGGTTCAATCCCTCAGTCACCTTCGGTGACAGCTCCCTTTACACAAGGGAGCCTTTTCTTTATTGGAGGTTGCAGCGGACGATGCATTGGTAGCTGACGCCGTTGTAGGTGGTGGAGACGTAGGCGGTGCCGCTGCCTTCGGCTTTGACGACGCCGGTGCCGTCGACCGAGCAGATGGACAGGTCGCTCGAGACCCACAGCAGCCCCGTGATCTTGTCGCCGTTCGCGTCGCGCAGGGAGATCTGGAACGTCTCGCCCTTGACGCCCATGGTGACGTCGCTGTTGCTGATGGTGCAGGTGGCGGCATCGGCCGCGCCGTCTTCAAAATTACAGCGGACGATGCACGTCATCGCGGGGTTATCGTCCACGGTGACGGAGACGGTCGTGGTGCCGCTGCCCTGCGCGGTCAGGACGCCGGAAGCAGAGACGGTGGCGATGGACTCGTCGCTCGAGACGTAGGTGATCTTCGCGCCCTCCGGCGCGCCGGTGACGGAGAGGGTGTACTGCTCGCCGGCATTGAAGAACGTCAGATCGTCCTTGCTGAGGGCAAGCGGGACGCTCCCCTCCTCCGTCGTCTCCGCGCCGACGTAGGCAAAGTCGCAGGTCACGAGGCACTGGGCCGTCTGCTCGCCGCAGGCGGCGGTGATGACGGCGGAGCCGGCGTTGACAGCGACGATCTTGCCCTGCTCGGAGACCGTGGCGACGCTCTCGTCGCTGGAGGTGAAGGTGACGGGCTCGGTGCACTCGGCGGGCTTGCGGGTGAAGGTGATGTTGAAGAAGCGGCCCGCGTCCTCAAACGTCACGGTCGGGGCCGAGAGCGTCAGGCTGGTGCAGGCGGGGCTGTCGGGCTGCTGGGAGGTCTCTTCGGCCTGAACGGGCTGCTGGTCCTCCTCATTGCGGTAGCGGTTTTCATCCGCGGCGGGGTCGGACGCAGCCTCTGCTGGCTGCGAAGACTGCGCGGGTTCGGGCTGCGTTGTCTCAGGCTGGGTGTCGGCGGTCTGCGCGGGGGCTTCGAGCGTCGTCTCGCGGTAGAGCGGCGACCAGCCGAGGCGGCTGAACGCCAGCAGCGCGCCGCCGAGCACGGCGAGGCCGAGAATGACGCAGATCGTGGCCATCATCCACTTCGGGATGGCATAGACGTTGCCGCCCTTCGGGGCCTCAGGCGCGTCGGAGCCGTCCTGCGCCGGGGCAGCCGCGCCGGTGCGCAGGCGCTTGCCGGTATAGCCGCGGGCGGCGCGGGGGGCGCCGGGCTCCTGCCGCAGACGCTTGCCGGCGGGGGCCTTTTCGGTCCGTTCGGGGGCTTCTGGCTGCAGGGGCTGGGGTCTTGCCGGTTTATTTTCTGCGGCGGGGCGCGCGCGCTTCGGCTCCGGCTGGGCGGGGGCCTTCTGGCCGCCGGCCGTCCGGCCGCAAAGCGGGCACTGGCTCAGACGCGCGTCATAGGCCGTGCCGCAGTATTCACAGTTTCTCAGTTCCATAAGAACCTCCGTTGTCGTTCCGCCCGCCAAACGGCGGGCAGCTTGCTTGCAAATGTTCAGACTTGAGGACAGTATATCACAGATTGTTACAGATTCCAAGTGGATGGGACAAGATATTGTATTGCATTTTTTATGAAAATGACATAGAATAAAGATGTGTTTGTAAAGGAGGCGAATGGTTTGCCAGAACTGAAAATGATATCGCCGCTGCTGACGAACATGGAAGTCGTCAAATGCATCAGCGTGCGCGGCGGTACATCTGTCTATATCGTAAAGAGCACAAAAAGCAATCAGTCCTATTATCTGAAGCATATCTGCATTCCGGAATCGCAGAAGCAGGTCGACGCGCTGATGTTCACCGGCGCGGCCGCCACGGTCGAGGATGCGCAGAATTACTACAAGCAGGTCGCCGCCGATTATCAGGAAGAGCTCGAGACGCTTGAAAAGCTCTCGGCCAGCCCGAACATCGGCTGCTACCGCAGCTACCAGATCGAGCCCAAGGAGGACGGCGTCGGCTTTGAGATCTACCTGCTCGCCGAATACCGCCAGACCCTCGCCGAGGTGCTGGCCGGGACGCCCATGACGCAGTCGGGCGCGGTGAACCTGGGCGTGGATCTGTGCAGCGCGCTGTGCAGCCTGCGCGAGGCGGGACTCATCCACCGCAATGTCAAGCCGTCGAACGTTTACTTAAGCAGCTCGGGCCACTATCTGCTGGGCGATCTGGGCATTGCGAAGATCGACGAGCTCAAATACTGCTCCATGCCGGAAACCATGCTCAGCTCGTTCTCCGCGCCGGAGCTGTTCAGCCTGCTCGGGACGATCGAGCCGACGACCGACATCTATTCTGTCGGTATGATCCTCTACCGGATCTACAACGGCAACCACGGCCCGTTTGAGGATGAAAAGACCTCTGCCCGTGCGGCGGACAAGCTGCGCGTCACCGGCGAGCAGCTGCCGGCCCCGATGTACGCCGATTATGAGATGGCGGACATTTTGCTGAAGGCCTGCGCCTTCAAGCCCGAGGACCGGTACCAGACGCCGCAGGAGCTGCAGGAGGCGCTGCTGGAATACGGCAAGCGCAACGAGGCCTCCGACGCGCTGATCGTCCCGCCCATCCAGGGCGAGCCTGAGCCCATCGACCCGAACGCCGAGGAGGAGGTCGAGCCGGTCCAGTTCGCCGACACCGAGCAGATGGCCGACGACTTCAAGCAGAGCTTCTCCCCCGACACCGGGATGCTCAACGCCATCATCGATGAGGTCCACCGCGGCAATGCCGGGCAGGACTCCATCGGCCTCGACGAGAATCTGCAGGACGCGTCTGAAGACAACGAGACGCCGGACGCCGCGGAAGCCGCGGAGGACGACGGCGAGCTGAAGATCAACCTGCCCCCGCGGGGCCAGCGCCGGAAAAAGGCAAAGGCCGCGCCCCGGTGGCTGCTGCCGGTGCTCATCAGCGCGGCGGCGCTGGCCGCGATCTGCGCGGCGGTGTGGTTCTTCATCATCGTACCCTCCGTCACGTTCGTCAGCTCCGTGACCGTGACCGACATCGGCTCGGACTATCTGACCGTGCAGGTCGAGTCCGGCGAGGAAAGCGGCGCGTTCAACGTCACCTGCTCCGACGCCTACGGCAACCAGTCGACCCTGGCCTATGTCGCCGGCGGCGATCTGACCTTCGATTCGCTCGTGCCCGGCACACAGTACACCATCGAGGCCGTCGCGCTCGAGGGCAAAAAGATGAGCGGCTCCTACTCCGCCACCGCCTCGACGCTCGCGGAGACGAAGATCCTGAGCTTCACGGCCACGCCCATCTCCATCACGCAGGCTGAGCTCAACTTCATCCTGCAGGATGGCCCGGACTTCGACACCTGGACCGTCACCTATGAGACCGCCGGGACGGAGCCGAAGAGCGTGAGCTTCTCCGGGCACTCCGTCGTCATCAGCGACCTGCTGTCCGACTCGGAATACACGTTCACCCTGCAGGCCCCGGCCGACACCCTGCTCACCGGCGCCATCAGCACCGCCCTTTCGACCGTCCCGACCGTCGAGCTGCAGGCCGACAGCGTGACCATCGCGCTTTCGAGCTCCTCGGCCATCCTCACCTGGCAGTATGACGGCGACGCGCCGGAAAAGTGGGTCGTCACGATCAAGGACAAGGCCGGCTTTGAGGAGACGAAGGAGGTCACGGTCCCGAACGTCACGTTTGAAAACCTGGTCTCCGGGACGGAGTATGAGATCGTCATCTCCGCACCGACGATGCTCTCGAGCTACGCCATGAGCGTCACGCCGACCATCACAAAGGTCACGGAATTCAAATCCACCTCCGAGACCGACGAGAGCGGCCGCACGATCAACGTCAATCTCGACTGGACGTGCGAGACTGAGCCCGCCGACCCCAACTGGGTCGTCACCTACACGCTGCAGGACGTGGAAAACGCAGAGCCGGTCACCATCGAGACCGACACCGAAAGCTGCATCATCCCGGCCAACAACATGTACCCCGGCGCAACGTACAAGGTCACGCTGGCGCTCAAGAGCGGCGATTCGCTCGACGGCGAGACGGAGCTGACCTTCACGACCGCGAACGTGGACAACCCCTACACGGCCAACGGCGTCAAGAGCCCCTACACGGGCCTGTTTGTCAAGCCGAACAAGGAGACGTTCCGCTACGTCGATCTGGTCTCGCCGCGCACGACGTTCTCGAAGGGCGAGCTCGTCGCCTTTGACGTGGACGCCGGCAGCACGCTGGACGATTCGTCCGACGGGACCGTGATGGTCAACCTCGTCGTCCGCGACGCGGACGGCAAGATCGTCGATTCCTCCAGCTCGGTCCTTGTGTGGAGCGAGATGTGGGAGAAGAACATGTTCGTCGGCTACTTCCCGCGCACCCCGCAGACCGACGGCGACTATGTGCTCTCCATCTACATCGGCAACCAGCTGCTCGGCTCCGCAAAGTTTAAAGTCCAGAGTTGATCCTCTCCCCCGCCGCCCGGAGCCGGGCGGCGGGTTTTCACGGGTTTTCGGTAAAAATCTGGAATAAATGGAATATTTGAAACGTTTACAATTCCTCTTGATTTTTTGTCCGGTTTCCGGTATAATGAACGTAGTGAATACTACCGCATTTCAATTTTAGTTGGAGGCTCTTCCATGGCGCTCAGAGAGAATTACAGAGAGCTTCTGCTGGAGGCGGCCGTGCTTGTCGTTTCGCGCGACGGGCTGGATCATGCGACGACCAAGGCCATCGCAAAGGAAGCTGCATGCAACGAGGTCTATATCTACCGCAATTTCGGCAGCAAGGAAGGTCTGCTGCAGTCAGCTTTCGACCGCGTGGATATCCATTTCATCCAGACCGTGATCCGGCATCTCGACGTGCTGGACGACAGGAGCATAGCGCTTGAGCAGCGCTGCCGCGCGCTCTGGGAGCCGGTGTGGGCGTTCTTCCTGGCCAGTCCGAATTCCATCCGCTTTTACCTGCGGTATTACTATTCCGCGCAGTACCTGACCAGCGCCCGCGCGCTGCATCACCGCAATTACCAGCAGCTGCAGGCGCGGCTGAACCGCTACTTCATCTCCGAGCATGACTGCTGGCTGCTGATGGCCCACATCTTCGAGACCATCCTCAGCTTCGTCTCGCACGTGCTGTGCGGCGATCTTGAAGCGACGCCGGAGCTGAGCGAGCAGGTGTTCGGTCTCGTCTTCCGCACGCTGCAGCCGTATATGCTGCCGTAGGCGCGGAGCCTGAATTTGTTACCCCCTTGTTTCATCCCCCTCAAGTTTGAAACATGCACACTGGGCGGGCAGAGTTTCTCTGCCCGCCCGGGGATTTTTTTCGGGAAATTTTGCATCGGCCCTTGACTTTTGAAAAAAATCTGCTATAATCATATCTGCATTTGAGATGCGGGTGTAGCTCATCCGGTAGAGCGCCACCTTGCCAAGGTGGAGGTAGCGAGTTCGAGCCTCGTCACCCGCTCCATAACCGACAGTCGAAAGACTGTCGGTTTTTTGTTTGTCTTCTCTTGATACGGGCGCGCAAATCAAAAGCCTCCCCTCTCAGGGGAGGTGGCTCGGCGAAGCCGAGACGGAGAGGTCGTGGCAGATTTGATACAACCTCTCAGTCACCTTCAGTGACAGCTCCCCTGAAAGGGGA
>DHKK01000133.1 GCA_002404795.1 Clostridiales bacterium UBA4696
CGCACGTCCATGGCTTCCCCTATGAGGGGAAGCTGTCGCCGGAGGCGACTGATGAGGTGGCCAGCGCTGCACAAACGCAAGTGCCTCCACCTCATCCGTCACGGCTTCGCCGTGCCACCTTCCCCTCGTAGGGGAAGCCTTGGGCTGCGGCGTTTTTTCTTATTTGACCCCCGCCAGAGCATTTAGGTAGCGGACGAAGGCTTTGCTGTTGATCATGTAGGGGTAGTTGATGACGATCAGGTCGTCGACGCCCTGGTCGGCGGCGAAGGCGGCGAGGTCCAAGGAAGGCTTGCCCTCCTGGTTGAACTCGCGCGGGTCGATGACGATGATGCGGCCGTAGTGGCTCGTGAGGAAGGGCACGAAGGCGTTGCCGTAGGATTCCTTCAGCACGATGCAGGTCGGGCCCTGCACGTCGCTCTCGACGATGCAGACGGGCGTGTCGCCGCCGATGAAGCAGAGATATTTATTGGAGACGCTCTCGTCCAGCTGCGTATAGACGACGCTCACCGGCGTGCCGTTTTCCAGCGAGCCGTCGGCATAGTATCTTGCGTGGGTATCGGCAATGGGAAGATAATAGTCCAGATAGTCCGGGTGCTGCTTGAGCACGTCGCTCTGCGGGTAGCCCTTGGTGAAGGTGTACATGGAGCCGAGGAAGGTATCGTACCGGCCGGTCTGGAACTGCTCGAGCGGCACGGCGTCGAAGCCCGCGGCCTCACAGAAGGCGGTGTAGGCGTAATACGCGCCCAGCTGCGTCCAGTGGTGGTCGGTGCGGAAGTAGATGTATTCGTCGGTATGGGCGCGGAGCTTCGCATAGGCGTCGACAGTGACGATGCTGCTGTCCATCTGGCTGTAGCAGAAGTCGATCATGTCCTTCTGGCTGTGCTCGCCGGTGTGTAAGCTCTCGGGCGAGTAGAACTCGCCGCCGTTCGGCGTCACGAGCGAGATCGTGCGCACGTCCGGCCCGAGGGCCTTTGCCAGATTTCCGACCGCGGCGGCGTAGCTGGTGATGATGTCGTCGAGGCGCGTGGGGATCTCCATCGCGCGGTCGCCGACGACCACCACGGAGCCCGCGTAGCTCGCGTCGGACTCGTCCGGCGTGTCGATCTCCGGGTCCGCCTCGGGCTGCGGTTCGGTCTGCTCCTCCCCTGCCGGTCCGGCCGGATCGGTCTCGTCGGGCTGCGGCTCCTCCTGCGGATCGTCAGACGGTGCAGATGTGGAGTCTGCCGGCGGTTCGGCGGGCGCTTCCTGCGCGGGCGGCTGCGTCTCGGGCGCGGTCTGGCCGTTGGCCTTCTGTACGGCGTCGAGCGATTCGCCGCCGTGCGCGGCGGCGTCGGTCTGGTTCACGATGAGCACACTGTCCTCGCCGGAGCCGGAGTAATAGTAGAATTGATTGAGCGTCCGGTTCGCGTTCAGCAGCGTCTCGCGGCCGGGGAAGGTATCGGAGTAATACTTCTCGAGCGCCGGGATATACGTCCCGTCCAGCAGCGCGCGGACGGAAAATTCCGGCCTGACAAACTCGCGCTTTTCCGAGGCGGAGCCCGCCGCGTCCTGATCGGCCAGCGAATATATGCCCACGCCAAGCGTTGCCGCCAGCAGCACGAGCAGGAAGGCCGTATAGAGTTTTTTCATCGTTCTGCCCTCCTTAGAACCTGGAATACAGGAATGCGTTGTAGGTCGAGCCGACCAGCGCGATCGTGGACAGCGCCAGCAGCGCCGCGTCAAACGCGAACGTCACGCAGGCATAGATGATCTGCCCGCTGCGCTTGCCGCCCTGCACACATACGCCGCCGAAGAGATTGCCGAGATTCTGCGGCACCGACGTCGCGCCGATCGCGCAGACGAGCAGCAGCGGCAGATTGTTGACCAGCTGGATGCCGGTCTGCGCGTTGGAAAATCCCGCGCCGAACAGGCCGAACAGCAGCCCGAAGTGCTGCCACAGCTGCGTCAGGTCCGTAAAGTAGAAGATGTTCCATCCGAGGATCACCAGCAGCATCGTCCCCGCGCGGCGCAGGAGCGTGGGGATGCGCCGCAGGCGCTTTTCCCCGATGGTCTTTTCCGCGGCCAGGATCACGAAGAAATACAGACCCCAGAGCACGAAATTCCAGCTTGCGCCGTGCCACAGCCCGGTCAGGGCCCAGACGACGGCCATATTGAGCAGCTGATGCTTTTTCTTGCCGCCCAGCGGGATATAAACGTAATCGCGGAAAAACGAGCCGAGCGAGATATGCCAGCGCCGCCAGAACTCAGTGATGGAGCGCGAGGTATAGGGCAGGCGGAAATTCTCCGGGTATTGGAAGCCGAAGATGCGGCCCATGCCGATGGCCATATCGGAATAGCCGGAAAAGTCGAAATAGATCTCAAAGGTATAGAGCACGATGCCGAGCCAGGCCGCGGCGGTCGTTGCCGAGGCGGCGCTGCCGTCCAGGATCTGCGTGGCGACCTTGCCCGCGGCGTCGGCCAGCAGGACCTTTTTGGCAAGGCCGATGCAGAAGCGGGTCGCGCCGTAGAACGCGTCGGCGGCGTCAAAGCTGCGCGCGTCGATCTGCCCGGCGACGTCGGCATAGCGGACGATCGGTCCGGCGATGAGCTGCGGGAACAGCGAGATATAGAGCAGAAATTTTGCAAACGACCGCTGCGCCGGGACGTCCCCGCGCCAGACGTCGACCGTATAGGAAAGCGCCTGGAAGGTATAAAACGAGATGCCGATGGGCAGCGCAATGGCCGGCACGGGGATCGACGCGCCGAACAGCGCGTTCAGGTTTTCCACCACGAAGCCCGTATATTTGAAGACCGCGAGGCACCCGAGGTCCAGCACCAGCGCCAGCACAAGAAACACGCGCTTGCGCCGCTTTTCGATCAGCAGCCCGAAGCCCCAGTTGACCGCCGCGGCGGCGATCATCAGAAACAGATAGACCGGCTCGCCCCAGGCGTAGAAGATCAGGCTGAAGACGATCAGCACCGCGTTTTTCGCCGGAATGCTGCGGCAGAGGAAATACGCCGCCAGACACAGCGGCAGGAACAGATATAAAAAGATCAGGTTGGAAAAGACCATAGGACGCACGCTCCAGCTTCGGGTTTGATTTACATAATTCCGTCCTTTCTAATCTAGCAGATACGCCGGTATTTTTCAAGCAAAACTGACAGTTTTACACAACTTTTCTTGCGGGCACGGAAAAGCTTTGCTTGCTTTTGCCTGTTTTGCGTGTTATACTGATGTTGTTTCATGTGGAATCTGCACAATATCAGAAAGCTGAGGGGTTCAGGCATGCTGGCTATCGAGAGGAAAAATGAAATTCTGGACAAGCTCCGCGCCGAGCAGCGTGTGCTCGTCAGCGATCTTGCCGAGTATTATAACGTCACGGAGGAGACGATCCGCCGCGATCTGGACAAGCTGGAAAAAGAGGGCTACGCGACCAAGACCTACGGCGGCGCGATCCTCGGCAACAGCACGAAGACGGATCTGTCCTACACCATCCGCAACAAGACCAACGTGGAGGCCAAAAACCAGATCGCCGCGCTGGCCAGCCGCCTTATTGAGGACGGCGACCACCTGATGCTCGACGACAGCTCGACGTCTTTGTATCTGGCAAAAAAGCTGAAGGAAAAGAAAAATTTGACCGTCATCACCAACTCGGTCGAGCTGGTCGTGGAGCTCAACGGCATCGATGGCTGGACGATCATCCTGACCGGCGGGCGGCTGAAGCCGGATTCCCTCGCGCTGGTCGGCGACCAGACGCAGCAGATGCTGCGGCACTACCACGTCGATACGGCCGTCATGTCCTGCAAGGGCATCGACCTCGAGGCCGGCGTGACGGACTCGTCCGAGTTCCACGCGCAGACGAAGCAGTCGATGCTGCGCTGCGCGAAGAAGAAGATCCTCATCCTCGACAGCAGTAAGATCGACAAGGTCTCCTTCATCGACATCGCCCCGCTCGACGCCTTCGACATCGTCGTCACCAACACCGCCCCCAGCAAACCCTGGCTCGACTTCTTCGCCGACCACAACGTCGAATGCCTCTACCCCGGGAAATAAAACAACCACCCCCCAGCCGCCGCAAAGCCGCTGGGGGATCTTTATGCCTTCTTCTGTAGGGGCGGGGCTCTGCTCCGCCCGCGGGTGCCGATTTCATTGGAAGAACGGGCGGAGCAGAGCCCCGCCCCTACAGAGCATAACGCATAATTTCCCTGCAAAAAGGTGCAGCCTGACAAACTCAGACTGCACCTTCTATTGATAGCAAATATTCTGAGGCAACTAGTTGCAAATTTGATACCCCCGTATCAGGCGGCGCGTAGTAAGACACCCGTAAGGTGAGTATCGTGTGGAATGACAACCAAAAACTAGGATATTGCCTAAATTCAGAGGCAGAATGCACCAAACGTAACCCAGCGCCC
>DHKK01000048.1:0-185 GCA_002404795.1 Clostridiales bacterium UBA4696
AGACAATGTAATATCAAACGGTAAGGGCCGGAGTCTTAGCAATAAGATTCCGGCCCTTTTTTGTTTTAGAGAGGAGTCGCTTATGCCGCACTATTTTATGCGAGACACGCCGCTGCAGGCGTTGGAGCAGTTGATGATGTCTCAGCCCAGTCAAAAACCCAGAGGCGGCGGGATATACCGCAGCC
>DHKK01000048.1:224-5754 GCA_002404795.1 Clostridiales bacterium UBA4696
TACCGCAGCCCATTCCATTACACAAGCTATACGCTCTATTCTGATTCCACCAGCGTTGCAGCTGCCACTGCACAGACCGGCTCCAGCCAGTCCGGCGGGATGCAGCCGGGAAATGGACAGCAGCCGGGGAATAACCAACAGCCCGGAAGCAATCAGCCCCAGCCGGGACAGACGACCGATCCGGCGCAAAACCCCAATGCGGACACCAGCAATTCCTCCGGCAGCACGGATGCATCTGGCAACAGCTCCGCAGGTATATCTTCCGGCAATCGGTTTTCTGACGTTTCTTCCGGCAGCTGGTATTATGACGCGGTACAGTATGTCTACGACGCAGGACTCATGTCCGGCACAGCAAGCTATTTGTTCACGCCCGACGGCGCGACCACGCGCGGCATGATCGCGACAATTCTCTATCGCCTCGAAGGAAGCCCCAGCACCGGCAGCGCTTCGTTCTCGGACGTATCTTCCGGCAAATACTACGCACAGGCCGTCGCCTGGACAGCAGAAAACGGCATTGTGAGCGGCTATTCCGCTTCCCGCTTTGGCCCTGAGAGCGCCATCACGCGCGAGCAGCTGGCTGCGATCTTGTACCGGTATGCCGCTTATAAGGGCTATGACGTGTCTGCTCTTGCCTCTCTCACCGGCTACGCGGACAGCAGCCTTGTCGCAAGCTACGCAAAAACGCCGTTTGCGTGGGCAGTACAGGCAGGCATCATCAGCGGGACCGGCGCGAACCGGCTCAGCCCCTCTACCGGCGCGACCCGTACGCAGGTCGCCGCAATGCTCATGCGCTTCTGCCAGAGTTATCTATCCGTTTGATCCTCTCCGTTCCTCCCTTTTGTGCGGGATGCGAATGTTTCGTATCCCGCACAATTTGTTTACAAGTTCTTTAGGTTCCCTTTAGCTTCCGGCGCTATGATACAGGCACAAAACGAAATAAGGAGGCTGCTTTTTATGAAAAAGCTCATTGCAATGATACTGGCGGCAGCAATGCTGCTCTCACTCACGGCCTGCGGCAGCGTCGCGGCGGACACTGCGGCTGACGATCCGGAAGCCAAGACCGCACCCGCCGATGCTTCCGCCGAAACGCCGCCCGAAAAGCCCGACGGCACGCCGCCGGACGGCGCAAACGGCCAGCCGGGCACGCCCCCGGACGGCACCCCGCCCGACGGCGCGCCGAATGGTCAGTCCGGCGGCTTCGGCGGCAGCGGCGAAGTGACGCAGGGCACAAGCGCCAATACCATCTCCGAAGACACCACCGTGACCGGCACGGCCTACACCTCCACCGGCGACGACGAAAACGCCCTCCGCGTGGACGGCGCGGCCGTCACGCTGGACGGCATCACCGTCGACAAGCGCGCGGGCGCGACCTCCAACACCGAGGACGGCGACTTCTACGGCATGAACGCCGCGCTGCTGGCGACGAACGGCGCGACCGTCACGATCAAGAACGCGGCCGTCAATTCCTCCGCGCAGAACGGCAACGGTGTGTTCAGCTATGGAGCAGGCACGACCGTCAACATCTCCGATTCCACCATCACGACGACGGCCGACAACTCCGGCGGCATCCAGACCACCGGCGGCGGCACAACGAACGCCGAAAACCTGACCGTCACCACCTCCGGCAACTCGTCGGCGGCCATCCGCTCCGACCGCGGCGGCGGAACTGGGAACGTGAATGGCGGCAGCTATACCTCGAACGGCTACAACTCCCCCGCCGTCTACTCGACCGCCGCCATCACCGTTCAGAATGCGAAGCTCACGGCCAACAACTCCGAAGCGCTCGTCATTGAGGGCAAGAACTCCATCGCGCTTGAAAACTGCACCGTCTCCGGCAATATGAGCAGCACGAAGGGCTCGAGCTCCAGTGAAAACGTCCACACCGTGATGATCTACCAGTCCATGTCCGGCGACGCGGACGTCGGAACGTCCGAATTTTCGATGACCGGCGGCTCGCTGACCGGCAAAAACGGCGATCTGTTCTACATCACGAATACGCACTGCATCCTGACGCTCTCTGGCGTAACGCTCAAAAATGAGGATCCTGACGGGTATCTGCTGCGCGTGGTCGGCAATTCCGCGTCGCACGGCTGGGGCACGGCCGGCAGCAACGGCGCGCAGGTCGAGTTCACCGCCGACGCGCAGACGCTGGAAGGCAATATCCTCGTCGACACGATCTCGGCGCTGGACCTCACGCTCCAGAACGGCAGCAGCTTCACCGGCACGATCAACATCGCCGACAATGCCGAGGGCGGCACCGCCGTCTCGGATAACGCAGTCGTGACCATCGGGCCCGGCTGCACCTGGACGCTCACCGGCGACTGCACGCTCACGAGCCTCACCAACAACGGCAAGATCAATTTTAGCGGCTACACCATCACCCTCGCCGACGGCACGGTCCTGCGCTGAGTCTTCTGAAATTTTGCACATTTTACAGCCAAAACGCGCCTTTCTTTGTGCTGAACTTGCATTTTTTATGAAAAGCATGTATGATCAGGATAAGATCACAAAAGGAGGCGCCGCTTATGCAGATAAGGACCATCGAGGCGAATGAAGTTTTCAAACTGGCTGCCTGGCCGCGCATCACAATGCAGTCTCTCTGCATTTCGGCGGCGCGTATCCGAGCAGGCCGTACGGACAGACGCTGGAACTGTTTTCCGCGGCGCTTGCCGAGGGGCGGTCTCAAATTGCGGTAGCGGAAGAATGGGACGGCATCATCGGCTTCTGCAAGGTGGATGCTGCGGCGGGATCGGGAAAAACCGACTATCTGGTCGTGCTGCCGGAGCATCGCGGCCGTGGCTGCGGAACGGCGCTTATGGACTGGGCGATGCAGGTCTTCCGGCAACGGGGCATAAACAGCATCGAAGCCAAGGTCGCCGCCGGAAACGACGTCATCCGGCTGTACGAAAAATACGGCTTTCAGCTCAACGCCCAGATCCTGAGGCTTGATCGCTGAAGGTGAAAACCAAGCGGGACATCAAAGGTATCCAGCGCGAGCACGCGGTATTCGGCCTGGAAGTGGTCGATCTGGTGCACAAAATAGGAGCCGTCCTCCCCGTTTCCATGCAGCAGGACCAGCGGCTCGCCGCTCCCCTTTTCCTGATAAAATAATTCGATGTCCATGGGTTTTCCTCACGATATTTCGGTCGACTTTCTCAACTATATCACAGTTTGCTTCCACGCGCAACGCTGCCGCGCTGAAAGCTCCCATTTATTGCTTTCGCGGCCTTCTGCGGTACAGGAGGGCAAAGAGGAGGGCGGCGGCGAGGGTCAGGAGGGAAAGGCCATACAGGAGCAGGTTGTCTGTGGGGATCACTGCGGATGCGTCTGCGGAGCTGCCGGGGAAGCTGCCCGGATCCGGCCGGCCGCCGGAAGCCGGTGTATCTTCGGCTGTCTGCTGCGGGCCGTCGGAGTTCTGCCCTTCCCCGCTGAACTGGGGTGGGTCAAAGTCTGCGGGCGGCGCATGTTCAGACCCGGTGGACGCATCCGGCGCGGTCTTCGTTTCGGAAGTGTTCTGCGCCGCATCCGGTGTATCTGAGGTGCTTTCAGAAGTCGCCGGCGCATTGAAGCCAAACCCACCGCCGCTGTTCATGTAGCCCATGGTGCTGAGGTCGAGCGCAGAGGCGTCCACGAGTGCGTCGCTGGTGCGCTGCGCGGCTTCGGTAGAGGGGATCGTCCCGTCCAACTGGCCCTGAATGGACTGCCCGCGCAGCTTGACCACCTGATAGAGGGTCTCGGCGGCTGTCAGATACTCGTCATAGGAATAGAACGCAGTGGGGTCCGACTCCACGAGCGCATCGATCTGGCTGCGCACGCGCGTGTAGAACGCGTCGAAGCCGCCGCCGTCAATATACTCGCTTACAAGCTGCTGCAGATAAGCATAATACTGACTGTGGCAGGTCTCATCCTCCATCAGCGTGTCAAAGAAGTTCGTGCCGGAGAACGCATTGTCGATGGCATCGTTCACAACGCTGGTAGCGTCATTGCTGCGCCCCATGCCGCCGAGGGCGAGGTTATAATCCCACGGGATGAGGTTCAGCTTTCCGCCGGACTCATAGAGGTAGTAGTTGTGCGCCATAGAGCCGGACAGGCTGTCCTCGTTGACGGAGAACACATGGATGGCCATATAGCGGAGCAGGTTGTCGACGTCCATATAGGTCTCGAGATCAGTACCCTCGGAGATGTTTTTAAGGGCGGTGACGACGCGCTTGTGGTCGGCCTTTGTAGTCGATGTGATCTCGCCGTCCCAGATGGTCTCGTAGCTGTCCAGCTCGTCGTCTGTATAGTTCAGGTCCGCGCCGCCTCCGCCCATGGAGAAGCCGCCCATGCCGCCGGGAAAATCGAAATTCTCTGCCGGGCGCTCTCCGGAGCTGTCCGGCGGCTGTGGTGCGTTTTCCCTGTCCATATCCGGCGGGGTCATGTTACTGAAGTCCATGCTGCCGAAGTCGATATCACCGAAATCCATATTGTCGGCATTGAAGTCGCCGAAATCCTTTCCGCCGCCGATGTTCATGCTGTCCGGCTTGTAGAGTTCTCCATCCTGCACGCCGTAATTGCGAAGCAGGAAGCTGTCCTCCACGGCCTCGAGCGCGAGATAGACGCCCCAATATTCGCCGTTGACGGAAATTTTAGCATAATTGTAAAGGGAGGCGTCCGCTCCGAGATACTGGTACATATCGTAGACCAGCGCCTCTTTCATATTGGTGGCGTCGGCGTAGTTATTGTTCAGGATGAGCTTATCCAGACCGAAGCAGGTCTGGCCGTCCACATAGTGGTCAAATTCCAGCTTGAAGCTGTAGCGGTCGGTCGTGGGGTCACTGGCGATGGAGGTCAGACTGGTGTTGCCCTTGGGTCGAATGGCGACACGGTAAAAGGTCGTGCCATTGACCTCCACATCGCACTGGTAATATTCCTCCGCCGTGGCGTTTTCCAGCATATCATTCCAGTCGGCTTCATCCATTAAAATATTGACCGTCAGGATGCTGCTGGTATCAAACAGCTTCGTTTCATATTCCATGGAAATGCCCGTCTCCTCTGCCGCTGCTGCGATCTGGCTGGAAAACGCGACCGCGCAAAGGCATAGGCAGACGGCGGCCGCCATGCCTGCGGCGATGATCTTCGTGATGTGTTTGTGCGCGATCATGGGCAGCCTCCGTTACGACAGGTATTCGCCGTTGTAGCTGACCAGCGTCGCGTTCTCGACGCCGGGCAGCTGCGCGATCGCGTTGACAAAGGCCGTGGATGCGGTTTTCGTGCGCAGCTCCGCCGTCAGCTCGATGCCGGAGGCCGTGACGGTCTTGGCCTTGACGATATAGTGCTGCGCATCTTTTCCGAGGAGGCTCAGCGCGGCGTTCTCCGCCGCTTCATCTGCGCAGTTCAGCACGAGGATGTAGGGATCGTTATGAATTTTGCAGTTGGCGAACAGAAGCAGGATCACGCCGATGATAGCAGAGCCGATGACCGCCAGCGGGATCATGCCCGCACCGATGACGATGCCCACCGCGAGAGACCAGAACAGGAACACGATCTC
>DHKK01000048.1:5779-6428 GCA_002404795.1 Clostridiales bacterium UBA4696
TGATGGCCGTGCGGAAGCGGACGATGGAGAGGGCGCCCACCATGCCGAGGGACAGGACCACGTTGCTCGTGACGGCCATAATGACCAGCGTGGTGACGAGGGAGAGGCCGACCAGCGTCAGCGCAAAGCCGCTGGAATACAGCACGCCGGTCAGCGTTTTCTTGTAGATGATGAAGATGAACAGGCCGATCACCAGCGCGACGGCCAGACCGATGAGGGTATTGAGAAAAGAAAACTCGGAAACGTTCTCCAGAAAGCTGGATTTGAAGATGTCGTTGAATGTCATGGCAGTTCCTCCTGTTTTTTAACCGAACCGGCGGCACGCGCCGTATTTGGAAAATGCCTGCTGGCGAAGCGCGCCGGTCTGCAGGAGCGCCCGGATGGGCTCCGGCAGAAAGGCGTCGTATTTGACTTCCAGAATGATATCGCCGGGCGCGTCCGTCGCGCGGATATCCGGGACTGTGCCGCCGGAAAAGTCCTGCGCAAACAGGCTCGTGCGGATATTGAAATCGAAGGTCACGCGGACGTTCCCGGCCTCGTAAATATACGGCTCGCGCACGTAGGACACCAGCACACGGGGGCGCAGCTGCTGCGTTTTCATCTTGCAGTACAGCTCCCGGACAAGCGGCTGCGGATGCTCCAGCATCCA
>DHKK01000123.1:0-3040 GCA_002404795.1 Clostridiales bacterium UBA4696
GCGGTTTGGGACGGCAGATTCCTGTCCTACACGCTTAAGTTGATGACATTGCCCTGGAAGGGGAGGCTTTAGAACTGCGCACCCCAAGGCTTCCCCTATGAGGGGAAGCTGTCGCCGGAGGCTGACTGATGAGGTGGACAGCGCCGCGTAAATGCACTGCCCCCACCTCATCCGTCACGGCTCCGCCGTGCCGCCTTCCCCTCATAGGGGAAGGCAGGGAGTCACCGTTCCAGTGCCTGCTGGATGTTGTCCCAGACGTCGGGGAAGATGCAGGACTCGATTAGGGTCAGGGCGGGGGAGGGGTCTTCGTTTGCGGCCAGGGCGGCTTCGAATGCGGCGGGGTCTTCCAGCCGGTAGATCGCGCCCGCGCCGGTCTCGTCATACAGGGCGGCGACGCCGCCGGATTCGAATTGCAGCCAGACGATGGGCTCGCCCTGCGTGTCGCTCGGCTCCGGGTCCATGATGTTGAACGCGGTCACGAGCAGTTTTGCCCGCTTTTCCGTCAGGACCTGCTTCTCCCAGCCGCTTTCCGTGCGGGTATAGGCCGTGACCGTCCCGCCGGAGAGCGTGTCGTAGGGGGTGAAAGTGTAGGGGTCGGCGGGAGCCGGTTCCTCCTCATCCGGGAAATGATATTCGTTCAGACCGCCCAGGCGGATACTCGAGACCTCGCCGTCTGTTACGAGGATGCGCAGATACAGGTCGCCTGCGGTATATCTGTAGATCCAGGTGTCTTCCGCACTGCCGGACTCGAACGCTGCGTCCGGGTACGCGGCGTCGACGGCTTCCTGCGGACTGCCGATGCCGATGCCGGTATCGAGCGTCCAGGTGCTGGGCGGCAACAACCAGATCTCACTGAGCACGGCGTCGGTGCCGCCGCGCAGGTCCGTGCCTGCAATCGCTAAGTGTGTGTCATGCAGAACCTCTGTGCTGCCGGAGGTGTTGTAGAACCAGCAGATCTCCTGGATACCGTCGTCGCGGTCAATGATGCCGGTGTTGCTCTTGTCATCCGTCGGCCCGGCGATGTCGAGGATCTCCGCCTCCGTCATTCCCAGCCGCAGGCCGCCGATCTCTGTCGATAGAATGCGCGCCGCGATCGGGTCGCTGTCGTCCCAGCCGCCGCTGGCCTCCGGTTCGCCGCGCGGGCTCTCGGTGGCCCCGACGGCGCTGTCCGCTTCCGCAGGCGCTTCCGCGGCGGGCGTTTCCGCCGCGCTGGTGTCCGCGGAGGAGGCCGATTTGGTGTTGCCCGCGCTGCGCACGGCCAGCGGGATGGAGATGGCCAGCACCGCGCACGCGGCCAGCGCCGCGATGGGCAGCCAGCGCGGCTTCCGCCTGATGTCTGCGGCCTCTTCGATCATGCCGTCGCTCAGGCTTCCGATGCAGCGGAACAGGTCTTTCGTCGTCATACTGCAATCCCCTCCTTCAAAAGCGCGTCGCGCAGTCCGCCGCGCAGGCGGAACAGCCGGGACTTGACCGTGTTTTCCGTCAGGCCGAACAGGCCGGATAAGCGCCGGACGGAGTCGCCGTAGTAATACCGGCGGACGAACAGCTGCCGGTTCTCGCGCGTCTGCGTGCGCAGATACGCCTCGATCGTCAGCGTGACGGCCTGTGCGTCCAGCCGCGCGTCGACGCGCTCACCGCCCGGCAGGCAGTCGGCAAGCTCCGAGAGCAGGATCTCCGTCTGCCCGCCGCCGCGCTTCTGCGCGCGGGCGGCCTCCCAGCGCGTAAAGGAGAGATTGCGCGTGATGCGCCCGAGAAATGCGCGCAGACAGCCGGGCCGCGCGGGCGGGATGGCGTTCCAGGTGTGCAGCCACGTGTCGCTGACGCATTCCTCCGTATCCTCGCGGCTGCGCAGGATGTTGAAGGCGATGGAGCGGCAGTAGCCGCCATATTTTTTGCCGGTCTCGGCAATGGCCCGCTCCTCGCGGGCAAAGTACAGATCAAGGATCGCTTCGTCTTCCATATCGGACCTCCTTTGGTTTTCTCCTGTCTGTCCAGACCGGAAAAAATCGCGATGGTTGCAGGATTTTGGGTTGATTTTTTTCGCCTGCCGTGCTATGCTCACCATGCAAAATGCATGAATTCGTTCAAAAAGAACGGGAGGAAAGATGGAAATGCAAGAATCATCGCACAAACTTGCAATTTCGAAGCAGGAGCTGTTCCACTGCCTCGGCATCGTCGGCGCGGGATTTTTGTATTCGCTGGGGATCAACCTGTTTGTGGTGCCCGCAGGGCTCTATACGGGCGGAATTATGGGCTTTGCGCAGCTGCTGCGTACCTTATTCCTGCACGTGACCGGGCTGGAGCTGAAGATCGATATCGCGGGCATCATCAACTATGCAATCAACCTTCCGGTTTTATGCATCGCGTGGCGGCGGATCGATCACCGCGTGGTGTTCAAGACCCTGCTGGCCGTCACGTCGACGACGGTGTTTCTCTCCCTTGTCCCGCGGACGGACATTCTGGGCGGCGATAAGCTGGCCGAGTGTCTGATCGGCGGCATGCTCTGCGGCTGCGGCATCGGCATCACGCTCTGGATGGGCGGCACGTCGGGCGGCATGGATGTCATCGGCATGATGCTCCTCAAGCGCGGCTCGCATACCTCCATCGGCCATGTGAATCTGATCTGGAATCTGGCACTCTATACCATCTGCGCGGCGGCGTTCAACCTGTCGACGGCGATCTATTCGATCCTCTTCTCGTTTATCTCCACCACGGCGATGGATAAGCTGCACATGCAGAACATCAACGTCGAGGTCACGGTCGTCACCAAGATCCTCAGCCCCGAGATGGAGCGTGAGATCCTTGTCGACCTGCACCGCGGCATCACGCGCTACGAGGGCGTGGGCGAATACACCGGCCAGCCGGTGCACATCTTCTACATCCTCGTCACCAAATACGAGATCAGCCGCCTGCGCGCCATCGTCTGCAAACACGATCCCCACGCGTTCATCGTCGCCAAAGACGGCGCGGTGGTCTATGGAAATTATAAGCGAAAGATCTGAAATACGCAACCGAACACCCAAAGGCTCCCCTTCCAGGG
>DHKK01000123.1:3094-3429 GCA_002404795.1 Clostridiales bacterium UBA4696
GCTGACTGAGAGGTTGTAGCAAATCTGCAATTGCTTGTTGCCTCCGGCGGCCCTATCTTTTCCCTTGCGCGGGAAAAGATAGGGGAGAAAAGGGGCGCTTGGTTGCGTTTGGTGCTTCCTGCCTCTGATTTCAGGTAAGTCCCAATGTTTCAGGCGTCGTTCCAGTCGGGAGTCACCCTACGGGCGTTTTGGTACGCGCCGCCTGATACGTTGGAATCAAATTTGATAGCAGTGGCGTTTGAATATTTGCGGTAAATAGAAGGTGCAGTCTGAACTTGTCAGGCTGCACCTTTTTGCGGGGGAAGTTTTATGAATTTGCACGCACCAAGGCTCCC
>DHKK01000123.1:3487-3740 GCA_002404795.1 Clostridiales bacterium UBA4696
GGAGCTGGCCCGAAGGGCCTGAGGGGTGAACCCGCCACAGCGGGCAAAAGGCTCCCCTTTCAGGGGAGCTGGCAGCCGAAGGCTGACTGAGAGGTTGTCGCAAATTTGCAGCGACCTCTCCGTCTCGGCTGTGCCGAGCCACCTCCCCTGAAAGGGGAGGCTTGAGGTTGCGTCCCCAAAGGCTTCCCCTATGAGGGGAAGGCAGGGGGCGGCGTACGACCTTTTTCTCGTAGGGTGTATCTGAAAAGTCAAA
>DHKK01000170.1:0-5416 GCA_002404795.1 Clostridiales bacterium UBA4696
AGGAATGGATGGGACACAGCGACGTTCAGATGACGGCAAACATCTATGGTCATCTGGATAATACCCGCAAACAGGGATTAGCAGAAAAGCTGACCGGCTGCCTGCATGGTATCGATGAAAAGGCTTGTTAGAAATCCGTTAGAAACGCAGAAAACGCGCTGCTTGAGAAATGCTCAAAAAGTTCGCAAAATGCAAAAAGGAGACTCGAAATCACATGATTTCAAGTCTCCTAAGTTGGTCCGAGTGACTGGATTCGAACCAGCGGCCTCTTGAACCCCATTCAAGCGCGATACCAAACTTCGCCACACCCGGATAGCTATTGAATTAGCTTATGTATCATAGCATATCCGGTCCGGTTTTGCAAGAGGTTTTTTATTTTTTTCGCTGGTTTGCCGTCAGGCCAGCAGCTCGGCGGCCGCGGCGGCGAGGGAATCGAGCTGGCGGGTCGCCGCTTCTACGGTGGGCTTGACGGCGCTGAGGTAGGCCTTGATCTTCGGCTCGGTGCCGGAGGGGCGGATGATGAGCTTCGCGCCGCCGGGCAGGCGGTATTCGAGCACGTTGGCCTTCGGCAGACCGGTGCCGTCCTGCTCGTAATCCGTAAAGCCCTCGACCGGCAGGCCCGCGACGCTCTGCAGCGGGTGCGCGCGCAGGCCGGACATCAGCGACGCCATCTTCTCCATACCGGTCTCGCCAGCGAAGGTGAAGCTCTTCTGCGCGTTGCAGAAGCAGCCGAACTCGGCGTAGAGCGCGTCGATCGCGTCGCCGAGCGTCATGCCCTTCTTTGCGTACCAGGCCGCAGCCTCGCAGATGAGCAGCACGGCGTTGACCGCGTCCTTATCGCGCACGTGCGGGCCGGAGAGATAGCCGTAGCTCTCTTCAAAGCCGAAGATATAGCGCTCGGGATGGCCGCCCGCCTCCAGCAGGGCGATCTGCTCGCCGATATACTTGAAGCCCGTCAGCACGCGGCGCAGCTCCACGCCGTATTTGTTGGCGACGGCCGTGACCATGTCGGTCGAGACGATCGTCGTGACGGCGACGGGGTTTTCCGGCATCGTGCCGTTGGCGATGCGGCTGCGGCAGATGAAATCCAGCAGGATGACGCCCATCTCGTTGCCGGAGATGAGGCGGTAGCCGCCCTTGCCGTCGGGTACGGCGGTGCCGCAGCGGTCGCAGTCCGGGTCGGTGCCGATGAGGATGTCGGGGTGCACACGGTCACAGTACTGCAGGCCGAGCTCCATCGCCTGGCGGATCTCGGGGTTCGGATACGGGCAGGTCGGGAAATGGCCGTCCGGCTGCTCCTGCTCTTTGACGATGGTCATGTTCCGGATGCCGAGCTTCTGCGTGAGCTTTCTGACGCATTCGAGTCCCGCGCCGTTGAGCGGCGTATAGACGAGCTTCAGGTCCGCAATGCCGTCGCCGCTGCCGACGCGCTGGGCGTAGACGGCGTCCACGAACGCGTCCAGCACCTCGTCCGGGATATACCGGATGCGGCCCGCGGCGAGCGCGGCGTCAAAGTCCTCTGTTCTTGCGGCCGTGAAATAATCCATCTGCTCCAGCAGCGCGACCACGCGCCTGGCGGCCTCGGGCGTCATCTGGCAGCCGTCGGAGCCGTAGACCTTGTAGCCGTTGTAGGCCGCGGGGTTGTGGCTGGCCGTCACGCAGATGCCAAGGCCGCAGTGCAGGTGCCGCACGGCAAAGCTCAGGGCCGGGACCGGCTCGAGCCGGGGATAGAGATAGGCCGTAATGCCGTTGGCGGCGAAGACCGCTGCGGCCTCCCGGGCGAACACGTCGCTCTTGATGCGGCTGTCATGGCCGATGGCGACGGTCTTCGGCAGGTCCGTCTCGTTGAGATAGTCAGCGACCGCCTGCGTCGCGCGGCGGATGACGTAGATATTCATCCGGTTCGTGCCCGCGCCCAGGACGCCGCGCAGACCGGCCGTGCCGAACTCCAGATCGCGGTAAAACGCGTCGGTGATCTTGTCCGCGTCGTTCTGCATGGCGGCAAGCTCCTGCCGCAGCTCCGGGTCCAGCGTCTTCTGCGCACACCAGTGCTGATATCGTTGTTCCGCAAGTTCCATATCTGCATTCCTCCCGCAAGTTGGTTTTCTGTATTATACCATAGTCGATTCTTTGTGGCAACCGGCAGAAACACGCGCAGACAGCCGCCTGCGCGTGTTGTTTCGTTATGCGTAGCTCAGTTCTTCGCCGATCTTGTCCGGCATGCTGCCGCCAGCTTCGATCAGGGGCAGGTACCAGTCGTCGTAGTAATACGGCAGGAGCGTCTCATCCTTCACGCGCACATCCTCCCAGTCCATGCCCCAGGGGCGCAGATAGATCGTATAGACGAAGGAGCTGCCGCTGCCCTCGGGGTCGGTGTAGACGCCGGAGATGCAGATCATGTCGTGATACGGCATGGATTCGGGCGCAGCCGCGTCGATATACCATGCGTCCGCACCGGTCAGCGGGCAGTTCAGGAAGCTGCCGTCCGTCGAGACGAGCCGTCCGCTCGTCGTGAGGTCGGCCTCCGCCTGCACGTTCGCCTGGGCGATGTACTCCCCTGTCTCGCAGGAATCGTCCCAGAGGGTGAGCGTGCCGCTGCCGTCTTCGCCGAGGTCGATGCGGGCGCAGGCGTCCCACCAGCCGCCCTCGCTGAGCGTGTAGTCGCCGGTGCCGGACTCGATGATCCACCAGCCGTACCAGTCGCCGTTCCAGAATTCCGTCTGCGTGACGGTATGCAGCGGCGAATCGACCGGCTCCGTCTGCATTTCATAGGGTGCAAAGAGCCTTCTGCCGATCAGCCCCCACAGGACAGCCAGCAGCACCAGCACGCCTGCGATGATCCCGATGATGAGCGGCGCTTTGGAGCGCTTTTTCGCCGTCTTCGGCTGCGGCGCGGGATACGGAGCCTCCGGCGGAGGCGGGAAGCCGTCCGCACGCTGCGGCTGCGGCGCAGCGGGCTGCGGCTGGGCCGTCTGCTGCTCGAGCGCGGCACCGCATTCGGTGCAGAACTTCGCGCCCTGCTCTACCTCTCTGCCGCAATAGGGACAAAAAGCCATATTCGTTCTCCTTTCCTTCGCCGTCCCCTGCAAAGGGCCGCGGCGCAGTTCGTGATCTTCCATCTTTATTCTACGGGGAACCGCCCCGGTTTGTCAATCGCCGCCTTCGCGCAGCAGCGCCCAGCCCTCGCCGAACGAGTCCGGCATCTGCGCCGTGCCCTGCGCCAGGAGCCTTGCATACCAGCTGTCATAGCCCGGCGGCATCATATCCTCATACCAGCAGCCGCTCACGTCCCCCGTCCGCACGTCAGACCAGTCCACGCCCCACGGCCGCAGGTACAGCCGGATCCGGAACCAGCTGTCCGACGCCGGGTCGCCGGCCAGGGCGCTGAGGCAGATCATCTGCGGGAAATTCCGCACGTCCGTCCGTGCCGGGTCGCAGCTCCAGCCGTCCTTCTGCAGCGTTTCGTCCCAGAACTTCCCGCTTTTCAGCGCCAGACTGCCGGACGGGCCTTCGCCCTTGGCGTAGCGGACCTTCATTTTGCTGATGCACTCGCCCGCAGCCGTCTCGGTGTCCCAGACCTCGATGGTCCCGGCGTCCTCCGTCCGCGTGATGCGGGCGCAGGCGGCCCAGGCGCTGTCCTTGAACTCGTCATAGTCGCTGCCCGCGTCGACGATCGCGTACCAGCCGTACCAGTCGCCGGGCCAGCGGATGGCATCCGGCTCGGACGAGTCTTCCGCGGCCGGTTCGGTTTCTTCCGGCTGCGCAGTCTCCTGGGCCGGTATGGCGTTCTGGCTAAAGGTCAGGCGGATGTCCGCGCCGAACAGGTCTGTCTCAATTTGCCCGTCTTCCAGCGTTCCTTGGCAGGTCTCGCGGCCGGAGGTCAGCGTGAGCGCCGTCCCGTCCAGCTGCCAGCGAAGCTCCGCCTCGTCGCCGCCGAGGCAGAGCGTCCCGCGCCCGTCCTCCCGCAGCTCCAGATAGCTCTCGCCGCTGTAGACCTCGTCCATCGGCGTCCATTCGCCGCCGTAGATGCAGACTGACTCGCCCGCATATCGCCCGGCGGCCGCAGCCGGGACGTCCGCGCTTCGCGCGCGGCACGCGCACAGCAGCACGCAGAGCGCCGCCAGCAGCATCCATCCTGCCTTCCGCTTCATCCCGGCCCTCCTTCGCCGCCCTTCGGCTGCATCCCTGTTTTTTCCTCTCTTTTCAGTATAACGCATCCGCCCCTGCCGCGCAAGCATAAAGTCTCCGTCCGCCGGTCTGATACAGCTAAAGCTTTTTGAAACCGTCGGCAACGCCGGTGGTTTTCTTTACACAAAAAGCACTCCCGAAGGCATTGCCTTCGGGAGTATTTTCGTCTTTTTTATCCCAGCAGGAGCTTCTGCAGCGCCTCCGGGGAGGCGGCGAGGAAGTCCGCGCCCGCAGCCGTCAGCTCTTCGCGGCTGCCGTAGCCGTACAGCACGCCGACGGTCTGCACGCCCGCCTGATGGCCGCCCAGAATGTCGTATTCCCGGTCACCGGAGAGCACCGCGCGGGAAAGATCGTCCGTACCGTTCTCCCGCAGGACCCGGCGCACGACATTGACCTTCTTCCCGGCCTCCGGATCCTCCGCGCTGCCGCCGCAGACGCCCGCAAAATACGGCAGCAGGTCAAAATGCGCCAGCACCTGCCGCGCCATGGTCTCGAGCTTCGAGGTCGCGACGTACATCCGCTTGCCCGCGCCCTGCAGCGCCTGCAGGCATTCCCGCACGCCGGGATACGGCTCGTTTTCCAGCCAGCCGGTCACGCGGTAGTATTCCCGGAACCGGTCGATGGCCGCGGAGATCTGTTCCTCCGGCAGATATTTGCCGAACGACTCCCACAGCGGCGGGCCGACAAAATAGCACAGCTCCTGCTCGCTCAGGCCGTCGATGCCGAATGACTGCAGCGCGGTCTTCGCCGCATGCATGATGCCCGGCCCGGAGTCCGTCAGCGTTCCATCCAGATCAAACAAAAGAATATCCCAGCTCATCGCCCAGCCTCCCAAGTCTTTTGATGCGATTATACCGGCCCACACGCCCTCCTGTCAATGCGCAGAGCATACAAAAAGGCTCCCCTCCCAGGGGAGCTGGCACGAAGTGCCTGTGAGGCGGCCCCTTTCCGCCCCTACAGAACGCACCATCCATGGCTCCCCTTACAGGGGAGCTGGCAGCCGAAGGCTGACTGAGAGGTTGTATCAAATTTGCAGCAACCTCTCCGTCTCGGCTCCGCCGAGCCACCTCCCCTGGAAGGGGAGGCTTTGGGATCTGCGCACCCCAATGGCTTCCCCTATGAGGGGAAGCTGTCGCCGCAAGGCGACTGATGAGGTGGGCAGCGTCACGTAGACAAACCTGCCTCCACCTCATCCGTCACGGCTCCGCCGTGCCACCTTCCCCTCATA
>DHKK01000170.1:5448-5704 GCA_002404795.1 Clostridiales bacterium UBA4696
CCCTCATAGGGGAAGGCTTTGGTGCATGCAAATCAAGAAACCTCTCCCGCAAAAAGGTGCAGACCAGCAAATCTGGCCTGCACCTTCTATTTATGGCAGTTGTTCTACGGCAACTAGTTTCAAGCCTGATACCTTCGTATCAGGCGGCGCGTAGTAAAAACTCGTAGGGTGACTATCGAGTGGAACGACGCTTAAAACATTGGTGCTCACCTAAAATCAGAGGCAGGACGCATCAAACGCGTCCAAGCGCCCCTTT
>DHKK01000094.1 GCA_002404795.1 Clostridiales bacterium UBA4696
CCGCAGGCGACTGAGAGGGCCTTGCAGGCATCCGCGGCGTTTCCCCTCTCCGTCTTCGCTGCGCTCAGCCACCTCTCCCAAAGGGAGAGGCAAGAGATGCTCGCGCGAAATCAAATGATGCCATGATACAGGAACAGGCACAGCGGATGATTCCGCTGTGCCTGTCAACTATCTCATCTGGCCCGGGAGCTTGTTTTTGGAATTACATCAGCGGCTCCAGGGAGAGGACCGGGTGGTTCTTTTCCTGCAGGAACTCCAGCAGCGCGTCGCAGTCGGTGCAGATGGTCTCGTCTGCGATCATGTCGGTGAAGTTGTCGATGCCGTAGAGCTCCTTGGCGGTCTTGTTCAGGCGCTCGCCGACGTCGTCCTTCAGTTCCTTCGGCATCCAGACGATGCGCTCGATGCCGCCCTCGGCGTGGATGAACTTCTTGGAGGAGATGAAGTGACGGCCGTGGCCCATGTAGCCCGGGGTCTGTACGCCGCCGCCGGTGCAGGAGGCCAGCTCACCGAAGGTCATGCCGGAAGGGGTCATGCCCGCGTACTCACGGTTGACGACGATGAAGCCGTTGGACATCGGCTCGATGCCGGAGATGCACTCGAAGCAGCCGCAGGAGGTCATCGGGTCTTCCATGATGGAATACAGCGTGACCTGCTCGACTGCACCGTGCGTTGCCTCCTTCACAGCCTCATTGACGGTGGTGTAGCGGCCGGTGCGCTCATCCAGACAGCCTTCCTTCATGATCGGCTGGGACGGGCCGTTCGGGTTCAGCTCATTGGTCGCCTTGGCGTCAAGCCAGGACACTGCGCCGCACAGGCCCAGACGTTCCGGCGTGACCACGCAGCAGTGGGCCGGGGCGAAGGACTGGCAGAGGATGCAGGTGAAGAAGCGGTCAACGGATTCATCGGTCATGGAGGCCAGACGATCATCACGCATGTTGTAGCGCGGCATGGCGACGTCGTTCAGGAAGGCGGTAGCCTTGACCGGGTCGGTGATGAGGTGGACCTCGCACTTGTCGACAACAGCGTCGAACTCATCCGTGATCATGTGGTACAGGACTTCCGCGAAATGCTTCAGGCGCAGGCCCTTGTCATAGGCGTCCTTGGAGATCCGGATACGGAACTGGTTGCGCTGGCCGGTGTGCATGACGCCTTCCATGTAGTTGAACCAGGCGTGGATCTTCCGCTCGATGACGGATTCAAAGTCGGCCTGCATCTTCTTGCCCGCGACATACACGCAGGTGGCAAGCGCGTACTCGAGATCGCCGGAGTCGATATCCGGGCCGTCGATGACGATCTTATGATCCTCGACCTCGTCCATATTCTTCATGAGCACGAGCTCACAGGTGGTGTTTTTGGCGGACCAGAATTCGACCTTCATGTCGGCCTTACGGATGATCTCGCCCTCGAACGCGGCCGCGAAGGCGACGGGGATCGGCAGCTCCTTGGACTTGATCTTGATGCCGCGCAGCTCGAGAGACTTTTTGACGGTCTCCGCGTGGTCGGTGCAGGACTCCAGCGCGCCCGGGACCTGATTTTCGCCGAGGTCGATGTCGACCACGACCGGGAAGCCCAGCGCGATCGCGCCCGCACCGGCGGAAACGACGACATTGTCGATCGCACCGAAGGTGTTGACGAACGCAGGAACGCGCTCCTTGGTGTACTTCAGCAGACCGGCCAGATCGCCCGGCTGCACGTTGCCAAAGATCAGCGCCGCACGGATGGCGACGGTGACGACGTGGATAACGGCGGTCACGTCATGGCCCAGCGGGATGACACGGAACTCCAGGCCCATCTTGACGCCCGCGTCCGCGCACTGCTCGATGACGTCACCGACCATGAAGGTCATGATGCCCTTGGACTGATAGTCCTTGACAACCTTGGCGACGTCCTCGCCATTGTCAGCCTTGCCGAGCACGACGGCCACGCCGGGGATATCGCCCGTGACCAGCGGCACACCGAGCGAACGGATGATGGGATCGGGCACGAAGCCGATGCCGGGGACGGTCGCCTGCTCATAGGCGTCCTTCGGCTCGACAAACTTGAGACCCTCGATGATCTCAGCGCCGACAGCGGTGGCAAGACCGGCGTTCAGCGCCTGGCCCAGATCCTCCTGGTCGGTGATGAGGCTCTTGAGAACGCCCACGCAGGCAGGCAGGTCGCCCAGCGTCTTCACCTTGACGCCCGTTGCGGCATAGATGGTGGGGAAGAAATACGCGGTATCCGGGAAGGCGATGGGATGGTCTGCGCCATACTTTGCGATGGCGTCATTGACTGCGCCTTCGGTGAGGCCAGCCACGGCATGCGAGCCGCCATAGATAAGATCGGTTAATACGCTCATAAAAACCTCCTGCAGATTTTGTTGGATTTTGTTTTTTCAGGGGAATGCACGGATTCCCTGCCGGTATTTCGCAGCAGGGAACCGTGAATTGACAAATTAAACGTCCAGATAGGAGTCGGAGTACAGCTCGTTGTTCTTGAAGATGTCGCAGGTCTTGATGGTCTCCATCAGGCGCAGGTCGTTCGGGTTGACGATGGCAGAGGTCAGACCCTGCATCATTGCCATGGCGACGAGCGTGGAGTCCATGATCGGCCGCAGCGCCTTCGGCGCGCCGTTGGAGTTGTTGGACAGACCGCCGGTGGACTTCAGCCCTTCGTCAGCGAACAGCTTGATGGCGTTCAAAACGTCCATCTGCTTGTCCTGCATGCCCTTGACGACGAGGAACAGCGGGTCGAACCACAGGTCGGTCGCTTCCATGCCGAGGCTCAGGCCACGCTCGAGCATATGATGGCAGTGCATCATGCGCTCGTCGTTGTCCTTGGCGATGCCGTCGGCGGAGCACAGCGCAACGCAGATCGCGTCGTTGGCCGCGGCCAGATCGATATAGGAGATACGGGAGCCGGCGTCAGCGGAGTTGACGATGGGCTTGCCGTTCGTGCGGTTGTAGACCTTGATACCGGCTTCGATGGCGCGCTTGTTGGCGGTATCGAGCGCCAGAGGCACGTTGTTGAAGTTCTCCTG
>DHKK01000017.1 GCA_002404795.1 Clostridiales bacterium UBA4696
CTCAAAGCTGCGAGACGTGCTCCGCAGTTCTCGAAGCGCTGAGTTTTCCTCTTACAAGCACCCACATTTTGTGGGTGCTTGTTTCTTACCGCTCCACGCTCTGTTCCCGTCAGGCTCTCCTGCCGGGAGAGCGATCTTATTGGGCATCGGAACGGTTTTGTCTGTATCCTGGCGAAATTTCTATGAAAAACCCGGCACTCTACTGCGCGTAGAGTGCCGGGTTTTCTTTCGTAGAGGGCAGCTTGCCAAGCAGGAGAGCGGTTTGCGCGAAGATTCGGGAGACTTTTCCGTCCGTCTGGGTTACACTGGAGACAGAAAGTTTACAGCAGCGCAGGAGGGTTTCCCATGAAAAAACTGATGATCTTCGGCGACTCCATCATTAAGGGCGTCACCTATAACGGCCAGAGCTACCATCTGTGCCAGGACCATGATTTTGATACCATCGCCGCGCAGGGTGTCGCGGTGGAAAACTACGCCAAGATGGGCGCGACCATCGACGCGGGCCTCAAGCAGATCGACCGGCGGCTCGCCCCGTGCGCCGAGGATACGACGGTGCTGTTCTGCTTCGGCGGCAACGACTGCGACTATGACTGGAAGGCCATCTCCGCCGATCCGGACGGCGAGCATCTGCCCCACACCCCGTCGGAGCGCTTCATCGACGGCTACTGCACCGCCATCCGCAAGGCCCAGCAGGCCGGCGCGCGCGTGGCCATGACCTCCCTGCCCCCGCTGGAGCAGAGCCGGTATTTCTCCTTCATCACCAAGGGGCTCAGCGCCGAGAACATCCTCCGCTGGCTCGGCGACACCGACCATCTGTACCGCTGGCAGGAATACTACAACGACATGGTCACGCAGCTCAGCCGTGCGTTCGGCTGCAGACTCGTCGACCTGCGGGCGGATTTTTTGAAAAGCCGTGTTTTTCCGTCGCTCATCGGCGCCGACGGCATCCACCCCACGCAGGCCGGTCACGACCTCATCCACCAGAGCGTGCAGACCGCGCTCTCCTACTGATCCCACCCTCATGCTCCTGCGCCTCCGGTTTTTCCGGGACGCAGGTTTTTTTCGTATCTGCGCCGCTGTCCCCTACTTGATGCAGGTGTGCTTCTGGTAGCCGTATTCCTCGGCTTCCTCGGCGGTGTTGAAATAGACGCGGTTGTCCTCGCCGGGGAGCTTGGCGCAGTTGGCGCTGTGGACGATCATGGAATTGCGGTTGCCGATAAACGGCGCGTCCTTGCCCGCGGCAGGCTCGCGACTGGTGGGGTCGGTCGTGACGGTCAGCGTCTGGCCGTCGGAGGTGATGATGATCTCGCCCTGGGTATCGGTGCGGTAGATCGTCGCGCCCAGCGCCTCCAGCCGGGCCAGCACGTCCGCGCTGGGATGACCGTAGTCGTTATCCTCCCCGACACTGATGACGGCAATGGAGGGCGCCACGGCCTCCAGAAAGGCCTCGGAGGAGCTGGTCGGGCTGCCATGGTGCCCGGCCTTCAGCACGTCGGCCTGCACGTTCGCGCCGGAGGACATCAGGTCGGTCTCGGCCTTCTGCTCCATGTCGCCGGTGAAAAGGAAGCTCGTCCCGCCGTAGTCGACGCGCAGGACCAGACTGCCGTTATTGGGGTCGGAATACGTCTGCACCGGCCCGATGACCTGCACGCTCGCGCTGCCGAGCGTCCAGCTGTCGCCTGTCTGCGGCACCTCGACGGGGTGCCCCTGCTCGTCGGCGTATTTGACGACGTTGGAGAAGACCTTCGTCGTGTATTCCGTGACGCTGGAATAGACGTGCTCCGCCGGGTATTTGGCCAGCACGGCGGCAAGGCCCCCGCAGTGGTCCTCATCCGGATGCGTATTGACCACATAGGTCAGCTCCGTCACGTCCAGCCGGTTCAGGCGGGACACGAGGAACTGCCCCTCCTCGACCGGACCGCCGTCGATGAGCATGGTCTCGTCCCCGCAGGCGAGCAGGATGCTGTCGCCCTGCCCGACGTCGAGGAAGCGGACGGTGAGCGTCTCGTCCGCCGGTGTCTGCTGCGCTGCGGCGGACACCGCAGGCGGCTGCGGATCACCGGCTTCCGCTTCTCCGCTCGTGCGGAAATATGTCACGAGCGCGATGACAGCAACGATCAGCACGTACAGCCACAGCGGCATGCGCCCGGCTGTTTTTTTCTTCCTTCCGGCCATGTTGCGACCTCCAACTTTTTTTCTTATTCTATCGCATTCGTGCGTCCGCGTCCAGACAAAAAAGAACCCCCTCGGCCGTGCGCCGAAGGGGAAATTCTTTTTTCGGGAACCGAATCAGACCAGTTCGATGACGGCCATCTCGGCTGCGTCGCCGCGGCGGGGCCCGATGCGGGTCACGCGGGTATAGCCGCCGTTGCGGTCAGCATACTTCGGAGCGATCTCCTTGAACAGCTTGTTGGCGACATCTTCCTTGGTGATGTAGGACAGCGCCTTGCGGTAGTTGGCCAGGCCGTTCTTCTTGCCAAGGGTGATCATCTTCTCGACGACGGGCTGGACTTCCTTTGCACGCGTAAAGGTGGTCTCCATCTTGCCGTTTTCGAGCAGGTATGTGGTCATAGCCCGGAGCATCGCCTTGCGCTGGTCGCTGGTTCTGCCGAGCTTTCTGGTACCAAACATAGGGTTACTTCCTCCTTCTTTGAAAGGTTATCGCTTAATTATTAGAGTTTGCGGAATCGTCGCTTGCCAGGCTCAGGCCCATCATGGCCAGCTTGTTCTGGACCTCTTCGAGCGATTTCCGGCCCATGTTGCGGACCTTCATCATGTCTTCGCCGGTTCTGGAGATCAGATCCTCGACGTTGTTGATGTTGGCGCGCTT
>DHKK01000188.1 GCA_002404795.1 Clostridiales bacterium UBA4696
ATAGGGGAAGCCATGGACGTGCGGATATCCCCATGCCTTCCCCTGGGGGAAGGTGCCCCGCAGGGGCGGATGAGGGTAGGGGAGCAGTTCCGGTTTTGCTGAAACTGCAAAGCTATCTGCCGGTGCTCCCCGGCCCTCATCAGTCCCGGCTGCGCCGGGCCAGCTTCCCCCAGGGGAAGCCGTTTGGTGCCTGCAAACCAAGAACTCCCCGCAAGAAGGTAAAACCCATCAAAGTTTCCTCCGCACCTTCTATTGACGGCAGTCGTTCTAAGGCAACCAGTTACAAATTTGATACCCCCGTATCAGGCGGCGCGTACCAAACCCTCGTAAGGTGACTATCGAGTGGAACGATATCTAAAAAGATAGGTTCCTACCTGAATTCAGAGGCAGGAAGCACCAAACGCGTCCCCAAGCACTCTTTTCTCCCCAATCTTTTCTCTTGCAAGAGAAAAGATTGGGCCGCCGGAGGCACCGGCAGTTACAAATTTGATACAACCTCTCAGTCAGCCTGCGGCTGACAGCTCCCCTGGAAGGGGAGCCTTTGAATGTGGAAATACGACAGATCCCCGCGGCTGCGGGGACGCAGCGCGAGGGTGTTGGTCATTGCGGCGTTGTCGGTTGGGCGCAGCGGACGGCGGCGGTCTCGTGGAGGATGCGCTGCATTTGCGGCCACTTGGCTTCCATGTCGGCGACCAGCTTCAGCTGCGTGCGGCAGCGGTCAAGATTCTGGGTGGGATAGTCGATCTTGAAATAGACGTCGCCGTCCAGATAATCCTTCAAAAACCGCATGGCCAGCTCCGCCGTGATGATCTTCGCGCCGAGCGGCAGGACCTCGATCTCCTTCGGGGTCAGCGCGTGGCCGCAGGCGTCGAGATAGCCCTCCAGGAACGCCTGATACATGTCGAGCTTCAGCCAGACCTTTTCCGGATCCTTCTCATCCTCCGCGGCCGAGGATGCGCCGAAGCGTACGCCGTCGCCGAAGTCATAGGCAGACAGACCCGGCATCACCGTGTCGAGATCGAGCACGCACTTGGCGCAGCCGGTCTGCGGGTCGAGCAGGACGTTATTGAGCTTGGTGTCGTTGTGCGTCACGCGCAGCGGCAGCTCACCAGCTGCGAGCATGCGGCAGAGCGTCCCGAGCTCCTGCTCCCGCGCGAGCAGGAAGTCGATCTCGGGCCCGACGTCCTTGGCCCGGCCGCAGGCGTCCGCTTTGATCGCGGCGCGGAACTGGCGCAGACGGTCGATGGTGTCGTGAAAATGCGGGATGGTCTCATACAGGGAGGCCGCCGGGAAATCCGCCAGCGCCTGCTGGAACTTGCCGAAGGCCACCGCGGCCTGGTAAAAGTCGTTTCTGTCGCGCGGCATGTCGAGGCTGATGCCGCCGGAGATGAAGTCATAGGCGCGCCAGAACTCGCCCTGGTCATCGATGCAGTATTTTCTGCCGTCCTTGGCCCTGCAGAGGCGGATGCATTCCAGACCGATCTGTTTGCGGTCGATGAACCGGGAGACCGCGTCGATGTTCTCGATCAGCTCCTCCGGGTGGCGGAAGGCGACGCGGTTGATCCGCTGCAGGGTGTAGGCCTTCCGGTTGTCGCAGACGACGCGGAAGGTGCGGTTGATATGGCCGTTGCCGAGCGGCTCACAGGAGATGGGCGTTCCGTCCAGGCAGAACTGCTGTAAAACCTGTTCCATAGATACAATGTCCTTTTTTCTTTCTATTGGGAGCTCCCGCGAGCGGGAGTATCGTTTGCACGTACGTGCAGCCGCACGTTCTTTCTATTGTATCCCATTTGCAGGATAATTGCAACCATCTTGCAGCCATTCCCTGCGGATCCGACAGAAAAACGGCCTGCCGCAGCGCGGCAGGCCGTCAGATCCGGTCGCTTATTTCATCTGCGCGATGTCGCAGACGATCTCGACGCACTTGTCGACGCCGAGCTTGCCGCTGTCGAGGCAGATGTCGTAGTTCTCGGCTTCGCCCCAGTTGCGGTTGGTGTAGTGCTTGTAGTAGACCTTCCGCTTGCTGTCCTTCTCCTGCAGGCGCTTTTCCATGGGCTTGCTGGTCTCGCCGTAGCGCTCGCGCACGCGGGCGGCGCGGTGCTGCATGTCGGAATGGACGAAGATGTGCAGGCAGTCCGGCTGGTCCTTCAGGATGAAATCCGCGCAGCGGCCGACGATGACGCACGGGCCCTTGCTGGCCAGATCGCGGATGACGTTCGTCTGGCAGACATAGAGCTTATCCGACACGGACATCGTATCGATCAGCCCCATCGGGTGGGACGACACGGCGATGTTGAACAGGAAGCTGCTGGTGACGGAGGCGTATTCGCCGATCTCCTCGATGAACTCGTGCGAGAAGCCGCTCTCCTTTGCGACCTTGTCGACCAGCTCCTTATCGTAATAGGGGATGCCGAGTTTCTCGGCCACCGCCTTGCCGATGCTTCTTCCGCCGCTGCCAAACTGGCGGCTGATGGTGATGACCTTGTTTGTCATAAAGACTCCCCCTTGTTTTTGATGCTCCTATTATACACCAAAACGCTCGGGATGACAATGAAAAATTTCCGTCAAAACTGCGTCAAAGATAGGGCCGCATGTCCTTGACCAGCTGATCCTCCAGCCGGATGAGCGACTGGGCGATGTCCTTCGCCTCGCGGCTGGCCGTCGGATACTGGTTGCAGTAGCGGGCGAGCGACTTGATGCCCATCGAGCAGCCGGTCGAGATGAGGTCGGCCGTCGTCGCGTCGCCGGGCTTCATGGCGAGCATCGCCTCCGTCTTCATCCAGGACATGGCGCGGGCTGCCGGGGCGGCGGACTTTGCCTCCTTGCCCTGCGCGCGCAGCAGCGCCTTTGTCTCGGCGGCGAGCGACTCATGCTGGCGTTTGCTGCTCGCGAGCCGCCGCTGCAGCGGCCCGTCCGGGCTGTTTTTCAGCACGTCATCCAGCGAGCGGATGGCCATATCGGTCCCCGCCGCGCACTCGGACAACAGATGCAGCGTGTCTTCGTTCATCTTGCATCTCCTCCTTTCAGACTCTGCAATTATTGTGTTCCAAAACCGGAAAAAATATGATACAATGCGGAAAAAGGAGGCATGCATATGCGTATGGAACGAACGGTCCGCGAGATCGCGGGCGACTACGCCGTGCTGGAAAACGAATCCGGCGGCACGACCGAGGTCGCGCTGGCCCTGCTGCCGGACGGCGTCCGCGAGGGCATGGTGCTCATTTTTGAAAATTTCGAATACCGAATCAAAGAATAAAGGAGAAGGGCTATGATCCGTCATATCGTGATGTGGAAGTTCCGCGAAGGAGAAGAAGAAAACCGGGAGAAATTTCTCTCCGGCCTGCAGGCGCTGGACGGCGTGATCCCCGAGATCCGCCATATGGAGATTCACCGCAGCTGCAAGCCCGGCAACCCCTACGACGCCTGCCTGATCGCCGACTTTGACGATCTGGAGGCCCTCAGCCGTTACAAAAACGACCCCCGCCACGTCGCGGTCTCCACCCTCTGCAAATCCATCCGCGAATCCCGCGCCGCAATCGACTACGAGCTGTGAAAAGGCTCCCCTCCCAGGGG
>DHKK01000190.1:0-3418 GCA_002404795.1 Clostridiales bacterium UBA4696
GCGGGGCCGACGCCGATGGTGATGGTGTTTTTCTCGATCGCCTTCAGATAGTTCTGCTGGCCGATGGTCTTGGCCTTGACGGGGCGGCCCTTGGCCGTGACGCAGACGACGTCCTTGGCGATCTTGCTGACCTGGTCTTCGTTGCCGGTATTGACGAGGTTGATGAGATAGCGGACCTTCTGTTCGTCGATCTCCTCGCCCTTGGCGGCAAGCGCGAGCAGCGCCTCGATGGCGCGGCAGCCCTTGTCGGCCGCTTCCTCGTCGCCGGAGACCTTGAGCTCGTTGTTGCGGTTGGTGATCCGGACGCCGAAGGCGTCTTCGATCTTCCGGATATTTTCGTCAAAGGAGCCGAAGACGTCGATCAGCTGCTCGACGCGCTCGGCGTTGATGGTTCGTTCTGTCATTCGATCGCTTCCTTCAGATTTGCCGGCTGCATGCGGGCAATCATTTCTTCACACCGCAGGGCCGCGTGCAGCCGGATGCAGCCGTCCGCCGTCTGGATGCGGCAGCGGCTGTCCAGGATCGTTCCGGCGATCATATCGCACTGCGCCCGGGCCTGGATCTGCCCGAGCAGACTCTGCTGCACGCTTGCTTCCTGCAGAATTTCATCTCTTGTATCATACTCATAAATTCCTGTAATTGCAATCCCCAACGGCAAAGAAAAGCCGCCGGGAAGGGTCAGCCAGTAGGTTTTTGTCTCCTTTTCGCAGGGCTTTTCCGGGATGCCGCCGCCAAAGAGCGTGATCCGCCTCCGCCCGACCAGCAGCGATACGGCGCTGCGGCGGGCTGTTTTCGCCTCCTTGACGCGCTGATGCTGCGGCAGGATACAGGTGGCTTTCCGGATGGTCTCGGCGTAGATCTCGGCCCGGGCGGCGGTCACCTGCGTTTTGAAGCCGAAGTCGGTATAGGCGGAGACGAGCAGCTCCCCGGCCGTCACCGCCTGTCCGGGCACGCAGAGGCAGTTGCCGGCCTCGGCCTGCACGCGCGTGAGTACGCCCGCGCGGGAGGCCACCACGTTGACCGGCGAGCGCCGGTCGAGCACAGGTTCCTTTTCCGGCCGCTCACGCACGACGACGACCGCGCGCATCCCGCTCTGCTGGACCGTTAGCCACTGGAGCTTCGGGATGCGCAGGAGCATCTGGTTTTTCAGCTCCTGCGGCTTGATGGACGGGCCGTAGGTCCCGAAGCCGACGCCGAGCTCCTGCAGCTCGCGCAGGATCTGCGCCGACGGGACGGTCTCGTTGCCCTCGACGGTGTAGAAAAAGACGAATTTCGGCACGATCACCGCCGCTGCGGCAGCCGCGAGCAGCAAAACCGGCAGCCACAGCCGCCGCTTCAGCCCGCCGAAGACGGCCGGAAAGCCGCCGCGCTCCTCCACGCGGCATTCGCACCCGGCGGCGCGGACGAGGTGGGTCACTCGCGCTTCATCGCGCCGCAGGATCCAGATCCCGGCCGTGAAGGCGTCCGGCTTGCCGCAGAAGTGAAACGGGACGCGGGCCTTTGCCAGCCGCTGCAGGCACCATTCCGGGCTCGCGCCGGTCACCTGCAGGCGCGTCACGCCGAGGAAGAACCAGATCACCCGCCACATCCAGCTGCACCTCCGTCTCCATAGGTCAGGCAGGTGATCCGCCCGGTGATCGTCAGGCGCTCGCGGTGCATGCGCTGGATCTGCAGCGCGTGGCCGGTGACGACGAGGCAGCCGATGTTGAGCCCGACGACGATCCGCTCCTCGTTATATTCCAGGATCCCGGTATGGCGGTCGACGGAGCATTCCTGAAAGCCGTTGACCTCCATGTGCGGCAGCCCCGCGGCGATATCCGCCGGGAGGCCCAGCTTCATGGCCGCGGCGGCCAGATACGAACGCAGTTTCACGGTATCCACCTCTCCCCTTTCTGCGGGCCGCGGGAAACGCGCAGGCCCTTTGCTCCATTCTTATGCCGGACCGACTAATTCTTTCCTGCCGGGCATAGGATTTCTCCGGGAGGGATGCCGTATGCAAAAACGCCGGGGAAGGATGCTCGCGCAGGGCTTGGGGCTGCTGGCGGCGCTCGGGGTGCTGATCGCGCTGCCGCAGACCGCGGCGGAGGGCATGCGCAGCGGCCTGACGCTCTGCGGGCAGGTCATTCTGCCGTCTCTGTTTCCGTTTTTTGTCTGCAGCAATCTGTTCGTGCTGCTCGGATTCTCGGCGCGGGTCTCGGCGAGGTTCGGCGGGCTGGCTGCGCGGCTGCTGCGGCTACCGCCGAACGCGGGGAGCGCGTTCGTGATCGGGATGACGGGCGGCTATCCCGCCGGGGCGCAGGCCGTGGGGCTTCTGTATGAGCGCGGCGAGCTGAGCCGGGCAGAGGCGGAGCATGCGCTGGCGGTGTGCAACCAGGCGGGGCCGTCGTTTATTTTTGGCTTCCTGGGCGGGGCGGTCTTTGCGCATCCGGGCGCGGGCGCGCTGCTCTATGGCGTGCAGCTGATCGCCGCGGTGCTGACCTGCCGATTGACGGCAAAGCCGCTGACAGCCGCCCAGCGCGCCCACAGCGTGCCGCAGCGGCAGGCGCAGCCGAGCTTTGCCGCGGCGTTTTCCGAATCGGTCCGCCGGGCGGGGCTGAGCGCCATCCAGGTCTGCATGTTCGTCACGGTCTTTTCCGTGCTGTCGGGGTATCTGCGGCTGGCCGCGGGGGCGCAGCTTCCGGCGGACGCCGCGCCGCTGGCGCTGGGCGTGCTGGAACTGTCGGCCGGGTGCGCGGCGCTGCGGGCGTGTACGCTCGGGCCGGTCTGGAAGCTGTGCATCGCGTCGTTCCTGCTGTCGTTCGGCGGGTTCAGCATCCTCGCGCAGAGCCGGGCCGCGGCGGCAGACGCGGGGCTGGAGGGGCGGCAGCTGCTTGGCTGCAAGGTGCTGCAGGGGGCCATCGCCGCCGCGCTGACGCTGCTGCTCGCGCCGCTGGCGGGGGCCGGGCGGTGGTGCGCGCCTGCACTGGGGGCCGGAGCCATGATGGAGACGGCGGGGCCGGTCATGCTGCTGCTCTCGTCGGTGCTGCTGCTGGTTTTTCGCAAAAAGTACCATAGCATTTTGCGGGAAAGTCGTGTATAATGGGGGCATATATGAAAGAAAGGCCGCTTTGCCATGCTGTTTCGAAAGAAGATCGACCGATACTGTACTTACTGCCAGTTTGCGGGGAAGATCGACGGTGCGTCGATGGTCTGCCAGTTCTGCGGCGTCGTGCCGAGCGACCATCACTGCCGCCGCTTCCGCTACGACCCCCTGCGCCGCATCCCCGGCCGCCCCGCGGTCAAGAAAGCTGATAGTGGGGACGCGGATTATTCGCTGTGAATAGGGGCGGATCGAGACCATTGGCAGAACCTCTCCGCCTCGCTTCGCTCGGCACCTCCCCTTCACAAGGGGAGGCTTTTTTCGCCCGCACCCAAGGCT
>DHKK01000190.1:3556-20304 GCA_002404795.1 Clostridiales bacterium UBA4696
ACCTCTCCGTCTCGGCTTCGCCGAGCCACCTCCCCTGGAAGGGGAGGCTTTTTTGGGGGGGCGCATGCGGTGAGCCTTCTGCGTTGACAGATAAAAAAGGAACCATCCGGGGGGATGGTTCCTTTTTGTTTGGGGCGCTTATTCGTACTGAGACCAGTCGGGGGTGGTGGTGAGGGAGGTCCAGGTCTCGGTGGGGGCGCCGATGTAGGTGTGGCTGTTGGTGGCTTCCTGCACATCGAGGTAGTACCAGAGGGCGGTGTCTGCGTTGTCCTTCCAGATCTTCATGCCGGAGAGGAGGGCGTCGGTCGAGGCCGGGGCGCGGCCGGTGGCGCGGTTGACCATGGCCATGAGCTCGGCGCGGGTGACGGTCTTGTCGGGGCCGAAGGTTCCGTCGGGGTAGCCGTTGATCCAGCCGAGGTTCGCAGTCAGGGCGATGGCGTTTGCGGCCCAGTAGCCCGCGGAGACGTCGGAGAAGTAGATCGCGGCGGACTTCTTCTCGGCGAACTGTGCCAGCATGGCGGCGAGCTCGGCGCGGGTGATGGCGTCATTGGGACGGAAATAGCCGGTGCGGCTGTCGGTGATGACGCCGGCGTTATTGAGGGTGGCGACGTAGGTGTTATACCACTTGGTGGAGTCGACGTCGCGGAAGCCGGAGGCGGTGGAGTAATAGAGGCTGCGGGAATCGGCGTCCATGAGGCGGAAGAGGATGGCCGCGACCTCAGCCCGGGTGATGCTGCCCGCGGGCCTGACCGTCCCGTCAGGATAGCCCTGCACGTAGGCGAAGTGATCGCGCGTGTTGAGCTTGGGAGTGGCCTTTTTCAGGTTCAGGATGGGGAGCAGATAGTCCGCGTCTGAGCCAAACTTGACTCTCGGGCGCTCAAATTCCTGTACCTTACCCTCAATGTTATTGCTGTCCTTCGGCTTCAGAGTCGCAGAGACGTTCGTGTAGAAGTAACCATCCGTGGAGGTCCGGGCGTTGTCGCGCAGACGCAGCTGGTAGCTGAGCTGGACACGGCTGAAATTCGAGACCGTTTCATTGATCGTCCAGACAAACTTTTCATTTCCGTCGTTTGCGGACGTGTACTCGACCTTGAAGCGATAGTCGTTTTTATTTACGCCAGTATCGCCGAAGTAATACGTATTGCCATCCTGCAAGGACGCCAGCGACTGGCCGCCGACCGTCAGGATCAGAGAATCGGGCACGAGGTCAAAGTTATAGTTGTTGCCGTTGCTGACGTCGTAGCCCATGTAGTCTGTGACGGTGGAGCCTTTGCCAACGGCGTAGAGGATCTCGTTCTGAATATCGGAGAAATTAAGACTCTGTCCACCATTCAGGTAATTCATGAAGCAGTGGGAATCATCAGAATTACCTGCACCTGCAGAACCGTCTTCGGTAGCAATGGAAAACAGATTATATCCAGCTTTTCTCATTTGCTGCCAGGTCTGATCGGCATAATAGAATGCCATATCCCGGTTGTTGGCGCTCCGTTCAACAGTGGGCTGCGACTTAAAGTCGGCGCTGGGGATACCTTGGTTAAAGTTCAGATCATAATTGCAGTGATAATCATAGGTATCTCCGTTGCTCTCCTTGTTTCTAGCCTCCACATCTTTCAAGTACGCCTGCCATGCCGTAACGTCAGAAGTGGTTTTAGGACGAGAAACATTGCAGCTGTAATTGTCCGGATTGTAAAGTCCCTGATCATTAAATCCACCGGCAAAGCCTTTATAATTCTCTTTAGAATAGTAGGAACGAGTAAACGGTGTATCGCTGGCCCAGTTGCCATCCTTGCTGTACAAATAAGTAGAGCCATCAGAAACCAGAATCAGATATTTTCGGCTTGCCGATACGTTCGAGTGCTCTTCCAAGGCTTCTTTGCCCGCAAGAAGACCTGCGTGAATATTTGTTCCTCCGGAATACTTGGTCACCATTGCTTTTTCTATATCTTCGAAATTTGTTGCAAGGTCATACCAGTCCGATTTAAACGCCTGCCGCTTGAATTTCACAATGCAGACATTCACCGTAGCACCATTATCCTCAGCGGCCTGTTTCAGCTCACCCAATAGGGCCAAGGATTCCTTTACTACGCCCGTATCCGCAGACGAAGAACCGTCCAACACAAACACCACATCACTGGTAAGCGTTTCCTCTGCGCTGGGCAGCGACAGGGTCACGCGGGTCGAGCCGCTGGCATCCAGATCGGTCGCGGTCTTGGATTTGGATACCTTCCAATCATAGTCGACCGTGCCGGTCGCCTCCGCCTCAGCCGCCATCGCCGCCGGCAGCACACCGATCAGCATGACCAGCGCCAGCAGGCAGGCCAATATCCGTTTTTTCATGATTCTTTCCTCCCATTTTTTGTCAGAGCGTATTCTTCCGCAGGAACTGCGGAAGAAAAAAGAGGCTAGCCTCTTTGGCCCTGTATTTGGTATTTTCGATTATAACATGCTAAAATCCGGTTTTCAAGGGTTTCTATTCCTGTTTTCCATTTTTATTCCGAAAACCAGTCCGGCTGCGGGGTGATGGGCTCGGAAATATCGTAATAGGTCAGGCCGGATTCGCCGATGACGGAGAGGCAGACGGCGGTGATGCCGCTGAGATCACAGAGCGTCGCCGCGATGGCGCGCACGGCGCGGCCCGCGCGGGCGGCAGAGGTATCGCAGCTCATAAACTCGTCGGAGAGGACCACGCTGGCCGTGCCGTCGGAGACGGAAATATCCATCACCTGCGTGCCCGCCGGGACCGCGCGGCTGAGCCCCACCGGCACGGTCCCGCCGCCGATCAGCGCCTGCAGGGCGAGCAGCGGCAGCTGGTCCGGGTCGGTGCAGGTGAGGACGGCGGTGACCGCCGTAAGCTGGCCGTTTTTGTCGGGATAGTAGAGCCGGACGGCGTATTCCGGGTTTTCGGCCGCGGCGTCGAGGAGGACGAAGTCGGCGGCGGTATAGGGGCCGTCGGTCTGCGGCTGCGGCTGGGCGGTGCGGAGGAAGGCGACGGACTGGACGGACTCGAGCTGGGTCATGGTGCAGGTCAGGCAGGCGTAGATGAGGGACGTGCGGATATCGCCTGACGCGCGCAGCTCGAGCCGGAGGGTCAGGACGCCGTCCTGCAGAGACTCGACCGCGCAGGTGTCGCCGGGGGTGAAGGGCAAGGCCAGATCTTCGTCCTCCGGGCCCTGCAGATAGGTCTCGAGGAGGGCGGCGGGGTCGGTCTGCGCGGGCGTTTCCTGCGTGCCAAGCACACCGGTCTTCGTGTCGCCGCCGTCTTTGCGGCAGTAGTAGAGCTGCAGCTGGGGCTGGGCGGGGCGGCGCACCGCCGCAGCGACCGAGCAGCCGCAGAGCGTGAGCGCCGCAAGCAGCAGCGCGAGCAGGCGGAGCTTTTTCCGGTTTTTACGCATCGCCGTCATCCTCCTCTCCGGAGCCGAAGCTGGGGAAGGTCACGGTAAAGCGCGAGCCTTCGCCGACCTTGGACGTGACCTCGATCGTGCCGAAGTTCCGCTCCACCATCTCATGCACGATGGAAAGGCCGAGACCGGCGCCGCCGGCCTGCCGGCTACGGGCCTTATCGACACGGTAGAAGCGGTTGAAGATGGACGGGAGCGCGCTTTCGGGGATGCCGGTGCCGGTATCCTCGACGTCGATGACGACGGTATCGTCCGCGTGGCGCACGCGCACGTGGACGCTGCCGCCCTCGCGGTTGTATTTGATGCCGTTTTCGACGAGGTTGAAGAGGATCTGGTAGGCGTCGTCCTCAAACGAGAGGATGGTGCAGCCCTTTTCGACGCTGGCGGTCAGCTCGACGGTCTGGCGGTCAGCCAGCGGGACGAGCATACGGAACACGCGCGAGAGCGTCCGCCCCACGTCCACGACCTCGTGCTCGCCGCCCTCCGTCTCGTCAGCCGAGGCCCGGCTGAGCGTGAGGAGCTTCTGCGCCATACGCGTCAGGCGGTCGGACTCCGTGCCGATGTCGGCAACGAATTCGCGCATCGTGTCCACGTCCATCTCGTTCTGCAGGATGGAATCGGACAGCAGCTTGATGGAGGCCAGCGGCGTCTTGAGCTCGTGGGACGCGTCCGAGACGAACTGGCGCTCGGTGATCTCTGTCTGCTGGAGCTTGTCGGTGAGCTTGTTGAACTCGGTGGCGAGCGTGGCATATTCGTCTGAGCCGCGCATCTGGATCTTGTGGCTGTATTCGCCCTCGCGCACGAGCCGCATGGAGGTCAAAATCCGCCGCATGCGCCCCGAGCCTGTCATGGAAAAGACGACCGTGCACAGAAACAGGATGCCGATCAGCACCAGCGAGCCGCGGAAGATCGTCCGCTCGAGGCTCGCGATGATGCCGCCCTGCGAGGCGTCGTATTCCATCATATACACGCAGCCGACCACCGTATCGTGCGTGAGGATGGGCGCGGCGGCGTAGCTTTTGAGGGTATGGTCCTCATAGACGCAGCAGAAGACGTCGTTGCCCTCGAGCGCCTGCACGACCTGCTGCAAAAGGACCATCTTGCCCGCCGCGCTCTGGCCGGGCACGGAATCATAGAGCGTCCGGCCCGCCGCGTCGGTGATGAGCAGGCGCGTGACGTTCATGTCGCCGATGACGGAGATGATCTGCTCCGTCGTTTCCTGCGTCAGGGCGTCGACGCCGGAAAAGGAGGACGTCACGACCTTCAGCTTATCCTGCGAGGACGAGCATTTGGCCTTGAACATCAGATCCCGGGTGGCCCGGGCGGAATAGATATTCAGAAACACCAGCACCAGCACCGTGATCGACAGATACGCCAGAGCGTTGCGCAGCTGCGAGCTGGTCGGCACCAGCCGGATGCGCCGTTCAGTACTTGAAATAGTAGCCAACTCCCCACTTGGTCAGAATGTGCTCCGGCTGCGCCGGGTTGCGCTCCAGCTTTTCCCGCAGACGGCGGATGTGCACGTCGACGGTGCGGATCTCGCTGCTGACGTCGTAGCCCCAGATGGCGTCGAGCAGCGTCTCGCGCGAGTAGACGCGGTTCGGGTTGCGCATCAGCAGCTCCATGAGGTCAAATTCCTTCGCGGTCAGGTCGACCGGCACGTCCCCGCGGGTGGCGCTGCGGCTGCTGCGGTCGAGGGTGATGTGGCCGCAGACGAGCTTCTGCTCCGGCTCCTGCTTTTTGGCCGCGCCGGCCCGGCGCAGGAGCGCGCGGATGCGCGCCTTGAGCTCGAGGATATTGAAGGGCTTGGTCAGGTAGTCGTCCGCGCCGTGCTCAAAGCCGAGGAGCTTGTCCATGTCTTCGGATTTTGCGGTTAACATAATAATTGGGACCTGCGAGAATTCGCGGATCTTCGTGCAGGCCTCCAGCCCATCGAGCCGCGGCATCATCAGATCCAGCACGATCAGGTCCGGCGATTCGCTCGCGGCGAGCTCCACGGCCTCCATGCCGTCGCAGCCGGTCACGACCTCATAGCCGTCGTTTTCCAGGTTGAATTTGATCCCCTTGACCAGCAGCTTTTCATCATCAACAACAAGTATTTTCATGTCATCCCTCCGTTTGGTCCACGGTCACGAGCCCGCGCAGCTGCTCGAGCAGCGTCGGGCCGATGCCCTCCACATCCAGCAGCTGCTCGACGGCGGAAAAGCGGCCGTAGGTATCGCGGTAGCTGAGGATCCGGTCCGCCGTCTTTTCGCCGACGCCGGGAAGCGCGAGCAGCTCTTCGCGCGTGGCGGTATTGAGGCAGAGCTTCCCTTCCCCGCTGCCGTCTATCTGCAAAGCGCCCGATGCGGGCGCGGTGCGCTGCACCGTGATGCTCGCTTCGCCGAGCGTGGAAGCCCGGCCGAGGAAGAATGCGCCCACGAACAGCAAAACCGCCGCGCACAGCGCAAGCAGCGCCGGGGAAACTCGCAATTTCTTCATACGCGCGCCTCCATTTGACATAGCGGATAGATATGGTATAATAATCAGGAATACGCGCAGCTGCGCGAATGTTCAAATCCAGTATAGCATATTTTTTCGCCGCTGTACAATCCAGACGCGAAGAAAATGGAGATAAAAATGAAAAAGACTAACATTTCTGCCCTGCTGCTGGCCGCTCTGCTGCTGATTCAGCTGCTCTGCGTGCCGGTATTCGCAGCAAAGACAGAGGCTGCCGCCGACACGCAGACGGAGACCCAGACCGCATCGGACAATTCTGCGGAGGACGCCGCAGCCGAAGACGACAGCGTCCCGGAGGATCAGCTGCTCTCGTCCCGGGAGCGGTTTTCCGTCGCGGCCAAGGCCGCGCTGCTCATCGACCTCAACACGAACCGCGTCGTCTATGAGCAGGACGCCGACGAGCGGGTCTACCCTGCAAGCCTCACCAAGATCATGACCTGCCTGATCGCGCTGGAGAACGGGAATCTGTCCGACGTCGTGACGGTCTCGGAATCCGCGCTGGCCGACCTGGACGAGGATTCCAGCGTGGCCGGTCTGGTGGTGGGCGAGCAGATGACGCTGGAGAATCTGCTGTACTGCATGATGGTCGTCTCGGGCAACGACGCGTGCAACGTCATTGCGGAGCATGTCGCGGGCTCGGTGACGGATTTTGTGCGCATGATGAACCAGCGGGCCTATGAGCTCGGCTGCACCAACACGCATTTCAACAATCCCCACGGCCTGCACGACGAGAGCCACTACACCACCGCGCGGGATCTTGCCATCATCACGGAAGCCGCGCTCAAGAGCGAGAATTTCCGCCAGATCGTCGACACGTATGAATATCAGCTGCCCGACGATAACATGCGCCAGAATATCCCGAAGCTCAAGACCACGAATATGCTGATCTACCAGTCGATGTCGAACTCCTTGTATTATCCCCGGGCGCACGGCATCAAGACCGGCTATACGAGCCAGGCCGGGCGCTGCGTCATCTCGGAGGCCACGGGCGACGGGCTGGATCTGCTCGGCATCGTCTGCGGCGCGGCCACGACGGTGCTCGACAGCGGCGATCTTCTGATGGAGAACTTCACGGAGTGCGCGCGCCTGTTTGACTACGGCTTTGACAACTATTCCTACCTGACGCTGATGTCGCCGCTGTATCCGGTCGATCAGGTGAAGATCAACAACTCCGCCGGCGCCGAGGCCGTCGCTGTCGCGCCGGAGGATGAGATCAAGGTCCTGCTTCCGAACGACTACGACCCGGACCAGCTGGAGACTAAGATCCAGCTCAACAGCGAAAGCGTCGACGCGCCGGTCCACGAGGGCGACGTGCTCGGCTCTGCGACGGTCACATACGCGGGCGAAGTGCTCGGCCAGACGAGGCTGCTGGCCATCGCGGACGTCGCCAAGTCGGAGATCTCCTCCGCCGCGGCCGGGACGGGCGCGTATATCCAGCGCAACTGGTGGAAATGGGTCGTGCTGTTTATCGTGATCGCGATGGGGACGATTTTGGTGCTGTTCGTGCTCGTGCAGCTGCGCAAGCGAAAGCTCCGCCGGCTGCGGATGGAAAAGCGCCGCCGCGCGCTGGAGGACCGGCGGCGCCGGTTCCGTGAGGACTATGACCTGCCGTTCGATGAGACGGACCGCAGATAAGGGAGGTACACATGCTGAACTGGGAATCGCTGCAGTCCGCGTGCCTGTCCTGCACGCGCTGTCCGCTGTCGCAGACGCGGCACCATGTCGTCTTCGGCGTCGGCCCACAGGACGCGGAGGTGCTGTTCGTGGGCGAGGGCCCCGGCGAAAATGAGGATCTGCAGGGCGAGCCGTTCGTCGGCGCGGCGGGCAAATTCCTCGACGAGATGCTCACGATCATCGACCTTGGCCGCCACAACTGCTACATCACGAACATCATCAAATGCCGCCCGCCCAAAAACCGGGACCCCATGCAGACCGAGCAGGACGCCTGCATCGATTTTCTGCGCGCGCAGACGAAGCTCCTCAAGCCGAAGATCATCGTCTGCCTCGGCCGCATTGCCGCCATGCGCCTGATCCGGCCGGATTTCAAGATCACCCGCGAGCACGGGCAGTTCGTCGAAAAGGGCGGCATCCTCTTTACCGCCCTCTACCACCCCTCTGCCCTGCTGCGCGACGAGACCAAGCGCCCCGACACCTTCACCGACCTCAAAGCCCTGCAGGCCAAGGTTCGGGAGGTTTGTACGAGGACGCTGTAAGACGTGCGCTGTAAATTTGCTGTTGAATTTTACAGCAGATTCGGATATACTGGGATAGAAGGGAGTTGATCTATATGCCGAACATCAAGCCCATTTCTGACCTGCGGAATTACAGTGAAGTCCTGCATGATGTCGCCGTAGGCGCTCCAGTCTTTCTGACAAAGAACGGGCGTGGCCGGTATGCCATCGTGGATATCCAGGACTATGAGAAAACGCAGGCGACGATCCGCCTGATGAATGAACTTGCGAAAGGGCGCAGATCCGGCGAAACGGAAGGCTGGCTGACACCGGACGATATGAGGGCGCATTTCCGCGCAAGAGCGAATGAAGAATAAAATCCATTACTCGCATGAATCCCGCCGTGATCTGGACGATATTTGGGATTACATTGTATCGGAACTTCAGAATCGTTCCGCTGCGGAGCGCGTGGTCGACCGTATTATGGATGCAGCCCAACAGTTGGAGACCTTCGCAGAGATGGGAACTCCGATAGTCTCTATTGCTGCCACAGGTCCGGATTACCGCTATCTTGTCAGCGGCAGCTACATGATATTTTACCGGATCGCAGGCACCGACATCTTCATTGACCGTGTTTTGTACGGCCGCAGCGATTACAGGAATATTTTGTTCAGGGACATGCTGTCCGATGAAACGGAAATATAAAAACACGCCCATATGGGCGTGTTTTTTTTGCTGCTTATTTATGGGTCAGGCGGTTTTCCATGTAGGTGTGGGCCGCGGTCTCGAGGGTGTCGGGGAGGGGCGGGAGCGTGCAGGCGCCGTATTTGCGTTCGAGGGCGGTCTGCAGGATCAGGTCCGCCAGCTTCGGGTTTTTGGGCAGAAGACAGCCGTGGGAATAGGACGCGAAGACGTTTTTGTATCTTGCGCCCTCCGTGCCGTCCTCGCCGTTGTTGCCGGAACCCTCGAGCACCCTGCCGAGGGGCCGGACGCCGGAGCCGAGGTAGGTCTTGCCGGAGTGATTTTCAAAGCCGACGATATTGCAGCCTGCTTCCTCGCACGAGAATAGATAGTTGCCGATCATCCGCTGCTCGGAGCCGACGGTGTAGAGGTCGAGCGCGCCGGTAAAGTCGCACTGCTGGCCGTCCCAGGTCTTGTAGTACTGGCCCAGCATCTGATAGCCGCCGCAGATGGCGAGCACGGGCACGCCGTCCTCGATGGCGGCCTTGAGCTCTGCGGTCTTCTCCCCTTTCAGGTCGTCCAGAAGGACCTCCTGCTCAAAGTCCTGGCCGCCGCCGATGAAGATCAGGTCGCAGTTTTTCGCGTCGAGCTTCGCGCCGATCGGCACGTTCACGATATTCACCTGCATGCCGCGCCATTCCAGCCGCCGCTGCATGCATAGGACGTTGCCGCGGTCGCCGTAGAGGTTCAGCACGTCGGGATATAAATGGTAGATGTTCAGTTCCATAGCTTACTCCCAGAATTGCTTATAGCCGTAGGTTTTGCTGATCGTACCGCGCAGGGCCAGCATGGCCGTATAGGTCGGCATGACGAAGACGGGCAGCTTGTGCGCCGTCGCCTCTTCCATCAGCTTGCCGTAATCCTTCTGCACATGCAGCTTCTCCTGCGGGAAGCCGGCGTAGAGGAAGCGCAGAGCCATATCCTCCGCGCGGGTGCCGGAGAGATAGACCTCGCGGAGCGCATCCATATCGGTCAGACGCTCGAAGGCCACATCCCAGATCCAGCTGACGTCGCGGCCGTCCTGCGTGCGGTCATTGAGGCAGGCGGCGAAGACGAACGGCTCGGTGCGCTGCGTGAGGAAACTCAGCACCTGGTTGCAGCCGGCGGGGTTTTTGATGAGGATCATGCGCACGTCGGCGCCATTGATCTCGAATTTTTCCATGCGTCCGAAGCCGCAGGCGAAGTGCGACAGCGACTGCGCGGCCTTCGTCAGATTCAGACCCAGCGCCTTCGCAGCCGTCATGGCGGCGCAGGCATTATAAATGTTATAGCCGCCCGGCAGGTTGATCGACGCGGGGATCTCGGTCTGACCGTCTCGGAAGACGACCTCGGAATGCTCCTCGTCGCTCGCGACGATGCGGCTCACGCACAGATCCGGCGTCGGCCGTGCATAACCGCAGTGTGGGCAGCGGTAGCCGCCCAGATGACCGTAGGTCACGAAGTCGTATTCGTACTCGCTCTTGCACTTGATGCAGTACGGCGCGTCGGAGACCTCCGTCACGTGCCCGGCGTAGATCGGCGTGCTGACGCCGTAGAACAGGACCGGGTTCGGCACGTCGTCATGCAGGCTCGTGATGAGGGAATCGTCCGCGTTGAGGCACAGAACGGCGTTGGGGCTGTTCTTCGCGCCGATGCGGAGCTTTTCGAGCGTATGCGTGACCTCGCCGTAGCGGTCGAGCTGGTCGCGGAAGACGTTCGTGAAGACGATGACCTTGGCGTCGACGTATTTGCTGATGAACTTCAGCGCCGCCTCGTCCGCCTCGATGAGGGCGTAGGGGTATTTGCAGCGGCCGGTCAGCGTCGAATGGACGGCGAATTCCGCCGTGACGCCGGACAGGAGGTTCGCGCCGGATTTGTTGGCAAAGTAAGAGATTCCAGCGTCCTGCCACGACTGCTCGATCATACGGGACGTCGTGGTCTTGCCGTTGGTGCCCGTGACGATCACCGTCGTCACGTTCTTTGCAAGTTCACCCAGCAGGTTCGGGCAGAGCTTGAGCGCTACGCGCCCGGGGAAATCCGTGCCGCCTCTGCCCAGCAGGCGGATCAGGCTCCGGCAGAGCTTGCAGGCAAGCACTGCGATCATGACTCGTAATTTCATGGCTACGTTTATACCACTTTTTCGGTCAAAACGCAACCATTGGCTGAAAAAAGCATTTGGTTACGAAAGATTTACAAAAATGGACTTGTATTGGTTGTCATAATCTGATATAATCGAGCCAAATCCGTCAAAACATGCGCCGTTCCGGCCGAGGAACGGAAAAAGGAGTCTACAGAAGATGCAAAAGGTAAGAAAACTGCTCTGCCTGCTGCTGTGCGCGGCGATGCTCATGTCGATGAGCGCGGTCTGTTTCGCTGCGAACAACAAATACAGCAGCTGGTTCAAAACGAACTATGACGAGATCAACCAGCTCGGGCTGATGCCCGCCTCGTTCAATAGCCTCGACCTCACCAAGGACATCACCCGCGGCGAGATGTGCGAGCTGGCCGTGTACGCCTTTGAAAAGGCGACGGGCAACGACATCGATCTGTCAAACGAGAGCTTCACGGGCTTCACCGACACGAACGACGAAAACATCGTCAAGGCCCATCTCTATGGCATCGTCAACGGCTATGAAGACGGCTCGTTCCGCCCGAACCAGCTGCTGACGCGGCAGGAATTTTTCAAGCTGATCGAGAACTTCTGCACGGCGGCGGCCTTCTCCCCTACGGCGGCGGACGGCGCGCTGAACGGCTTTGCCGATGCGGGCCAGCTCTCGTCCTGGGCAAAGGAGTCCGCGCAGATCTGCGTGAGCTACTCCTACGTGCAGGGCACGAAGCTCGGCAGCGGCACCTATCTGAACCCCAAGGGCAATGCCAGCCGGCAGGAAGCGATGACGATGTTCCTGCGCTGCTACAAGACCATCCAGTGGTTCTACGATGAAAACGTCAAGAGCGCAACGGTCGTTGTCGACCAGATCAACCTGAACGTCACGGTCACCAGCGTCAGCAAGACCATGTATGTCTGCCAGTCCGGCTCCATTAACGTCCGCGACTCCTGGACCACCAGCAGCACGAAGGTCGGTGAGCTGAGCTACAACGCCTCCGTCACCGTCACCGGCATCACGACCACCACCTCCGACGGCCACCAGTGGTACCGCATCAAGTACAAGGGCATCACCGCCTACGTCCGCGCCGACCTGCTCTCCGACAAGAAGGACAGCACCGTCACCCCGGGCGGCAATACCGGAAATGGCAGCGGCAGCGTCTCCGGCTCCGGCACGGCGAGCGAGATCGCGAACTTCGCCATGTCCTTCATCGGCTACAGCTACGTCTGGGGCGGCAAGAGCCCGTCGACCGGCTTTGACTGCTCCGGCCTCATGTACTACGTGCTGACGCAGTACGGCTACAAGATGAACCGCGTGGCCAACGACCAGATGAGCCAGGGCACCTACGTTTCCCGCAGCGATCTGCAGGTCGGCGACCTTGTCTTCTTCGGTTCCGGCAATTACGCCAACCACGTCGGCATGTACATCGGCGGCGGCAACTTCGTCCACGCCTCTACCCCGTCCACGGGCGTGCGTATCAACTCGCTGGACGAATCGTATTACAAGACCCGCTTCCTCTGCGGCAGACGCATCATCTGAGCATCCCAAACAAAATGCGGCCCCATCCGGTTGGATGGGGCCGTTCGTTTGTCTTTTTTACAGGGCTTCCGCCTCGCTCAGCCAGAGGCGGCTGGAGGCGTCGGAGGGCATGCGCCAGTCCCCTCTCGGGCTGAGCGTCACGGAGCCGACCTTCGGGCCGTCCGGGATGCACGAGCGCTTGAACTGCTGCTGGAAGAAGCGGCGGCAAAAGATCTTGAGCCAGTGGCGGATGGTCTCGTCGTCGTATTTTCCTGCATAGGCGTATTTCGCCATCCGGAAGAGCTTGCGCGGGCGCGTGCCGAAGCGGAGCATATGATACAGGAAAAAATCATGCAGCTCGTAGGGACCGACAAGGTCCTCCGTCTTCTGCGCGATCTGGCCGTTCTCGTCCGCGGGCAGGAGCTCTGGGGAGACCGGCGTGTCGAGGATGTCCAGCAGGACCGCCTGCAGGGCGGGCGCGCTGCTCGCCGCCTCATACTGCACGATGTAGCGCACGAGCGTCTTCGGCACCGAGCAGTTGACGGCGTACATGGACATATGGTCGCCGTTGTAGGTCGCCCAGCCGAGCGCAAGCTCCGACAGGTCGCCGGTGCCGATCACGAGGCCGCCGGACTGGTTGGCAATGTCCATCAGCACCTGCGTGCGCTCGCGCGCCTGGCAGTTTTCATAGGTCACGTCGTGCACCGACTCGTCATGGCCGATGTCGGCGAAGTGCTGCCGGACGGCGGCGGTGATGTTGACCTCCTGCACGCTGACGCCCAGCTCCTCGCAGAGCTTCACGGCGTTGGACTTCGTGCGCTTCGTGGTGCCGAAGCAGGGCATCGTGACGCACTGGATCTGCTTCCGGCTGCGCCCGCAGAGGTCGAACGCGCGCACACACACAAGAAGCGCGAGCGTGCTGTCAAGCCCGCCGGAGATGCCGAGCACGACGGTCTTCGCGTGCGTATGCTCGATCCGCTTTTTCAGGCCCTGCGACTGGATGCGCAGGATCGCCTCCGCGCGGGCGCGGAGCTGCTCGTCATAGGGCGGGACGAAGGGATTGGGCGCGATGGGCCGCGTCAGCTGTGTCCGGCGCATGGGCTGGTGGAAGACGATCTGGCGCAGGCCGGGGACGGTGTCGTAGCTCGTGGTACGGTGCCGCTCGTGCACGAGCCGCTGCACGTCGATCTCGGTGAGCGTCAGCTCAGCGTCGGCGAACGGCTCGTTTTCCGCGAGGATAGTGCCGTTTTCCGCGATCAGATGATGGCGGGAGAAGACCATGTCCTGCGTGGATTCCGTCGGAGAGGCGCTGCAGTAGATATAGCCGCAGGCCAGCCGCGCGGACGTCGCGCTGACCAGCATCCGGCGGTAGTCCGCCTTGCCGATCACCTCGTCCGAGGCGGACAGGTTGGCAATGATGGCCGCGCCGCCGGCCGTGAGGCGGGTCGACGGCGGGCACGGGACCCAGAGGTCCTCGCACAGCTCGACGCCGAAGGTATAGTCCGGCAGCTCCGCACAGGAAAAGAGCAGGTCCGTGCCGAACGGCACGCTCTGGCCGCAGAGCGTCAGGTCATAGATGTTCCCGCCGAGCACCGAAGCAGAGGAAAACTGCCGCTGCTCGTAAAACTCGCCGTAGTTCGGCAGGTACGTCTTCGGCACCACGCCGAGGAGCCTGCCCGCGTGGACGACCGCCGCGCAGTTATAGAGCTTGCCGCCGAAGCGCAGCGGCAGGCCCACGGTGAAGATTGGGCGCAGCGCCGCCGTCTGCTCGAGGATGCGGGCAAGCGCCGGCTCCACCGCGCCGAGCAGGCAGTCGGAGAAAAACAGGTCGCCGCACGTGTAGCCGGTCAGACACAGCTCCGGCAGCGTCAGCAGGTCGACACCGGCCGCGTCCGCCTGCCGCACGCGCGCGAGGATCGTATCGGTATTGGTCTGCACATCCGCGACCTGCACATCGATCGTACCGGCCGCAGTCTTGATAAACCCATCAGTCATGAATCTCTGCTCCTGATTCTTTGATATACCTATACGATACACGCTTTCGGACGAATTATCAAGAAAAACCTGCGGTTTCGTCTGCTCTGCCGCTGCATGTATCTTTGTTTTATACCGTCCAGTGGTTTGCTTGGGTGAGGTGGTCCAGGATGAGGGAGGCGGCGGTGACGGCGTCTTCGATGGTCAGGTAGTGCGGGGCGCTTTCGTCCAGCAGGAGACGGCCGGAGGCGGGAAATTCCTCGTCCGCGAACCAGATCTTCAGCCACACGGGATAGCGCGGGGCAAAGTCGAAGCGTGCGCAGAAGTCTGCGTTGGAGGGCAGAAGCTCCGCGCCGAGCGCTTTGCAGCGTCGCGTCAGCTCCTCCGGCGGCAGTACGCCGAGGTCGCGCCGGATGATCAACTCCGCATTGCGGTCGAGACCGCCGCCGCGCACGAGGCCGTCCTTGTACTGGGAAAGCGTGATGGTCCGGCCGGTCAGCGGCGTGCCGTCGGCCAGGTCGAGCAGGTGCAGCAGCGTCAGCGCGTGCCAGTTGGAGAGCGGCGGCTCGATCGTGCAGTCCGGCAGGCGGACGGTGACCGTCTGCCCCAGCGTCGGGACCTGAAACGCGCCGTCGGCGTACCGCACGCCGGCTTTTTCCGCAATGTCCTCCGGCGCGTGCCGCGCCAGTCGCGCCCGCGCGACGGCAAGCATGCTTTCAAATTGACGATGTTCCATGTACTCACCTCGCCGCCATCTTAGCATGCCACAGGCGTTTTTTCAATCGCGGCGGGACAAATCCGGAAATCACGTAGAGATATCATTAGAAGGCCCGCACGGGCAAACAAACATATGAAAAGGAGATCAAAGCAATGGAAATGAATATCGGCGATATGGTCGCGGCAATGGCGGCGAGGAACGAGGCGTTCCGCGGGAACGAGCAGGTCCCGGAGAAGGTCGAGACATACAATAAACTGAAAGAGCATGCGGTGGTGATCGGGAAGGTTCTGCGCGCGCCCTGGTACGCGGACGATCTGGCGCTGCGGGAGCAGAACACCTTCGTCTATATCGACTTCCCTCTCCCGGTCAACATTTTGAACGACAGTATCCGCGGACGGATCGCGGAAATGGTCCGGCTGGCAGACATGGTGACGCTCGCCGAGGTCTGCGGGCGGCTGCGTATGACCTTCACGGTTGCGGGAGTCTGGAAGGAGTAAGTGTACAAATACATGGTGCACAGAAAAAAGTCCGGCTTGCATTGAACAGAGAAGCGTTCCAATTTCATGACCAAAATGCAGCTCAGAAGCCTGTTTTTGTGGTCACGAAAGCGTTCCGGACGCCATTAAAATGACCCGCACGAAACGCCGGAAACCCTTGATATACAAAGAAAAAACCTGCAATCCATTCAGATTGCAGGTTTTTCTTCTTGGCAGGGGATGAGGGATTCGAACCCCCGCAAACGGAGTCAGAGTCCGGTGTGCTACCGTTACACAAATCCCCTAAATGGCCTCTTGCCGAAGCGCATGATTATTATAACGATTTCTCGCAAAAAGTCAAGACTATTTTTTTCTTTTTTGCAGAAATTAAAACCGGGCGGTACGGGCCTTTGATGGCGAAAGAATGAAACGCAGGAAATTTTCGCAGGCAAACGGCGGCGTTTGCGGCCAGCAGCGGTGATTTTCTGATTTTTACCAAGGAAAACAGGCTTTCTTTTACATGCTTCACACGCGGTTTCTTTCCCGCCGGAACGGCCAAGATAACGGCGCTGAGACTTTTGGGGAGAGGATGAGAACATGAAGCAGTTTCTTCATAAAAAAATACCGGCCGCGCTGATAGCCCTGTGCCTGCTGCTGGCGCTGTGCTGCCAGACGCTGGCCGCGGGGCGGACGCTCGTGCCGGGGGGATATACGGTCGGCATCAAGCTGTATGCCGAGGGTCTGATGGTCACCGAGGTGGAGCCGGACGCGCCGGCCCAGCGCGCGGGGCTGCGGCGCGGCGACGTGATCCTGGCGGTGGGCGGCAAGAAGACCGCGAGCGCGCAGGCGCTGCTGGGCAGCATCCAGTCGGCTGAGCCGATCGTCGTGCGCGTGGAGCGCGGCGGGCATGAGGCGGAATTTCTGGTCACGCCGGAAAAGACGTCGAGCGGCTACCGGCTCGGGATTTTGGTCCGCGACCATATCGCGGGGATTGGGACGGTCACGTATTACGATCCTGTGAGCCTGCAGTACGGCGCGCTGGGTCACGGCGTCAGCGGGCTCGACGGGACGCAGCTGCTGATGCTGCAGTCGGGCTATCTTGTCCGCGCGAGCGTGGCGGAGGTGCGGACCGGGACGCGTGGGACACCGGGCGAGCTGCACGGGATCTT
>DHKK01000157.1 GCA_002404795.1 Clostridiales bacterium UBA4696
GTCGGTATATGGTACTACCAAATCGGTACACAGTCAACGACTGCTCTACCGAAACGGTAATTTATTCAGTGCCAATTTGGTATTAGAATATAACCAAGTATAGGAGAGGAGGAATGTAGTTGAATATAAAAGACATTCGTGTTCGTAAAAATCTGACTCAAGCAGAGGTTGCAAATGCTCTGGGCGTTTCCTCCGTTGTATATTCCAGATACGAAACTGGAGCTAGACAGCCGTCTATTGATATCATTGTTCAGTTGGCGGATTTCTTTTGTGTAACCGTTGATTATCTTCTCGGGCGTCAGGATGTCGAGGATTCCACACTTTCCGAATATGAAATACAGCTATTGATTGCTTCTCGTAAGGCAGATGAACGGGCAAGAGCCGATGCAATGAATATACTGACAGCTCACGCTGTTGAAACAAATAAGTAAAGACCTGAAAACCTATAAAACGAGGTTTTCAGGTCTTTACTTATTTTGGGCTATTCACCGACACGGATTTTCGTGCCGTTCTGAAAAACAAAGGTGATCTCACCGCTTCTGTGGACGATGGCTTTTTCAATCATCACTGTCCAGATGGTATCGTTCCAGTCGTGCATCACCTCCGGCTGTTTCTTGAGACTGCGGATACATGGATCTGGCCGCGGGAGAGTCTGGAGTCTGCTGCCCGGCAGGTACACGTGAGCACGTCCACGGCCAAGCGCATGTACAGCCGCTTTGTCTACGAGGCGGCGCGGGCAATGGGCTACCGAAAAAGTTGAGCTAACAGAGCCTAAAATCTGTGCTAGAGTGATAGCGTGAAGAATTGGAGGGAACCGGATGCAGCCATGGGCCGCGCGCTTTTACGCATCCGCGCGCTGGAAGAAATGCCGCGCCGGGTATATCAAGTACAGGCGGACGCTTGACGGCGGGCTCTGCGAAGAGTGCCGGGACAAGCCGGGCTACATCGTCCACCACAAGCGGGCGCTGACGCCGGACAACATCGCCGACCCGGACGTCAGCCTGTCCTACTCCAACCTCGAGTACGTCTGCAAAGACTGTCACGATCAGTTTGACGGCCACGGCGTCGCAAAATCTTTGACGCAAAAAATTTTCTTCGACGCTGCCGGCGACCCGATCCCCCCCCGTCGCGCGAGGCCACGGGCGCGGCTAGATCACCGCACGCCCACCCTCGGAAAAATACGCGGGCCGTTCGCGAGGCCCCCCTACAAGGGAGCGGCGATAAGTAATCCACGCGCACGCGCGGAGGGACGGCAAAAATCACGCGGAAAGGAGCTGTTTTTTGTGGCGAATCAGAAGGAAAAGACGAAAGAACAGCGCATCCGCGCCGAGAAAGCGCGGCTCCGCCGACTCTACCGGAATCTGCCGAAGGAAGCGTCCGGGACCGTCGCAGGCCTCATTGATCAGGCGGCCTTCATGCGCATCGAGTGCGAGGACATGGCCGACGATCTGCGCGAGAACGGCTGGACGGAGCTTTTTCGCCAGTCTGAACGCCTCGACCCGTATGAGCGGGCGCGCCCCATCGGCCAGGCCTACAACTCGACCAACGCGAACTACCAGAAGATCATCAAGCAGCTCACGGCGCTGCTGCCGAAACCGGACACCGCGCCGAAGCAGGAGGACGACGGCTTCGGAAGCTTCGTCCGGGAGCGTGACGAGGCATGAAGCTCACACGATACCCGGAGACCTACAACCCCATCCTCGAATACTGGCAGGCCATCGAGGACGGCCGCGAGACCGTCAGTCTGAAGGTCCAGAAGACCTACCGGCACGTGGTAGGGCAGCTCGGGCGCACAGATTCCGAGTTTTACTACTCGCCGCGCAGGGCCAACCATGTCCTCGAATTTTTTGAGAACTACTGCCACCACTCCAAGGGCAAGGCGGGCGGCCAGCTCGTCAAGCTGGAGCTCTGGGAAAAGGCGCTGCTGGCGACTGTCTTTGGCTTTATCGACATCGAGGGAAACCGCCAGTACCGCGAGGCCATCCTCATCGTCGGCAAGAAAAACGGCAAATCCCTGCTGGCCTCCGGCGTCGGCCTGTACCTGCAGCTGGCAGACGGAGAAGCGGGCCCGGAGGTCTACGCCGTGGCCACCAAGCGAGACCAGGCGAAGATCATCTGGCAGGAGGCAAAGCGGATGGTCAAGAAGTCACCGGCGCTCTGCCGCCGGATGCGCAGTCTGGTCGCAGAGCTGGACAGCGATTTTAACGACGGCGTTTTCAAACCGCTGGCCTCTGACAGCGACACTCTCGACGGCCTCAACATCCACGGGGCCATGATGGATGAGATCCACCAGTGGAAAAGCGGGCGCGCCCTGTATGATATCATCGCTGACGGCGTGACGGCCCGTGAGCAACCGCTGATCTTTATCACCTCCACCGCGGGCACCATCCGCGAGGATATCTACGACGAGAAATACGAAGAGGCCGAGCGCATCATCAACGGCTACGAAGATCCGGACGGGTACCACGACCCGCGCCGGATCGCGTTTATTTACGAGCTTGACAAGCGCAGTGAATGGACGGATCCAACCTGCTGGAAGAAAGCCAACCCCGGCCTCGGGACGATCAAGAGCTACACGGCCCTCAAAGAGCGGGTCGAGCGGGCGGAGAAGAATCCGGCCCTCGTCCGCAACCTCGTCTGCAAGGATTTCAACATCCGCGAGACCTCCAGCGAAGCCTGGCTCAACTTCGAGCAGCTCGACAAGGAGAATATCAAATTCTCCGCCAAGGACATCGCCAACTACGTCGGCGTCGGCTTCTACGCGCCGGACAAGATCGACGGCGTGACCAAGTACACCTGCATCTGGGTGCCGAAGGTCCTCTTTGGCCCGCCCTCGCTGAGCTATCAGACCAAGGGCGAGAACATCCAGTTCAACACGCCAACCACGACCGGCGAATTCCTCGCCGACGACTCTGCCGACGAGCTGCTGCTCGAGACCGAGACCGTCGACACCGCGGCCGAGGCCGTCGCCTGGATCAAGGGAAAGCTGGGTGAGACCTGATGGAGACGACCAAGCTCGGCACCGTCGATTACGAATTTGAGGGCCGGGTCTACCGGCTCTCCTGCAACATGAATGTCCTTGCCGACGTGCAGGACGAATACGGCGGCAACCTGCTGCGCGCGCTGAATACGGCACACGGCCTCAAAAGCACGCTGGCCTTTCTGGCCGCCATGCTGACCGACGCCGCAGACACGCAGCACATCACCGACGAAAACGGCCTCCCGCTGCGCTTTACGAGCAAGCAGCTGGGCCGCGCGCTCACCATGCACCAGACGCTCGAGGCCGGGGCGCGGATCTATCCGCTGATCCAGGCGGCAGTCGCGCCGCCGGAGGAAGCACCCGGTGAAAAATCGTCGGAAGACGAAAAAAACTGACCGGGCCGGGGGAACCGAAGCAGCTGGGCTTTGATTTCCCCGGCTTTCTCGCCATGTGGCTGTTCCGGCTGCGCCTGCCGGAGCGGGATTTCTGGAAGACCATGAGCCCGCACCGCCTGACGCTCCTGCTGGACGCGCTCGAGCCGCCCAAGCAGCCGGAAGAGCCGCAGAGCCTGTCCGCCTACATCAACGGAGGCACATAATATGCGCCTGTCCGAGACGCAGCTGCGCACCAACAGCACCAGCTTCTCCGCCGGTGTCTCCACGGTCCATCTGGCGGGGCTGGCCTATCCCGTCGAGGAGCGCAGCGAGCAGCGCGACCGCGCCCTGTCCGTCGCCTGCGCCTGGCCGCACGCGCAGCGGGCCGCCGCCCTCGCGCTCGAGGCCCTTGTCGGCCGCCTCGTCTGCCTCAAGGACCATTACGGCAACATGGTCATCGGCTCGCTCCCGTCGCTCGAGAGCAGCTGCGACGCGGTCATGCGCCGCTATTCCTTCACCATCTCGCACACGCACCGGGAGGAGGCGATCACCCTTGACCCGTGACGTCCGCTTCCGCGTCGACGTGCTCCGCAATGGCGCGCCCATCACAAGCCTCCAATGGGACACCGGCAGCGCCCCGCAGATCATGTGCGACCGCGCTGCCACCCTGCACGGCTCCTTCAAGGGCAGCTTCCTGCCAAACGATCTTGCAGAGCTGGAGTCCGACGAACTGCGCCCATGGATCAGCATCAACGGCGTCGAGACCTCCCTTGGCATCTACCAGGCCGCGACCGTCAGCAACAAGGGCAGCAGCTCCGGCACGCGCGTTGAGATCGAGGCGTATGACCGCTGTTGGCGGGTGTACACGCAAAAGACCGAGACGCTCCTGCATCTTGCGGCCGGCGCGTCCTACCTGACCGAGATCCGCAAGTTACTCACCGCCTGCGGCATCACGCTGGTGATCGCCGCACCGAACGACGCAGTCCTCGCCACAGACCGCGAGGACTGGCCGATCGGCACGAGCTACCTGACGATCGTCAACGCGTTGCTCTCCGAGATCAACTATGAGAGTCTCTGGTTTGACGCTGACGGCGTCTGCCGCCTCGAGCCGTATCAGGAGCCATCCGCCGCCATCATCGACTGGCGCTACGGCACGACGGACCTGTTCCTCCCGGAGAAGCACCCCGGGCAGGACTGGTCCGACGAGACGGACATCTTCGACGCCCCGAACGTCTTCGTCGTGACCTGCAACAACCCGGACATGGACGCAGCAATGGTGGCGACCGCCGTCAACGACAATCCGGCGTCCAAAAAATCCACCTTCAAGCGCGGCATGCGCATCACCTCCGTCGAGCGGGTGGATGTATTCGGACTACTACCCCGTCGCCGTAGAGTTCGGCCTCAACCGTCCGGAGTTTTACGCCGCGCTCGCAAAGGCATTTTTGCTCGACAAAGACGGCCCAGGCCCGGAGCGCAAGCTCATGGAGTATTATGAGCATATCGCAAAATAAAAAAATCCCTCTCCACAATGGAGAGGGATCTCTTTATCGATGCACAACCATCCCAATAACACCGTTTATAAAAACAAAGTGTTCGGATAAGGATACATCTGGTACGCCGGAAGGGACTCGAACCCCCGACCTACTGGTTCGTAGCCAGTCACTCTATCCAACTGAGCTACCGGCGCATACCACGCTTTCTCAGCGCCCCATTATATTAGCACAGTCGGTCGGAAAATGCAAGCCCTTTTTTATGTTTTTCCGCGAGAAATCCTGTTACAGCTCCTGCACGTCGAGATCGCCGCAGGCGTCCAGCTGCGTGCGCGGGCCGAGGACGCAGACGACGCCTTCGTTCAGCGCACGGCCGATCTGCGCGCCGCAGGCGGCGAGCTGCTCCGGCAGGGTATCCAGCATCTCGTGGCGCAGGCGGCAGCGGTCGGCCTGCGTCATGCCCTTGAGCAGCCAGGTATCGGCCACAGCGCCCTGCAGGCGCGGCGAGAGCAGCGGCTCAGCGTCGCTGATGGCGCCGATGATGTTGGCCTCCTGCGGCTCCGAGGCGGCCGCCGCGAGATACGCGGCCGTGCGTCCGATCGCGCCGCGGGAACGGGCGCAGTCCGGGTCGCGGTAGGTATAGGCCGTGGCAAGGCCCGTGTCGCGCAGCAGCAGGCCCGTGCCGTAGGCGCCGCCCTGCACGCGGATCTCGTTCCAGTAATGGCCGAGCGAGGCGGCGCGGCAGGCGATGCGCAGCGCGCCGGAATAGGCGTGCACGTCGCCGCAGACCGCGGCGAACGAGACCTCCGACGGGATCACGATGCCCTCCCGGCGGATCGGCAGCAGCGGGGCCGGAGAAGCCGGGCCGGGCGTCTGTCCGGCGGGCAGGGCCGCACGCAGGACGCGAAGGACGGTCTGGCGCTCGTCCTCGGTACCGCCGGTCACGCTCAGGCGCAGCCGGGCGGTCACGAACAGCTTTTCGCTCAGCCGCTGCAGCGCCGCGATGCACGCGTCCGCACGCGTGTCAAACTCGCGCTCAAGCGCGCACAGCCAGCGGTAGAAATCGATGCCGCCGCTGCGCTCGGTGCAGGCCCCGGCCGCGTTCAGCGCGGCGGAGGCGCGGAGCATGGCGAAGCTGGAGCCAGAGTTCACGATCTGCTGCTGCAGCCCGTCGCGCAGCTGCCGGAGAATCTCCAGCAGTTTGCCGCGGTTTGTAAAGTCAGTCTTCGTCAGGATCGCGGCCGCGAGGCTGAGCGCCTCCGGCAGCTTGGAGCCGAGCGCGCTGCACGAGGCCGTGGCGTAGAGCCGGTAGGTCTGCGGGTCACGCAGCTGCGTGATGGGCGACGCGCCGACGGAAAAGCTTCCCAGGCGCAGCCGCAGCTGCTTCTGCAGCTCCTGCGCGTCCATCTCCCCTGCCGGCAGCTGTGAGAGGACAGACCGCAGCAGCGTCAGGTACGGCAGCTCCTCCGGCGTCAGATCGTCCGCGGCAAAATAGGCCGTGGTGTAGACGATGCCGTCCGTCTGCAGATCGTGGATGATCACGTTCCCGTCCTCCCGCAGCTCGGTCGGCACGGGGGCCGGGTCGCGCGGCAGGTCCGACAGGCGGACGTGCGGGATGGTGGCCAGCGCCTCCGGGCTGTCCGGCTCCTGCTGGAGCGCGGCGAGGCGGGTCTGCCGGGCGCGGATCTCGTCCTGCTGCTGCGCGGAAAGCGTCTGCAGTACGGCGGCGAGTGCCTCCTTTTCCCGGGCCTGCCGCGCTTCGCCGCAGGTCGCGGACGGCTGCATGAGGATGCTGGCGGTGTGATCGCAGCTCAGCAGCAGCCGGCGCAGAAGCGCCTCATAATAGCCCGTGCCGATTGCCTGCCGCAGCTGCTCGAAGACCGGGCCGAAGCCCAGCCGGATGGCCGGGTCGCCGCCGTAGAGCCAGCTCGACAGGATCTCCAGCGAGAACACCAGCCCGCGCGGCATCGTGCCGTAGTCGCGCTCGCGCAGGCGGAACTCGAAGCTCGCGAGCGACGCTTCGATCTGCTCGCGGTCGAGCCCCTGCTCACAGAGGTCCGTCAGGGTCCGGCGGATGGTCTGCTCGATGGCGGGCAGATCGTCGCGGCGGAAGTTCTGCACCTGCAGCAGGAGCATCGGCTGCAGGCATTCGTCGTCGCAGCTGAGGGTCACGTCCTCGGCCAGGCCCGTTTCCAGCACGGCCCGGCACAGCGGCGCGTGGTTGCTGCCGCAGAGCACGTCGCAGAGGATCTGCGCGGCAAAGAGCGTCTGCGTGTCCTGGCTCGTGCCGATGACGTAGCCCTGCCCGAGCTTCCAGCGGGTCTCGGCCGGTTCTCCGGCCGGGAGGGGATATTCGATCGTCTTGCGCGGCGGGCAGACGGGCGTCTGCGGGCGGATGTCGGTATCCGGGAAGATGGCTGTGAAGCGGGAAAGATAGCTGTCCAGCAGCGCCAGACAGCGGCGCAGGTCGATGCTGCCGTCGAGCAGGAGATAGGCGTTGGACGGATGATAAAACCGCTTGTGCGCGGCGGTAAAGGCTTCGTAGGTGAGGGTCGGAATGGCATCCGGGTCGCCGCCGGAGACGAAGCGGTACGGCGTATCCGGGAACAGCGCACGCGTCAGCGCGTTGGCCAGCAGGGTGTCGGGGTCGGCGAACGAGCCCTTCATCTCGTTCAGCACCACGCCGGAGCGCGTCAGGACGCCGTCCTGCAGCTCATAGTGCCAGCCCTCCTGCTGAAAGATCTCCGGCTTTTCGTGGATGCGGGGGAAGAAGACCGCGTCGAGGTAGACGCGCATGAGGTTGAGGAAGTCCTGATCGTTGCGGCTCGCGACCGGGTAGCAGGTCTTGTCCGGGTAGGTCAGCGCGTTGAGGAAGGTATTGAGCGAGCCCTTCATCAGCTCGACGAACGGCTCTTTGACCGGGAACTGCTCCGAGCCGCAGAGGACGGAATGCTCCAGAATGTGGAACACGCCGGTATCGTCGTACGGCAGCGTGCGGAACGCGGCGCAGAAGCTCTTATTCTCGTCCGCGCGTTCGAGCCAGCACAATCGCGCGCCGGACTTCGCGTGGGTATATTCATGCAGCACCGCCCCCAGCTCCGGGATGCGGCGCTCGCGTGTGGGTTCAAATCCATATGTTTGCGGCATAATGGGTCTCCTTTTCCCCTGTGATAGTGTCATAGTACCACACTTCGACAATTTCCGCAACGGCAGTTGTTGGGGGCCGCAGGGCTGCCTCCGGCGAGCGTCAGCCAAAGCGTACTATAACCTCTCCGTCACGGCTTCGCCGTGCCACCTCCCCTTGACAAGGGGAGGCTTTGGGATGCGCAAATCTAAGGCTCCCCTT
>DHKK01000061.1 GCA_002404795.1 Clostridiales bacterium UBA4696
CAACCTCTCAGTCGCCTTCGGCGACAGCTCCCCTGGAAGGGGCTCCTGAAACAAGAGGTGCAGACCAGCGTTGCTGGTCTGCACCGTTTTTGTTTTGGGGGTTATTCTTCCTCTGCCGGGATGCGGGTGACGACGGGGTGGCCGTTGGGGTCGAGCAGCGGGGTCAGGCCGCCGGCGTAGCCGGAGGCGACCCAGAGGTAGTTGACGCCGGTCTGCCGGTCGACCCAGATCGTGCGCTGCCAGCCGAAGGCGCTGCCCTCGTCCAGCACTTTTACAAAGCGGTCGTCTTTCTTCGCCATGTTATTTCGTCTCCTTCACGGCCTCGGCGATGCCGGAGGCCAGGCCCGCGAAGCCCTGCAGCTCGGAGGGGATGATGATCTTGGTGGCCTTGCCGTCGGCGATCTTCTGCATGGCCTCGAGCGCCTTGAGCTTGATGACCTGATCGTTCGGGGCCTTCTCGTTGAGAAGCGCGAGGGAATCGGCCATGGCCTTCTGCACGGCCATGATGGCCTGCGCTTCGCCGTCGGCCTTCAGGATGGCCGCCTGCTTCTCGGCCTCGGCCCGGAGGATGGCTGCCTGCTTTTCAGCGTCGGCCTTCAGGATCGCAGCCTCCTTTTCGCCCTCGGCGACGAGGATCTGGCTGCGCTTGGTGCCCTCGGCCTGCAGGATGGCCTGACGGCGGTCACGCTCGGCCTTCATCTGCTTTTCCATGGAGTTCTGGATGTCCTGCGGGGGCAGGATGTTTTTGAGCTCGACGCGGTTGACCTTGATGCCCCAGGGGTCGGTCGCCTCGTCGAGGATGGAACGCATTTTGGTGTTGATGACGTCGCGGGAGGTGAGCGTCTGGTCGAGCTCAAGATCGCCGATGATGTTGCGGAGCGTCGTGGCCGTGAGCGTCTCCATGGCCATCATGGGCCGCTCGACGCCGTAGGTGTAGAGCTTGGGATCGGTGATCTGGTAATAGACGACGGTATCGATCTGCATGGTGACATTATCCTTGGTGATGACGGGCTGCGGCGGATAGTCGAGCACCTGCTCCTTGAGGCTGACCTTTTTGGCCACGCGCTCAATAAACGGGACCTTGACGTGGATGCCGACCTGCCAGACCTTCGAGAACGCGCCGAGGCGCTCGATGACGTACGCGCGGGACTGCTGGACGATGTGGATGTTGCTGACGATGATGAGCAGCACGATGACTGCAAGGGCAGCAATGGCGATCAATCCGATGGGCATAATGGTTCCTCCTTCAATTTTTCGGGTTTCTGTTCTTCTGTTTGTGGTTTATGCTTTCTCGCAGGGTATTTCTGCCGGTTTTACGTAGAGCTTCGCGCCCTCGACGCGCTCGATGATCACGTGGCGGCCTTTTTCGATGCGTTCGCCGGATGCGCATTTGGCCGTCCAGAGGACGCCGCTGACGCGGACCGCGCCGGTATCGGCGCAGGCATCGATGGTCTCCGTCACGGTGGCGGTCTGACCGGCCAGACGGTCGGCGTTCAGGCGCTCGGGCTTTTTGGACCATTTCTTCCGGGCGATCGGGCAGACGAACACCAGAAGCGCCGCCGACACTGCCAGAAACACCGCCAGCTGCGCGGCCAGTCCCGCGCCCAGGATCGCCGCAGCGAGCGCACAGACCGCGCCGCCGATGAACCAGACCGAGACCAGCGCGACCGTCGCCGCCTCCGCAAGGATGAAGACCACGATGGCGATCAGCCATCCGATCACTTCATAGGACATGCTGCACTCCCCCTTTCCTTTCTGATTTCAGTATAACGGATATCTTCCGGCTTGTCACTGCAAATAAATATAAAGTTTTTCCTCATATTTTACAAAAACGTAACAGATACCGTTTGCTATTTGCGCGCAGATTCCTTATACTTAGAGCGATACTATATAAACTTGGAGATCGAACATGGAAACTATGACTTTCTGCGTACCGTGTCTGTTCGGGCTGGAGGGGCTGGTCGGCGACGAGCTGCGGCGGCTGGAGCTTTCGAACGTCCGGGTCGAGGACCGGCGCGTTTTTTTTGAGGGCGATCTCGCCGCCATGGCGAAGGCGAACCTCTGCTGCCGCATGGGCGAGCGCGTGATGATTTTGCTGTCGGAGTTCGACGCGCACAGCTTTGAGGACCTGTTTCAGGGCGTCAGGGCTACGCCGCTCGAGCGGTTCATCCCGAAGGACGGGGCCTTCCCTGTCAAGGGCTACAGCTTAAACAGCCAGCTGCACTCCGTGCCGGACTGCCAGGCCATCGTCAAAAAAGCCGCCGTGACCCGGCTGGGCGAGAAATACGGCCTCGGCTGGATGCCGGAGACCGGCGAAACGTACCAGCTGCGCTTTTCCATCATGAAGGATCATGTGGAGCTGTTTCTCGATACTTCCGGCGTGAGCCTGCACAAGCGCGGCTACCGCCGCGAGGCCAATCTCGCGCCGCTGCACGAGACGATGGCGGCCGCAATGGTGAATCTGGCCCGATACCGCGGGCGGGATTTCTTCTGGGATCCGTTCTGCGGCTCGGGGACCATCTGCATCGAGGCGGCGATGATCGCGCTGAACCGCGCGCCGGGGCTGAACCGGTCGTTCATGGCCCAGAAATGGTCCTGCGTGCCCGAGACCATCTGGCAGCAGGCCCGGACTGAGGCGCTCGACCGCGAATACCGCGGGGAATACCACATTCTCGGCTCCGACATCGACCCGGCCTCGCTCGAGATCGCGCAGCAGAACGCGCGCAAGGCGGGCGTCGGCAAGCTCATCGAGTTCCGCGAGGCGGACGCCACGAAGATGAGCCTGCCCACGGACAAGGGCCTTCTCGTCTGCAACCCGCCCTATGGCGAGCGGATGCTCGAGCAGCGCAGCGCGCAGCGGCTGTACGGCGCGTTCGGCCGGCATCTCAGGTATGCCGACGGCTGGAAAAAATACATCATTTCCTCCGAACCGGAGTTCGAGCATTACTTCGGCAAACCGGCCGCCAAAAAGCGCAAGCTCTACAACGGCCGGCTGCAGTGCAACGTGTACATGTACTACTGATCGTCCGGATACTGATAAGACGAAAGAGAAAGGGGAATGTTCCGCGCTATGAAGCACATTTTTATTGTGAATCCCGCCGCCGGAAAATCTGACCGCACCGAAAGCTACCGCAAGCTGATCGACGCCGCATTCATGCCCCGGGGCCTGCAGTATGAGCTGCTCGTCTCCCAGGCCCCCGGCGACTGCCGGAAGCTCGCGCAGCAGGCTGCCGCCTCCGGCGAGGAGGTCCGCCTCTACGCCTGCGGCGGCGACGGCACGCTCAACGAGGTCGTCAACGGCGTGATCGGCTGTCCGAACGCGGCGGTGACGCATTACCCGGGCGGCTCCGGCAACGACTCGATCAAGATCTTTGACGATCCGGCCGCCTTCACCTCCATCGAGCGGCTGCTCGACGCCGAGGAAGCGCCGTTCGATCTCATCCGCTGCAACGATTCGTATGCGCTGAACGTGCTCTCCATCGGCTTTGACGCGCGGGTCGGCACCGACATCGCCCGCTTCAAGCGTCTGCCGCTCGTGACCGGCAAGGGCGCATACGTGCTCTCGATCCTTTCGAATATGCTGCACGGGCTGTCGGCGGACTATACCGTCACGCTGGATTCCGGCGAGGTGCTCTCCGGCAGGAAGACCATGATCTGCATCTGCAACGGCCGGTGGTACGGCGGCGGCTTCAACCCCGTGCCGGAGGCGGAGCCGGACGACGGGCTGCTAGACGTGCTGGTGGTCGAAAAGGTCAGCCTGCTGCAGGTCGCCTCTGTGATCGGCCATTACCAGAAGGGCCGCTACGCCGATTATCCGGAGCTGATCCGTCACGCCCGGTGCCGGTCGCTGCGCATCGAGTGCGCGGAGCGGTCGGTCGTCAATGTCGACGGCGAAGCCGTCTACACGACGGACGCAAAAATCGAGGTCGTGCCGCACGCGATCCGCTTCTTCTACCCGAAGGGGCTGACCTACCGCGCGAAAAATTCACAGTCTGGTCACAAATTTGCCGAAATTACCCCTTGACTTTTTCCCGCGTGCGGCTATTATATAGGTGTTAGCAGTCAGAAGCATTGAGTGCTAAAAAATCGTAAAACGCGCTGCTTCGTGCAGCGACTGGATACTGGAGGTAATTGTTATGAAGCTGACCCCGTTGGCAGACAATGTTCTGCTCAAGCACATGGAAGCTGAGGAAAAGACCGCATCCGGCATCATCCTCTCCACCGCCACCAAGGAAAAATCCGTGATCGCGGAAGTGATCGCCGCAGGCCCGGGCACCGACGACGTCAAGGTCACCGTCAAGAAGGGCGACAAGGTCGTGACCGGCAAATACGCAGGCCAGGAGCTCAAGCTCGACGGCGAGGATTACGTCATCGTCAAGATGGCCGACATTCTGGCAGTCGTAGAATAATTCGTAATTGATTGAAAGGAAGCAATTCTTATGGCAAAGCAGATTGTTTATGGCGAAGAGGCCCGCAAGGCCCTGCTGTCCGGCATCGACCAGCTCGCCAATACCGTAAAGGTCACCCTGGGCCCGAAGGGCCGCAACGTTGTTCTGGGCAAGAAGTTCGGCGCTCCGCTGATCACCAATGACGGCGTAACGATCGCCAAGGACGTCGAGCTCGAGGATGCGTTCGAGAACATGGGCGCGCAGCTCGTCCGCGAAGTCGCCACCAAGACCAACGACATCGCCGGCGACGGCACCACCACCGCTACCCTGCTGGCACAGGCCATCGTCCACGAGGGTCTGAAGAATGTCTCCGCAGGCGCGAACCCCATGGTCATGCGCAAGGGCATGGAAAAGGCCGTTGAGACCGCCATCGAGACCATCAAGGCCAACTCCGAGGTCATTAAGGGTTCCGACGACATCGCAAGAGTCGGCGCTGTCTCCTCCGGCGACGAGTCCGTCGGCAAGCTAATCGCGGAAGCCATGGAGAAGGTCGGCGCGTCCGGCGTCATCACCATCGAAGA
>DHKK01000040.1 GCA_002404795.1 Clostridiales bacterium UBA4696
GACTGAGAGGTTGCCGCAAATTTGTAACAACCTCTCCGTCCCGGCTCCGCCGGTCCACCTCCCCTGGAAGGGGAGGCTTTTTTCATTCTTGCAAACCACCCCCGCGCGTGGTACCATAGGAGCAAAGGGGGCGATACGATGAATTATGCGGCGATCAAGTCGTGCGACATTGCCAATGGGCCGGGGGTGCGGGTGAGCCTGTTCGTGTCCGGGTGCAGGCACCACTGCAAGGACTGCTTCAACCCCGAGACCTGGGACTTCGCCTACGGCCAGCCGTTTGACGAGGCCGTGATGGAGCACATTCTGGCCCTCATGGCCCCGGATTATATCCGCGGGATCACTTTCTTAGGCGGCGAGCCCTTCGAGCCGGAAAACCAGCCGGGGCTGCTCGCGCTGTCGCGGAAGATCCGGGCGGCGTACCCGGAAAAATCCATCTGGTCGTTCTCCGGCTATCTCTTCGACCGCGATATCCTGTCCGGGAAACTCGGCCCGTGGGAGACGACGCGCGAGCTGCTGTCGTATCTCGACGTGCTGGTCGACGGGCCGTTCGTCGCGTCGCTCAAAAATCTCAATCTCCGGTTCCGCGGCTCGTCCAATCAGCGGCTGATCGACGTGCCCGCGAGTCTGAAGACCGGCGCCGTCGTCCTCTGGGACGAGCGGCAGTAGGAGGAACCATGCCCACCATCAAAATTCACTATTTTTCCGACGATCTGCCCCGCCTGCAGAAGACCGACAAGGGCGACTGGATCGATCTCTACGCCGCGCAGACCATGCAGCTGCGCGCGGGCGATTTCGCGCTGATCCCACTGGGGGTCTCGATGCAGCTGCCGGAGGGCTATGAGGCCCGCACCGCCCCGCGCTCGTCGACGTTCAGGCGCTGGGGCATCCTGCAGGCCAACTCCGTCGGCGTCATCGACAACAGCTACTGCGGCACGAACGACGAGTGGAAGCTCCCCGTCTACGCCACGCGCGACACCGTCATCGAGAAGGGCGACCGCATCTGCCAGTTCCGCATCTTTGCCGTCCAGCCCCCCGTCACGTTCGAGGAATGCGACACCCTCTCCGACACCGACCGCGGCGGCTTCGGCTCCACCGGCGTGAAATAAAACGAAAGGAAGTCCCGTTTTCATGAAAACCTTACTCAAAGGCGGCACCGTCGTCTCCGCCGCCGCCTCCCGCGCGGCCGACGTGCTGATCGAGGGCGAGAAGATCCTCGCCGTCGGCGAAAACCTGCCCGCGGACGGCGCAGCCGTCGTCGACGTGACTGGCAAGCTGCTCTTCCCGGGCTTCATCGACGCCCACACGCACTTCGACCTCGACGTCTGCAACACCACCACCGCCGACAACTTCGACACCGGCACGCGCAGCGCCATCCACGGCGGCACGACCATGGTCATCGACTTCGCCTGCCCGAACAAGGGCGAGTCGCTGCAGTACGGCCTCGATCTCTGGCACAAGAAGGCCGACGGCCGCTCGAGCTGCGATTATGGCTTCCACATGACCATCGACGACTGGAACGCGTCCATCCGCGCCGAGATCCCCGCCATGTTCGCCGCCGGCATCCCCTCGTTCAAGATGTACATGACCTACCCCGCCATGATGATCGGCGATCAGGACATGTTCTGCGCGCTGCAGGAGCTGAAAAAATACGGCGGCATCGCCGGCGTCCACTGCGAGAACGCGGGCGTCATCGACGCGCTCATCGCCGCGCACAAGGCCGCGGGGCAGACCGCCCCGTCGTCCCACCCCGCGTGCCGCCCGAACCCGCTGGAGGCCGAGGCCGTCGCGCATCTGCTGCGCATCACCGAGGTCGCAGGCGTGCCCATCGTGATCGTCCACCTGAGCACGAAGGAGGCCCTGCTCGAGGTCATGCGCGCCCGCACCCGCGGCCAGCAGGTCTACGTCGAGACCTGCCCGCACTACCTGCTGCTCGACGACAGCGTGTATGACCAGGAGGATTATTCCGCCGCCGCGCGCTACATCTGCGCGCCGCCCATGCGGAAAAAGGAGGACCAGGAGGTCCTCTGGAAGGCGCTGGCCAACGGCACCATCCAGACCGTCTCCACCGACCACTGCAGCTTCACCCTGCAGCAGAAGGACGCCGGCAGGGGAGACTTCACGAAGATCCCCGGCGGCCTGCCCGGCGTGGAGACGCGCGGCGAGCTGCTCTATACCGCGGGCGTGGCCGCAGGCCGCATCACGAAGGAGCAGATGTGCGCCCTGCTGTCGGAAAATCCCGCCCGCCTCTACGGCGCGTACCCGCGCAAGGGCGTGATCGCCCCCGGCAGCGACGCGGATCTGGTCGTCTACGACCCCGCGGCCGACAAGACCATCACGGCCGAAACGCAGCTTTCCGCCGCCGGCTACACCCCCTACGAGGGCTGGCGGACGAAGGGCTCCATCGCGCAGGTCTATCTGCGCGGCACGCTCGCCGTCGACCACGGCGAGATGAAGGCCGGCCCCATCGGCACGTACATCCCGCGCCATCCCGGCGCGCTGTAAGCGCAAAAAAATCGCCCCTGTTCCGGAAGGAGCAGGGGCTTTTTATGGAGGAAAGGGGAATTACGCTTCGCCGTTTTCCTTGTCGAGCTCGGCAAGGAAGGCGATGAGCTTCGCCTCGTCTTCGCGCTTGTCGGCAAAGAGCTCGAGGTTGTCGCCCTGCTCGCTCAGCAGCTGGCCAAGGGCGATGTACTCGCTCAGCGCGCTCTTGAGGTTGAAGACGTCGCCGTCCTGGCTCTTGAGGTACACGTCGCCGGTGCAGGTGTGGATGACCTTGCGGAATTCTTCGACTTCTTTGATGTTCTTGAGTTTCATAATGATTGCCTCCCATGCAATTTTTTCTTTGACTTTTGATTACAGCTGCAGTATAAGCGCTAGAGATGGAAAAATCAAGGGCGGTAATGAATGAAATACACAAATTTATATCACTTATTTTGTGCGATATGACGGATAATACGTGTACAGCCGCGTCATCGCCGCCGGGCGGGATGCCGCGCCGGGCGCGAGGAAGTGCTGCTGCGCCTCGTCCGGCGTGAGCCGGATGAGAAGCTCGCCGAGGTCCTTGTCCGCGTCGATGGACAATACGCCGTACTGCTGCCAGACGAGCGGCTGGCCGTAGGCGTCGTTGAAGTTCCCGGTCCAGCGTCCGTCCTGCCGCTCGAGCCGGAGGGTGACGGGCTCGGCCAGCGCGTCCACGCCGGAGATGCGGAGCGTGCCGAGGAAGAGCGGCTTGGCGAGCATACTCCTGGTCAGCGTCCCGGTCAGCCGGATCGTGTGCTCGACCGCGAAGCTCTCATCCCCGCAGACGTATTCCGTTACGGTCTCGTCGATGCTGATGGGTGTCTGCTGCGGCATGAGCACGAAGATCACGATATTCAGAATGGCCACCGCTACCGCGAAGCCGAAAACAAAGCCCTTGTTGCGGGCAAACCAGTTTTTATGCTCTCCCATGATAGTCCCTCACAGAAAGTTTATAAATTCTTCAGATCTGACGCCTTGAAATGGTTACAAAATAGTGTATAATAGATACAAAATGATACTAAAGTATCAAATTCAAACCGGAAGGGCGGATGCGATGGCAGATGATCAGCCTTTTTACACAACCAACCGATCAACCAACACAAACCACTGTCTGATACCAGTGATATCAAAAGAGCGCTGCGGGAGGCCGCAGCGCCCTTTTTCATTATAACGGAAAACCAGGAAACCTGCAAGAGGTTTATCCGGCGTAGGGGACGAGCTCGAAATATTCCAGCTCCGGTTCGCCGTTGATATACCACTGCCAATCGCCCGCGGGCTGCGTGATGGCAATGCGGCCGGTGACGCCGTCCTCGGTGATGACGTCCACGAAGCTCTTGCCGTCGGTGCCCGTGACCTGCAGGATCGTGCCGGGGCCGAAGGTGGACTCGGTGCCGTCGTCCAGCGTGACCGGCAGATCCCGGACCAGAGACAGGCGGGAATAGCTCGTATTGGCCGGGACAATCTGCCATGCGTCGCCCAGCGGGACCAGAACGCCGTCGTGCAGCGCATAGGCGCGGACCGCCTCATACGAGCCGAGCACGTTCTGCGTGCTCTCGAGCTGCAGACTGCCCTCGGAGATACTCAGGATCGAGGCCTTGAGGAACAGCTGGTCTTCAAACGGGATCAGCTCCGGCGCGCCGGACTTGCACGACCAGGCATTGAGCACATAGTCGTCGCTGGCCATGTCGCCGCAGAAGTAGATCTCCGGGCAGGCATCTTCATCCAGATCGGCCAGCCAGATGCGCGCGTTGAAGCTGGGCGGGTAGGAGAGGTCTCCCTCGTCCATGCCGGTGTCGAAGACCTCGGTGCCCTTCTGGATGCGCAGGATGAACGACTGCTGGTCATACTGGTCCCAGATGCGAAGCAGCTGGACGGTCTCCATAGCGCCGTCGGCGTCCAGATCAGCCTCTCCGCTGCGGACGATCTCCGTCCGCACGGCCGGGAAGCCATAGAGCGTCACGCCGTCGTAGGGGATCTCCGCCGGGACGGGATCCTGCGCGGGCAGCTCGATGGTGGCAAACGGCTCATAGGCGGGTTCCTCCGGCTCCGGCTCGGCGGGCTGCACGGGCGTGGTCGTGTCGGGTTCGGTTGTAGGCTGCTCGGTCGGGATGACGCGGATCGCAACGGCCAGGACCTCCGGCGGGTCGCTCGCGGCGATATCGCCGAGGTAGGTGATGTCCACCTGCAGCTCCGGCGTCAGCTCCGACACGGCGATGGGCCAGCCGTCAGCGCCCACGGGGACGAGTCCGTCCGCCAGCCGGACCGCTACGGACGAAGCCGTACCGAACGTGGAATCTGCGTCCATGGGACCGACCATCAGCATATCATCGGTAGCGGAAAGAATTTCTGCGGGAAAGGTCGTGACGTGCACGGCGGCGGGCGCCTCCGGTTCCGGGTCTGCCTGCGCAGGCTCCTCCGTGGCGGGCTTTGCGCAGCTGCACAGCAGCGCAAGCACCAGCATCGCGGCCAGCACGATAGAAAGCTTTTTCATAACTCCTCCTTCTGGGGTGTATCACTACCCCAGCGTCACCATCATAGCGGATTTGCTTCCGTTCGTCAATGGACACTTTCGCTTATTTTGAACTTATTTTGTCCGTTTCGTCCGGCAAAGTGCAGACTTTCTGGTGATTATGTGAACTTGCGGAAACAATTTGTAAAGAATAGAAAACCGCCCCCGGCAAGGCCAGAGGACTGTAGAAACTGCCGCCCATCAGAAACGCTCTGACGGGCGGCAGTCCGTGGATGGTTTAAGACTCAGTCCACGTCACGGTTGACGACAGGCGCTGGCTTGTCGAGCTGCTCGGGATGGGAGAGCAGGCGCTTGAGGTGCTTGAGCGTGGTGGCGTAGTAGAAGCCGTCGCAGATGCGCTCGTCGGTGTTGACTGTGTAGTCGATGTACTTGCGGCGCACGACGGTCCCGCCGTCCAGGACCTCGTTTTTGTGGTACTTGCAGCCGAAGGCGACGAACACGGGCATGTTGCCGAAGTCGTACAGATGATGGACGATCGGCGGGATGCCGAGCGAGCCCATGGAGGTAAAGAAGATCGACGCGTGGAACGGACTGACCTCCAGCAGGAACTTGGGCAGGAAGCCGAAGTAATCGATCGTCTTCAGCAGCCAGATGGCGAACTTGAACAGCACGCCCGGGATGTACGACAGCGCCTTGGCGGTCTTGTCAAAGTCGCTGCCGCCGATGGCCTGGCCCTGGATATCGGCGATGCCCTTGTTGAGCTTTTCGTAGATATCGTCGATCGTGTCGGTGGGCTTCAGATGGAGCTTGGTGATCGACTCCGGCGCGGAGGTATCCATCGAGGTCTTGACGACCATGCAGAACTGGATATCTTCGTCGTGCGAATAGACCTGCTGCCCGGACAGAAAACGGTTGAGAGCCGGGTATTTCGCCACGCACTGGACGTAGGCGGCCAGGAACACGTGCGTCACGCCGAGGTTCGTAAAGCCCTGCTTGCGCTTTTCGCGGATATAGCGCTCCATGGCCGAGATCTCCACCGACTCGCGGATGAAGTTGGACGAGCCGACCCGCGTGGGCATGATGTAGTTGGCGACAACCGCCATCGGGTCGAGCGAGCGGAGCTTGCGGCCGTCGGACCGGTCGCCCCAGGTGGGATGGTAGGCGCTGTCGAGATACATCTTCGTGCCGAGCAGCGTCAGGATGCCGCCGAGCAGGAACAAAAGGTCCGGCAGGATCTGCCGCAGCTGGTCCCAGTTTTCGCGGGAAAATTCCTTCTCGTGCATCGCGGCCAGCACGGCGAAGGCTGCCAGCAGCAGAAGCAGCAGCGGGATCGTGCTCTTGACATGGCCGGAGACCGTCACGGCGTAGAACGCGGCGATGGCCAGATACGCGATCCAGAACACGAACGTCAGCCACAGATAGGGCGAGACGAGCGTGACCTTGATGCCGTAATAGATGGCAAGCAGGAAGACGGGAATGGACGAGCGGTAGAACCGGTCCTTTCCGTTACAAAGAATATTCAGCACATAGAACACGCAGGCCGTGACCGGCAGCACGACCAGAAGCCACACCGTCCTTGCGTCTGCGCCTTTCCCACAGACATTTGCGATGCGGAGCGCTGCCGAAGCCAGCATGACCAGTGCGGCCAGCCAGATCAGTGGATTTTTCCGGCTGACGTAATACGCAACTCTCTTTTTCATGTTTTTATCATACCAGCCGGTGCATAAAAATGCAAGAAAAAGTCCAAAAGTGCCGCCCCCGGAACTGCGCATTGACAGCCGGGGGCGGATATGATACGATATTTTAGAAATTTTGTTCGCATTCCGAGGGCGGGCGGACAGGAGGTGCGGATATGGATCTGCTCGAAGGACTGAACGCGGCGCAGCGGGAGGCGGTCACGACGACCGAGGGCTTCGTGCGCGTGATCGCGGGCGCGGGCTCCGGCAAGACGCGGGCGCTGACGCGCAGGTTCGCGTATCTGGTGATGGAGCTCGGCATTCTGCCGGGGAACCTGCTGTGCGTGACCTTTACCAACAAGGCCGCGAACGAGATGCGCCAGCGCATCCACAACCTGACCGGCGACAACGATACCGGCTATATCAACACCTTCCACGGCTTCTGCGTCTCCATTCTGCAGGAGGACAGCCACGCCGTGGGCTATCCCAAGAGCTTTCTGGTGCTCGACAACAGCGATATCGACGCCATGCTCCAGATCATCTACGACGAGCGGGGGCTGACGCTGCGCGACATGACCTTCTCCCACGCGCGCGACATGATCGAGATCCTGAAGCTCAAGGAGCGGCCGGACTATTACGAGGACATGATCACCCTGCCGCTCGATACCCTCAAGGAGAAATACGACAAAGCCGAAAGCGCGAAGGATATCATCTTCTACGGCTATCTGTATCAGGAAAAGAAGTGCTTCGCGCTCGACTACAACGACCTGATCGAATTTTCCCTGCACATTTTCCGCACGCATGAGGATATCCGCCTCAAATGGCAGAAGCGCCTGGAATACATCATGATCGACGAGTTCCAGGACATCGACCCGCCGCAGTATGAACTCATGCAGGTCCTCTGCGACTACCACAAAAACCTCTTCATCGTCGGCGACCCGGATCAGACGATCTATACCTGGCGCGGGGCGGACGTGCGGTTTCTGCTGGATTTCGACAAGGTCTATCCCACGACGAAGACCATCCTGATGATGGAGAACTACCGCTCGACCCCGCAGATCCTCGCGGTCTGCAACAGTCTGATCGAAAAGAATCAGGACCGGATCAAAAAAGAACTGCTGCCCATGCTGCCGGCCGGCGAAGGCGTTTTGTGCCACCACGCGGCCAACAGCGAGCAGGAGGCCCGCTGGCTCGCGGAGAAGCTGCAGGAGCTGCACGCCGCGGGCGTCCGGTATCGCGACATGGCCGTCTTGTACCGCGCGCACTATATCACGCGCGGCGTCGAGGAGGCCCTGCTCAAGGAGAAGATCCCCTACACGATCTACAGCGGCGTGCAGTTTTTTGCCCGCGCGGAGATCAAGGACGCGCTGAGCTACCTGCGCATGATCGCCTGCCGCGACGATCTGTCCTTTTTGCGCATCGCCAATGTGCCGAAGCGCAATCTCGGCGAGCGCCGCATGACGTTTTTGAAGGACTATGCCGCGCAGAACGGGTGCTCGCTCTATGACGCGCTGCGGAAAAATCTCGACGGGGAGCTGCTGCGGGGGACGAAGGCGGGAAAATTCGTCTCGCTGATCGAGCGCTTTACCGGCGTCTATGACCAGATGCCGGTCTCGGAGCTGCTGGCGGCCGTGCTCAACGAGAGCGGGTATGAGGCCATGCTCCGCACGGAGGGCAGCCAGATCCGGCTGGACAATCTGGCGGAGCTCAAGCAGTCGATCTACGCATATGAGACGACCTGCGGCGAGGAATGCACGCTCGAGCACTATCTGGCGCACGTGGCGATGTTCACGAGCGCGGATCTCGACGACCCGCGCGATCAGGTCCGGCTCATGACCGTCCACAGCGCGAAGGGCCTGGAATTTCCGTACGTGTTCCTGTGCGCGATGAACGAGGGCATCTTCCCCTCGAAAAAGACCCGGACCATGCCGGGCATGGAGGAGGAGCGGCGGCTGTGCTTCGTCGCCATGACGCGCGCGCAGAAGGGGTTGTATCTGTCCGAGGCCGAGGGACGGAATCTGGACGGGAGTCCCCGGTATCCCTCGCGGTTCCTGCTGGATATCCGCGACGATCTTCTCACATTTACGAAGACCCCGCGCGAGGACCTCATCCGCCAGGCGCGGGAATACATCGGCTTTTCCAGCCGTTTTCTGGACGATGCGGCCGCGGCGCAGGGCTTCGCGCCCGGTACCCGCGTCCGCCACGCCGTCTTCGGCGCCGGGACCGTGCTGGACGTCGACCCGGTGCAGAAGTCGCAGCTCGTCCAGTTCGACGCCATGCCGACGCCGCGCGCGATCTCGCTGCGCGTGAAATTAGAACGAGAATAAAAACCGGCGGGCAGGAAGCAACGCTTCCTGCCCGCCTTGTGTTGTTATCGGGAAGATCAGAAGGCCCAGGCGCCCTCGCGGAAGATGGCGACGGTCCTGCCGTCCTCGCAGACGGCGTCGATCGCAAGATCGGCCGAGCCGATCATGAAATCCTCGTGGATCATGGAGTCGTTGACGCCGAGCTTGCGGCAGTCCTCCAGCGACTTGTTCTGGAAATCGCGGATCGTGTCGGCAAAGCCCATGCCGAGCGCGAGATGGCAGCAGGCGTTCTCGTCAAAGAGGGTGTTGTAGAACAAAAAGCCCGTCTGGTTGATGGGCGAGTCAAACGGCACCAGCGCGCATTCGCCAAGATACCGGCTGCCCTCGTCCATCTCGATGAGCTTGGTGAGCAGCTCGTTGTTCTGCTCTGCATGCCATTCGACGGCCTTGCCCTCGTGGAAGCGGATCCAGAAGCCGTCGATCAGCTGGCCCTGGTAGGAGAGCGGCTTCGTCGCATAGACGATGCCCTCGGCCACGCCGCGCATCGGGGAGATGAAGCATTCCTCGGTCGGGATGTTGGGGTTGAAGAAGATGCCCTGCAGGCTCGTCTCGCCGCCGCCGCAGAACTGCGCCTCGGGGATCATGCCGACGGTAAAGTCGGTGCCGTTGGACGATTTGTAGCGCAGCTCGCGGATGTGCAGGCTGTTGAGATATTCGCAGCGGTCATGCAGGTCCTTGTTGTGGTCTTCCCATGCCTGGATGGGGTCGTCGGTCACGCGGGAGGTCTTGAGGATGGCTTCCCACAGCTTTTCCACGGCCTGCGACGCCCGCAGCTCCGGGAACAGCTTCTTGGCCCATTTTTCGCCCGGCACGGCCGCGATGCACCACTGGTATTTGTTTTCGATCTGGTCGCGGTAGCCCTTGATGATGGGGTACTTGGCCTGCTGGGACTTGGCCATCTTCTCCTGATTGACGCCGCGCAGGCCGTCGGGATCCTCGCTGATGAGGTAGATGCGGCAGGGGATGGTATCGACATAGTGCTGCCAGCGGGCTTCCTCGTAGTTATCGAGCGTCGAGAGCGTCTTCAGACTGCGGTAGCGCACATGCAGCTTCGTGAGCGGCTGATAGCTCCAGTCGACGACGACCTTTTTCGCCTTCAGCTTGTAGCATTCGTCGACCACCATCGCAACGAACTCCGGCTGGTCGAGCTCCGCCTGGATAAAGACCTCCTGTCCCTTCTGGACGTTCACGCCGGTCTTGGCGATGAGCTTCGCATATTCGCGCAGGACTGTTTTTTTCATAAAAAAGCCTCCAATGCTTTGTTTCTGCTGCTATAGTCTACCACAAATTGTCCGCGTTGAAAAGACATCCTGCAAATTTTCGCCCTTGCGGGCGTCCGGCCGGTGCGCTATACTGAAAGAAAACAGGAAAACGACGCATGGAGGTTTTTTCATGGATTCCAAACGGCTTTTTGATTTTCTGGCTGCCAGCCCCAGCTGCTACCACGCCGTGCAGGCGCTGTCCGGCCGGCTGACGCAGGAGGGCTATACGCAGCTGCACGAGGCGGATGCGTGGGCGCTCACGGCGGGCGGAAAGTATTTTGTCACGCGCAACGGCTCGTCCCTGCTTGCCTTCCGCGTGCCGGCGGGCGCGCCCGCGGGCTTTTTGATGGCCGCGGCGCATACCGACTCGCCCACCTTCAAGATCAAGCACAACCCGGAAAAGAAGGCCGGGCCCTATGTTCAGCTGTCGACGGAAAAATACGGCGGCATGCTCATGGGCACCTGGTTTGACCGGCCGCTTTCCGTCGCCGGCCGCGTGGTCACGGCGAAGGACGGAAAGCTGGAGACGAAGCTGGTCGACGTCGACCACGATCTGCTCGTCATCCCCTCCGTCGCCATCCACATGAACCGCGCCGCGAACGACGGCTTCAAGCTTCTGGCGAACGTCGATACGCTTCCGCTCTACGGCATGCAGGAAGCCGCCGGCAGCTTCCGCAGCGTCGTGGCTGCGGCTGCGGGCGTGCAGGAGGACGAGATCCTCGGCGAGGATCTGAGCCTGTATGTCCGCACGCGCGGGACGGTCTTTGGCGCGAAGAACGAATTTCTGCTCGCGCCGCGGCTGGATGACCTCGGCTGCGTGTTCGGGCTGCTGGAGGGCTTCCTTGCGGCAGAACCGTCTGGCAGCGTGCCGGTCTTCTGTGCGTTTGACAACGAGGAGGTCGGCAGTGAGACGAAGCAGGGCGCGGCCTCAAGCCTGCTGAGCGACACGCTGCGGCGCATCGCGCTCGCGCTGGGGCTTGGGGAGGAAGGGTATCTGCGCCTGCTCGCGCAGAGCTTCCTCGTCTCGGCGGACAACGCCCACGCCGTCCACCCGAACCACCCGGAATACGCCGACATGACTAACACGCCGCGGATGAACGGCGGCGTGGTCATCAAGTTCAACGCCAACCAGCGCTATACGACCGACGGCGTGTCCTGCGCCCTGTTTACGGCCGTCTGCCGCGAGGCGAAGGCCCCCGTGCAGGTCTACGCGAACCGCTCGGACCTTCCCGGCGGCTCGACGCTCGGCTCCATCGCCACGACGAAGGTCTCCGTCCCGAGCGTGGACATCGGCCTTGCGCAGCTGGCCATGCATTCGTGCGTCGAGACCGCGGGCGCGGCAGATCTGGACGCACTGGTCCGGGCCATGACGGTCTATTACGGCAAGACCCTGCGCCGGGCGGGCGAAACGATTACATTCTGAACCCTGCAGGCCCGCGGGCCTGTAAAAATAGAGAAAAGAAAAAGGAGGCAGATCCATCATGGGCATGATCCTGACAGACGAACAGCAGGCGATCCTCGACGGCAGCCGGGGCGAGACCATGGCCAAGGTCATGAAGACGCTTGTCATGTTCGGCGAAGCATTCCACGCGGAGAAGATGGTCCCGGTCACGAGCCGGTACAACCATCTTGTCACATCCTTCGGCCTCGGCGTACTGCAGCCGGTGTATGATCTCATGCAGCAGCTGATCGACGCCGGCGCCGTCTCCGGCCAGAAATTCTCGGCCGACCCCCGTCCGCTCGACCCCAACGTCCCGGCAAATCTCCTGCAGCAGCTCGTGTTCAAGAAGTTCATGTACAACAAGCAGGACTTCTATGAGGGCCAGCTGCAGAAGCTCGGCCTCATGGACAAGGACGCGTTCACCTGCACCTGCTATATGCCCGAGGTCGGCAACAAGCCGGAGAAGGGCGAGATCCTCTCCTGGTCGGAATCGTCCGCTGTCGTCTACGCCAACTCGGTGCTCGGCGCGCGCTGCAACCGCAATTCCGGCATTCTGGACATCATGGGCTCGATCGTGGGCTATGTTCCCTACTTCGGTCTTCTGACCGACGAGGGGCGGAAGGCCACCTGGATCGTCAAGATCGAGACGAGCAAAAAGCCCGAGGCGCAGCTGCTCGGCTCCGCCATCGGCATGAAGGTCATGGAGGATGTGCCTTACGTCGTGGGGCTCGACAAGTGGCTCGGCACAGAGCTTGACGACGCGGCCTGCACCTACCTCAAGGACTTCGGCGCGGCCACCGCCTCCAACGGCGCGGTCGGCCTGTACCACATCGCAAACCTCACGCCGGAGGCCAGGGAGCTGGGCGAGGCGCTGATCGCGCCGGGCGCGCGCCTGTACGTCATCGACGATCAGGAGCTGCAGCGCATCCAGGACGGCTATCCCGTCGTCTGGAAAAACCGGGACGCACAGCCGAAGCTCTGCTTCATGGGCTGCCCGCATATGTCGCTCGAGCAGCTGAAGACCTGGACTGACCGCGTGGAGGCCTCCCTCGCCGAGGCCGGACGCAGCAAGATCTGCATCCCCACGGTCTTTACCGCCGCCCCTGCCGTCCTGAAGGAATTTGAGAAGACGCCCTATGCCGCGCGGCTCAAAAAGACGGGCGTCATCACGTCCTATATCTGTCCGCTCATGTACATGAACAACCCGCTGTGCGGCAAGATGCCGGTCATCACCTCGTCCAACAAGCTGCGCACCTACACCACCGCACGCTATTACACCGACGATGAGATCCTTGCCAGGATCACGAAAGGGGGCAAACACGCATGAAGACCTTCCAGGGCCGTATCGTCACGCCCGGCTGCGCGCAGGCCGAGGCGCTCGTGTCGCACGGCGGACTCAATACGCTTGCCTCGTTCCAGAAATCGCTCCAGTTCGGCGACAAGACGGCCAAATGCGGCGACCAGAATAACCCCGACCTCTACGGAAAGCCCATGGCGGGCAAGGCGCTCTGCCTGCCGCAGACCATCGGCTCGACCACGGGCGGCCTCGTCCTCTACTGCGCGTGCGCGATGGACCGGCAGCCGGCGTGCATGCTGTTTGCCAACCCCATCGACTCGCTGGCGGCCGCGGGCGCCATTCTCGCCGACGTCTGGCTCCAGCCCGGCAAGATGCCGGTCGTCGATTCTCTCGGCGAGGACTTCCTGGCCTATGTCAAGGACGGCATGTCCGTCACCATCGGGCCGGAGGGCCTGGTCACGGTGGAATGAGCCCCGCGGAAAAACAAAAACGGTGCAGCCCGGGCACGGGCTGCACCTTGTTTTTTATTGTCCACCGTCCTGCGGCTTTGCGGGGTCCGGGTCGGGGAAGTAGGTCGCCATACGGGGGTTATTTTCCACAGAATCGGGGTCGATGCCCTTCGCGGCGCACCATTTGAAAAACGCCTTGCTCAAAAACGCGTTCAGGTTCTGCATGGCGCTGTAGAGGTTGATCTCCTCCTCGCCCACGAACAGGATCGTGTTGACGCCGCCGCGGGTGAGAAGACTCCGCTGCCCCCTGATCTGGCTGTAGCGGAATTCCTGCTTGCCATGGCCCCAGGTCTTGTAGAGGAAGCCCTCGTCGTCATAATAGATCACGAACGAGAAATATGTACACAGCAGGATCACGCCGAAGATCACCGCCACGATGCTCCCGATGATAAACAGCGCATCCGGGGTCCCGGCCAGGTTCCTGACCAGCATTGCGATGCCCGCGAAGGTCAGGATCACGCCGATCACGGCGCTCCTGCGCGGCGGGCGGACGACCTGCTTGCTTTTCTCCAGCCGCGATTTCGGAAACAGGAGCTTCAGCAGCGAGTCGATCAGAAAGCAGACGAGAAAGACGACGGCGCAGACGATCAGCACAAAGACGTATTTGTTCATCCCGCGTCCTCCCCGACCGGTGCGGACAGCACGTACTGCACCGGAATGTCGTAGTCGTCCACGTCCAGATGCGCGAACATCTGGAAATCGTAGCACAGCGCCAGCGTCACATGCTGCCGGTGCACGGCGAGATACTTGTCGTAAAATCCGCCGCCGTAGCCGCAGCGGTGTCCGTCCGGGTCGAAGGCGAGACCGGGCATGAGCACGAGCGCGGTCTCATCGTCGGCCACAGGCGTGTCGGCCACGGGCTCCGGGATGTTGTAGGCGCCGGGGGCGACGGCGGACAGATCGTCCAGCCACAAAAACCGCATCTCGTCGCCGAAGACCTTCGGCACGGCCACGCGCTTACCGTCCTTCTGCGCCTGCTGCAGGATCTTCGCGGTGCGGACCTCCTGGTTGTAGGAAAGATAGCCGTACAGGCTCTTCGCGGCCCGGTAGGCCGGGTGCGCAAAGAGAAGCGCTGCCAGCCGGTCACTGGCCGCTTCGATCTGGGTGGGGGTCATGGCGCGCTTTTTTGCGCGGATCTTCGCGCGGAGGGCTTGCTTGTCCATATGGATACCTCCCGGGGCAAACGCCGCGAACGCGGCTTTTTGTTGGATATTGCTCCTATTTTACCCCGGAATGCGCGCCGCGTCAACTAATGCCATTAAGTTAATCA
>DHKK01000199.1:0-5864 GCA_002404795.1 Clostridiales bacterium UBA4696
CCTACTGCTTAGAAGGCAGTTGCTCTATCCAGCTGAGCTACTGGCGCATAATGGAGCGGGTGACGGGAATCGAACCCGCGTCCCCAGCTTGGAAGGCTGGTGCCCTGGCCGTTGTGCTACACCCGCGGCACTCTGACAAATTCAGCCTTAGAATCATACCATATCGGGGCCGGAGTGTCAAGGGCTTTTTTGCTTTTTTCGGGGCCCGGAGGCTCATCTGGCGCTGCTCGGCGGCTGGCCGAACTGGCGGCGGTAGGCGCGGCAGAAGGCCGAATAATCCCCGAAGCCGCAGGCGCCCGCCGCCTGCAGGACCGGCATGCCGGCGGCGATCTGCTCGCGGGCCAGGACGAGGCGCTTGCCGGTCAGATAGGCGTGGATGGTATAGCCCGTCTCCGCGCGGAAGCGGCGCATCATGTGGTATTTGCTGATATAGAACCGGGCGGCCAGATCATCGATGGAGATCTGCTCGGTCGGGTTCTGGGACAGGTACTGCATGATGGCGGCGATCTTTTCGTCGGCCGCGAGGCTCGGGACGGTCTGCGGCTGCGCGTCCATGCTGCGGCGGAGCAGGATTAGCAGCTGCACCAGAATGGCCTGGGCGAGCGCGCTCTGGCCGAAGCCGGGCTTCTGTGCCTGCTCGAGATTTGCGAGCGTCTGCCGCAGCGCCTGCCGGTCGTCCTGCGGGCGCAGGACGAAGCGGAAGCTCGTCTTGGCCAGCGTGAAGCAGCTGTCGAGCGGGCAGTCCGCCCCGCCCGCGCGAGACAGAAACTCCGCCGACAGATACAGGATCACCCGCTCATACGGCGCGCCCGGCGCGGCCTCCGGCCGGTGGACGCAGCCCTGCGGGACCAGGATCACGTCGCCCGCCTCGAGCGGATAGCTCCGCCCCTCAAGCCCGTAGCTCGACGTGCCGCCGAGGAAGAAGATCAGCTTGTGGAAGGTATGGTAATGCCAGTCCAGCTGCTCCTCCATCGGCCCTTTCAGGTGGAACAGGCGGAAATCCTCGCGCAGATACCCGCGCTGCACATATTCCGGCTGCGGCATGGTCTTCCTCCTTCCTTATATTATGATAAAAAGGCGCTGCGGGGTGGATTCCCGCAGCGCCTGGAATGTCTGATTCAGTCCATATATCTTGCGATATATTCCGGAGCCTCCGCTGCCTCGCCTGCGATGGTCAGGGTGAAGGCCACGCTGTTTTCTGCGGAAAAGACGCTGCACCAATCCAGGAAATTCTCGGTCTCCTTCGGATCGCTGCTCTGCGCCAGCTTATACAGATTGTCCATGAAAATATGCGTAATGTCAAAGTTCCCCGCGTGCAGGCCGCTGATAAAGCCGCGCAGGAACGGATAACCGCCGTATGCGTAATCCTTGATATCGATCAGACGGACCTTATGGTCGACGTCGAAACGAAGGGTGTCTCCTTTTTCGATGCACACAATGCTGCCGGATTCGCGCTGCACTGCCTGGTTGAGGGCGCCGATGAGCTGCTTCGTCTTGCCGGAGCCTTCGGGACCCATCATAATATTGACCATACGGGCATTCCTCCTTTTCTCCTGTGGTCTCTTTCATTGTACCAGCTTTCCGCCGGAAACACAAGAACTTACTTGTGAAAAGATTGTAAATGGTCCGCCGAACAGCGGCTCATTCCGCGCTTTTCTGCAGCAGCGCGGCCGTCTGCGCACGGGTGGGCGAGGAAAATTTCCGGTCGAAGGGCGAAAGCCCGTCCGTCGCGGCGCACAGCGCCGCCGTCAGCTCGAAGAAATAGAACAGCTCGCCAAGCTGCGGCGCGTCCAGCTGCTCTGCCGAAAGCACGATCAGCGGCACGTCGAGCGCCGCGTGCGTCTGCACGAGCGCGTCGAACATCGCGCCGTCCGCCTCGTCCACCGCGTGGCCGGAGAGATAGCCGAGGCCGTCATAGTCCTTCCAGTCGAGCTCGATCTTACGCTTTCTGGCCGGCAGCGGCACGCGCAGGAAGGTCTCGAACGCGCTCCGGCTCCCGGCGAGCATCGCGTCCATCGCGTCCAGACTCCCCGGCAGCTCCGCCGGGACCGGCAGCACGCCATAGCCGCCGCGGCAGCTGCGCCGGGCGGTATTGCCCGCGAGCCAGCGGGCGAAGGGCAGCAGCGCAGGCTCAAACACGCCCAGAAATTCCGTCCTTCGCGCCCGGAGCTCCAGCGCGTGCCGCGCGCCGGCGTACATCCAGGCGGGGTTTTCGAATGCGCGCAGGTCATAGTCGTGATACGCCTGCTCCGCGCCCTCGAGCAGGGCCAGCGGCTCGATCCCGGCCGCCGCCATCGGCAGAAGCGCCGCGGGCGAGAGCGCGGAATCCGCACAGCCGAGCTGTGCGGGCTGCGGCAGGAAGGTATAGCCCTCCTCCTTTGCCATCGTGTGCAGAAGACTGCCCTGCGGCGCGCAGACGAAGATGTGCTGCCGGGCCTCCGGCCCATAGCGCCGGTCAAGCAGCCAGCGCACGGCGCGCGAGGCGATGCCGCATTCGATGCTGACGGTATCCTGCGCCGTCAGGAGCAGGCAGAAATCCGTCCCCTCCAGCCGGGTGCACAGCTGCTCGTAGGCGCTGGCGGACAGACTTGTCCCCGCGAAGATCAGCTCCGGCCCGGAGGCGGCCCCGAGCGCGCGGATGGCCGCCTGCGCGGCGGCGGGCGCGTCCCCGCTGCCGGCGATGACCAGCGTGTCGCCGAGTTCCGCGATCCGCTCCGCGGCCTTGCCGATCGACAGCACCGCGCGGGCCATCACGCCCTCCGGCGCGTTCAGCCAGCCGAGGAAGTCCGGCCCGTCTGGCTGGTTGGTCCGCAGCTGCATATGCGCGTCAAACAGGTCCTTCTCCCCGGAAAGCAGATCCGGCAGACTGACGCTGCCCCATATATTCGACAATTCGACGTCGATCATCGCATGCGCCTCCTTTTGTTATCTACTATACTACACTTTGGGAAAAAACGCAAAAAGAATCCGAAGGCTTTCGGAAAAGCCTTCGGTCCGGCCTTACTGCGAGAAGCAGATCTTCCCCAGCAGCTCCGCCCAGAGGTCCGGGAAGGTGCGCGCGGGGATCTCCGCCGGGGCGACGAGGGGGATCTCGGCGACGGTCTCGTCCCCGGCGGTGACGGTCATGCGGCCGAGCTGCTGCCCGGCTGCGACCGGCGCGCGGACCGATGCGTCTGTCTCTACGGACGTCCGGAGCTGCGCTGCGCGCGCCTTTTCCAGCAGGAGCGGCGCGTCGCTCTGCGGCACGGGTGTCACGAATTCCTGCGTGCCCAGCACGACCGGGACGGGCGGGATGCCGTCTTCCGGCTGGGGTGTGACGAGCGCGTAGTTGGAAAAGCCGTAGTTGAGCAGGGCCTTGGCCGATTCAAAGCGGTCGACCGAAGTCTTGCAGTGCATGACGACCGCGATCAGCTCCATCCCGCCGCGCTCGGCGGAGGCGGACAGGCAGTAGCCCGCCTGCGAGGTATAGCCGGTCTTGAGCCCCGTCGTGCCGTCGTAGAAGCGGACGAGCTTGTTCGTGTTGGACAGGCCGAACTGGCCGTTCCGCACGGTGTCCATCCAGATCGTGGTGTACTGCTTGATCTCGTCGTGCTGCAGCAGCGCGCGGGACATGAGGGCGATATCGTATGCGGTGGTGAGGTGCGTGTCTGCATCCGGCCCGTCGTCGAGCCCGGTGCAGTTGACGAAATGCGTGTCGGTCATGCCGAGCTCCGCCGCGCGGTCATTCATGCGCGAGACGAAGGCCGCCTCGCTCCCGGCCACGTGCTCGGCCAGCGCGCAGGCGCAGTCGTTCGCGGAGGAGACGACGACCGACTTGAGCATCTCCGTCAGCGGCAGCTGCTCGTTTTCCTCGAGATAGATCTGGCTGCCGCCCTTGGCGGCGGCCGCGGCGGAGGTGGTGACGGTATCGTCCCAGGTGATGGAGCCGCTCTCCAGCGCCTCCATCACCAGCAGCAGCGTCATCACCTTCGTCACGCTGGCCGGGCGGAGCTGCTCGTGGGCGTTGGATTCATACAGGACCTGTCCGGTCTGCTTCTCCATCAGGATGCACGACGGCGCGGGCAGCTCCAGATCCTCCGCCGCCGCCGTCAGCGACAGCCCCGCCAGGAGCGCCAGCGCCAGACCGATACAGACCAGCCTCTTTTTCATAAAAAATCACCCTTCCGTTTCATTTGTACAAGCGTATGAAACGGGAGGGTGCAATATCACTGGTTTCGTTATTCCGCGGCCGGGTCACAGAGGAAGCTCTGAATGTCGGCGAGGAAGCGCTCGCAGGAGGCCTGCTCCGGCAAAACGACCTGTACCGGCGCTTCGAGCGGCAGGGCGCACAGGCTGAGGATGGATTTTGCGTCGAGCCGGGACCCCTGATAGTCAAAATGGACAGGGAACGGCTGACGGTTGGCGATCGTGGCGAACTGGGCCAGTTCGTTCACGGAGTGAAACTGAACGGTATATTCTCTCACAGAAAATCCTCCTGCAATGGGCTGTACAACCGGGGCGGCATCAGGTATAATAAAGCGGCAAAGCGCCAGTGGACAAGGGATCGATCGTTCGAAAAAGCAGAAGCAGGAACCGATATAAGTCCTGCTGCGGGAGCGGTATCAGTTCTGCTATTATTTAGTATAAACGAAAAAGATATTTTATACTATCCACAAAAAATACAAACCTTTTTGTGCATAATCAATACTTTTGGTGGTTTTACCTATGAAATTTGCATGTTACACGCTGGGCTGCAAGGTCAACCAATACGAGACGCAGGCGATGGAGCAGCTGTTGGTGCAGAGCGGCCATACCCTCGGCAGCTTTGACGAGATCTGCGACGGCTATATCATCAATACCTGCACCGTCACAGCCGTTTCCGACAAGAAATCCCGCAACGCCATCCGGCGCGTCCGCAAGCTGAATCCGGCCGCCGCCGTCGGCGTGTGCGGCTGCTACGCCCAGAGCAGCCCGGACGAGATCCGCAAGCTGGACGTCGACGTGCTCATCGGCACCGACGGCCGCGAGGCCTTCGTCCGCCACATGATCGAAGCCGCCGCCACGCGCCAGAAATGGGAGCGCGTGGGCGATGCCGGCCAGCCGCGCGCGTTTGAGATCCTGCCTGCGGGCGGGCTTGCCGCGCGGACGCGGGCGCTTTTGAAGGTCGAGGACGGGTGCAACAATTTCTGCACCTACTGCATCATCCCCTATGCCCGCGGCCGGGTGCGCTCCATGCCGCTGCAGGCGGCGGTGGAGCAGGCGAAGGGCCTTGCCGCCGAGGGCTACCGCGAGATCGTCATCAACGGCATCGAGATCTCCTCCTGGGGCTGGGAGTGGAAGGACGGCAGCTGCCTGCGGCAGCTGCTGGCGGCGCTCTGCGCGGCGGTCCCCGCGGTCCGGCTCCGCCTGGGCTCGCTGGAGCCGCGCACCATCGACGAGGACTTCTGCAAGACGCTCTGCGTCTACCCCAATCTCTGCCCGCAGTTCCACCTGAGTCTGCAGTCCGGCTCGGATACCGTCCTGCAGCGGATGCACCGCCGGTACGATACCGCGCGGTATCTCGAAAGCGTCCGGCTGCTGCGGCAGTATTTCCCCGGCTGCGCCGTCACGACCGACCTCATTGTCGGCTTCCCCGGCGAAACGGAGGAGGAATTCGGCCAGTCGCTGGACTTTTTGCGGACCTGCGGCCTTTCGATGTTCCACATCTTTCCCTACTCCCGCCGCAAGGGGACGCCCGCCGCCGCCATGCCCGGCCAGATCCCGAACGCCGTCAAGGAGCGCCGCGCCGCCGAGGCCGCGGCCGTCGCCGCCGAGCTTGAGACGCAGTATCATACCGCCCTGCTCGGCACGACGCAGCAGGTCCTGTTCGAGCAGGAGGAGGACGG
>DHKK01000199.1:5912-6044 GCA_002404795.1 Clostridiales bacterium UBA4696
CACGCCATGAATTACGTCAAGGTCTATGTACAGGCCGCGGACCTGCATAACGAGATCCGCGCCGTGCGCATCACTGAGCTCTGCCGCGACGGAGTCTTTGGGGAGTTAAGGAAGCTAATGCCATTAAGTTAA
>DHKK01000071.1 GCA_002404795.1 Clostridiales bacterium UBA4696
ATGACCAATCTCCGCCATTTGGGAGATCGCTTCATCGTAAAAAACGTTCAGTTCTCCCATGTACCCCGGCTTCCACGGCTTGTTCCGCCCACAGTAGTGGATGACCACCGACCGCTGCCGCACGTCCTCCAGCGTCATGCCGTCCCCGTTGTGCCGGTGAAGGGCAAATAACTTCTCCGTCATGTTGTAGCGGATAGGATCCAGCGGTAAAATGCGCTGGCCGTACAGGGCGCTGATAATGTCCTGATCCGGCAGCATGAGCCGTCCCTTGTGGGCGTCCATATAGTCGAACACCTCCTGCGTATCCTGTTCCGCCCGCAGAGCCTGCAGATTCATCAGTATCACGCCGGAGTTGATGTAGGGGCTGTCCTCGTCCATATCCAGACGCAGCTCATTAAACCGGTGCAGAAAGCCGCGGATGTGGGTGGCCGCCGCGAAAAACGCTGTGCCCATAGGCATCTCATACAGTTCCCGCAAGCTCTGCCGCACCACAATATCCGGGTCGAGATACAGCACCCGGTCCAACGTATCCGGCAGATATTTGGCTGCAAAAATGCGGTAATAGATGGCTTTTGGATAGCGGTCGGAGGTCGGTGCGTCCGCCAGCCCGATCTCGTCCACCTGTATCAGGTGCAGTTCGCCCCGCTGTCCCAGCAGTGTTCGTGTTTCCGCCACGTCCGCCTCCGACAGTCCCTCGTCGTGCAGCAGGTACACGTCAAAATACGCAGCACTGTCGCTGTGCAGCGCGGAGGACAGCATTACATTCAGCTGCGGAACATAGTTCCGATCCAATGTCATCAGCAGGTTCATAGACACACCTCGACTTTTTGCTTTCAGTATATTCTACGTTCTGTCAAAAAGCAAGGGCATAAACGTGCCCGACGCAGCATGATGCGGTATCAGTTGAAAGGGAGCCGGGGAAAGTTCTGCGCCGCCTGAAAAATAACGACGCAGACGCATAGACGCGGCCAGGGCCCTGAGAAATGAACAGCAAAATGCCGCCGTTTCCGGCGGCATTTTGTATGCACTTACTTGGTCACGACCAATTTATCGTCTTCCACAGACAGCTTGGCGGTATCGCCGGTCTTGAGCGTGCCATCCAGCATTCTCTCAGCCACGGCGTCCTCCACCTTGCTCTGAATGGCGCGGCGCAGCGGACGTGCGCCATATTTGGGGTCAAAGCCAACTCTGGCCAGTTCCTTTATGGCCTCCTCGGAAGCATCCAGATGAATGCCCATGGACTCCATACGGTTCGCCACGGTCTTGAGCATCCGCCGGGCCACCTCTTCGATATCCTGCTCTGTCAGTGCGCGGAAAACGATGATGTCATCGATACGGTTCAGAAACTCGGGACGGAAGGTGCGGCGCAGCTCCTCCATGACCGTTTCCTTGGCCTGCTCATAGGCCTTGTCAGCGTCCTCCGCAGCCTTCTTGTCTCCGGCGTCAAAGCCCAGCTTGGCGCCGGCGTCGGTCAGCGCCTTGGCGCCGATGTTGCTGGTCATGACGATAACGGTGTTCTTGAAGTCCACGGTACGACCCTGAGAGTCGGTGATACGACCATCGTCCAGGATCTGAAGCATGATGTTCCAGACGTCCTCGTGCGCCTTTTCGATCTCATCGAAAAGCACCACGGAATAGGGCTTGCGGCGCACCTTTTCCGTCAGCTGGCCGCCTTCGTCGTGTCCAACATATCCCGGAGGAGAGCCGACCAGACGGGACACCGTGTGGCGCTCCATGTATTCGGACATATCAATGCGGATCATGGCGTTTTCATCGCCGAACATGGCTTCTGCCAGAGACTTGCACAGCTCCGTCTTGCCGACACCGGTGGGGCCCAGGAACAGGAAGCTGCCGATGGGACGCTTGGGGTCCTTCAAGCCGACACGACCGCGGCGAATGGCACGGGCCACGGCCTTTACCGCCTCGTCCTGCCCCACTACGCGCTTGTGCAGCGTCTCCTCCATGTGCAGCAGGCGCTGGCTTTCGTCCTCGGTGAGACGTGTCACAGGGACGCCGGTCCAGCCGGACACCACAGCGGCAATGTCCTCCTCGGTCACATCCCGGTGCGCCTGATTGCTCTTGCGGCGCTTATCGCGCTCAGCATCCAGCTGCTTCTTATACTCCTTCTCGGTATCCCGAAGCTGGGCGGCCTTTTCAAAGTCCTGAGCGGCGATGGCGGCTTCCTTGTCTGCGGCAATGGTGTTGAGTTTTTCCTCCAGACTCTTGAGCTCCTCGGAGGGCTCCTCCTGCTCCATCCGCACACGGCTGGCGGCCTCATCCATCAGATCGATGGCCTTGTCCGGCAAAAACCGGTCATTGATGTACCGGGAAGAAAGCTCCACAGCGGCTCTCAGAGCCTCATCGGTAATGTGCAGGCCGTGGTGCTGCTCATACTTCTGCCGCAGCCCCTTCAGGATCTCCAGCGCAGCCTCCTGACTGGGCTCGCCTACGGTGACCGGCTGGAAACGGCGCTCCAGAGCGGCATCCTTTTCGATATACTTGCGGTATTCATTCAGGGTCGTTGCACCGATGATCTGTATCTCGCCGCGGCTGAGAGCCGGCTTCAGAATGTTGGCGGCATCCACAGCGCCCTCAGCAGAGCCTGCGCCGACGATGGTGTGAATCTCATCGATAAAGAGGATAATGTTGCCGTCCTTCTTGGCCTCCTGCATCACCTTCTTGATGCGCTCCTCAAATTCGCCCCGGTACTTGGTACCGGCCACCATGCCGGAAAGATCCAGCGACAGCAGCTTCTTGTCCAGCAGATTGTCCGGCACATCGCCTGCGGCGATCTTCTCCGCCAGCCCTTCGGCGATGGCTGTCTTGCCGACGCCGGGTTCGCCGATCAGGCAGGGATTGTTCTTGGTGCGGCGGGACAGGATCTGGATCACCCGTTGGATCTCATCGTCACGTCCGATGACAGGATCCAGTTTGCCGGTTCTGGCGGCAGCCGTCAGGTCGCGGCTGAATTCCGACAGTGCCTTATTGCCCTTGCCGTTCGCCTCGCCACCTTCGGCAGCCGGAGAGCTGCCGTCGCCGTTTTGTGCGCGGGACGCAGCGGTGAGCTTCTCCATCAGCGCTGTGTACAGCTGGCGGGCATCCACACCGGCAGACCGCAGGAGGCGGACTGCCAT
>DHKK01000039.1 GCA_002404795.1 Clostridiales bacterium UBA4696
TACCTGTACGGCCAGTACCGCCGTCTGAAGGGCGTCTGGGAGAACGGCGTTCTGACCGGCAAGGGCATGAGCTACGGCGGCTCCCTGATCCGTCCGGAAGCGACCGGCTACGGCGCTGTCTACTATCTGCAGGAAGTCCTGAAGCACGAGAACGATACCATCGAGGGCAAGCGTCTGGCGATCTCCGGCTACGGCAACGTCGGCTGGGGCATCATGAAGAAGGCTGCCGAGCTCGGCGCCAAGGTCACCTACTTCGCAGGTCCCGACGGCTACATCCATGATCCGGACGGCGTCACCGGCGAAAAGCTCGACTTCATCCTCGAGATGCGCGCCAAGGACCCGATGCACTGCAAGCCCTATGCTGACAAGTACGGCGTGGAGTTCGTTGCGGGTGAAAAGTGCTGGGGCGTGAAGGACGTTGACGTCTACATGCCGGCCGCTACCCAGAACGATGTCCGCATGGAGTCCGCCGAGAAGATCGCGGCTTCCGGCGTCAAGTACTACATCGAGGTCGCCAACATGCCGACCACGAACGATGCTCTGAACTTCCTGCGCGGCCAGAAGCACATGGTCGTCGCTCCGTCCAAGGCTGTCAACGCCGGCGGCGTCGGCGTCTCCGGTCTCGAGATGAGCCAGAACTCCGAGCGTCTGAGCTGGACCGCGGAAGAGGTCGACGCACAGCTGCATAAGATGATGAAGAACATCCACAAGGTCTCCGCAGAGGCTGCCGAAGAGTACGGCCTGGGCTACGACCTCGTCGCTGGCGCCAACATCGCCGGCTTCAAGAAGGTCGCCGAAGCCATGTACGAGCAGGGCGTGTTCTAATCTTACATACCTACCACCCGTCAGGGCGCTGCAAAAGCAGCGCCCTGTTTTTTATGTAAAAAGCTTGCAGGCACCCTGTAGGGGCGGGGCTCTGCTCCGCCCGTTCTTCCAACAAAATCTGCAACAGCGGGCGGAGCAGAGCCCCGCCCCTACAGCGCGTAACGCAAATTTTCTCGCAAAAAGGTGCAGCCTGACGATCTCAGGCTGCACCTTCTATGTTTCGCAAATATTCAAACGTAACGACTGACGAATTTGATTCCACCGTATCAGGAGGCGTGTCAGATGGTGAGGGTATGATAGGCTTCGCCGGGGAGGGTCTTCCAGGTGAAGGTGGTGTTTTCGAGGGTCATGTAGCTGCGGGCGGAGCCGTTTTTGGGGATGGAGACGGAGCCGGGGTTCAGATAGAGGTTGTCCTCGCCGAACGGTTCCAACGCGGGGATGTGCGTGTGCCCGTGCAGCAGGATGTCGCCCGGGCACAGGGGCGGCAGGTGCGAGGTGTTGAAGACGTGGCCGTGCGTGGCATAGACGAGGCGGTCTGCGACCGGGAACACGCTGTAATCGGCGAGGATCGGGAAGGTCAGCACCATCTGGTCGACCTCCGTGTCGCAGTTGCCGCGCACGCAGAAGAGCTTTTCCCGCCGTTCGTTCAGCATGGACAGCACCTGCTTGGGCGCGTAGCCCTCCGGCAGATCGTTGCGCGGGCCGTGGTAGAGGATGTCGCCCAGCAGGAGCAGGCGGTCCGCCCCCTCCCGGTCAAAGGCGTCGAGCAGCGCGCGGCAGTAGCCGGCCGCGCCGTGGATATCGGATGCGATCATGAGTTTCATCGAAAATGCGCTCCTTTCGTCTCAGCGGCCTGCAAGATCCTTCACGACCTCGCCCGCGATGATGAGTCCGGCGACCGACGGCACGAAGGCCGTGCTGCCGGGGATGTCGCGCCGCTCGGTGCACTTGTGCTTCGCGCCGGGCGGGCAGATGCAGTGGCTGCGGCAGCTGATGGACATATCCTCGATGGGGCGGGTGGGGATCTCGTCGGAGTAGACGACCTTCAGCTTCTTGACGCCGCGCTTCCGGAGCGCCGTGCGCATGACGCGGGCCAGCGGGCAGCCCTGCGTTTTATAGATGTCCGCCACGCGGAAGCGGGAGGGGTCGAGCTTGTTGCCCGCGCCCATGCAGCTGATGATGGGCACGCCCGCCTTCTGCGCCTCGAGCACCAGCGTGACCTTGGCCGTGACGGTGTCGACGGCGTCGACGACGTAGTCGTAGTCGGAGAAGTTGAACTCCGCCGCCGTCTCGGGCAGGTAGAAGCATTTGTGGACGCGCACGTCGCAGTCGGGGTTGATCTCCAGCATCCGCTCGCGCATGACGTCGACCTTGTACTTGCCGACGGTCTTGCGCGTGGCGATGATCTGGCGGTTGAGATTCGTCAGGCAGACCTTGTCGTCGTCGACCAGATCGAACGCGCCCACGCCGCTGCGGACGAGCGCCTCACAGACATAGCCGCCCACGCCGCCGATGCCGAACACCGCGACCCGCGCGCCCTTGAGCTTTTCCATGGCTTCCGCGCCCAGCAGCAGCTGGGTCCTTGAAAACTGATTGAGCATAGCAACTAGCAACCTCATTACATACAAAGTTTATAGGCATATCATACGTGCATCGCCGCGGACTGTCAAGGGATACGCCCGGGTTTTGGGCAGTTCCGTGAAAATAAACCGTGACTTTTGGGCGCGTTTCGTTTAAACTGAAAGAAGAAAGCTATGCGCGGCGCGAGATCGCCGACAAGGAGGGGAGAGCCGCTGCCGCGCATACAAAAAACGAAAAAGGGGAGAGTCGTTTTGAAGGAAAGCTACAAGCCGCTGCTCACGCCGTGGAAGATCGGCAAGGTGGAGATCAAAAACCGCATCGTGCTCACCAGCATGGGCGGCACCGACCTGTTCGGCTGGATGGAGGTCAACCATTTCGACAAGGACGGCGCGCGCTTCATTCTCGAGGTGGCAAAGAACAACGCCGGTCTCGTCCTGCCCGGCTGTCAGCCGGTCTATAACCCGATGTACGGCCAGTGGCTGCACAAAAACAAGAAAATGTACGAGGATCTGGCCAAATGGATGCCGGAATTCCACAAGACGGGCGCGAAGCTGTTTGTCCAGCTGACGGCGGGCTTCGGCCGGAGCTTCACCGTCTCGGAGATGATGGAAAAGCTCTATACGAACAAGGTGCTGCGCGCCATCTCCAAGCCGTTCATGGATCTCGACAAGATCACGGCCTCAGCCAGCCCGTCGCCCAACCGCTGGTCGGACAAGGTCCCGTCGCGCGAGATGACGAAGGCGGAGATCCAGGAATTCATCGACTCGTTTGCCAAGTGCGCCAAGCTCCTGCAGGACGCGGGCGTCGACGGCGTCGAGGTCCACGCGGTCCACGAAGGGTATCTTCTTGACCAGTTCACGCTCCACTACGTCAACAAGCGCACGGACGAATACGGCGGGAGTCTGGAAAACCGCTACCGCTTCGCCGCCGAGATCGTCAAGGCCATCAAGGCCGCCTGCGGCCCGGACTTCCCGGTGTCGCTGCGCTATTCCGTCGTCTCCAAGACCAAGGGCTTCCGCCAGGGCGCGCTGCCCGGCGAGGACTACGTTGAGGCCGGGCGCGACATGGCAGAGTCCGAGATCGCGGCGAAATTCCTGCAGGACGCGGGCTACGACATGCTCAACTGCGACAACGGCACCTATGACGCCTGGTACTGGGCGCACCCGCCGGTCTATATGCCCGAAAACTGCAACCTCGCCGAGGTCGAGCACATCAAAAACTTCGTCGATATCCCCGTCGTCTGCGCAGGCCGCATGACGCTCGAGGCCGCGGCAAAGTCCATCGCCGAAGGCAGGCTCGACGGCGCGGGCTTCGCACGCAACTTCCTCGCGGACCCGGAATGGTTCACCAAGGTCATCGAGGACCGCGAAGACGACATCCGTCCCTGCATCCTCTGTCACAACGGCTGCTTCAACATGTGCCACTACAAGGGCGTGCCGAACGATCAGGACCTGAGCGACTCACTGCATCTGGCCCGCTGCGCGGTCAACGCCGAGATGATGCAGTGGGACAAGCACTACATCAAAAAGACCGACAAGCCGAAGACCGTCCACATCGTCGGCGGCGGCATCGGCGGCATGGAGGCCGCCCGCGTGCTGACGCTCCGCGGCCACAAGCCCATCCTCTATGAGAAGTCCGGCGAGTTCGGCGGTACGTTCATCGCCGCCTCCGCCGAAAGCTACAAGGGAAAGCTCCGCGATCTTCTTAGCTGGTACCGCCGCGAGATGGAAAAGCTCGGCGTCGAGGTCCGGCTGCATACCGAGGTCAAGGAGATCGAATCCTTCGGCTCCGACCCCGTCATCATCGCCACCGGCTCCACGCCGCGCGTGCTCAAGAAGGTCCCCGGCCACGAGAAGATGCTCGAGGCCTGCGAATACCTGCTGGGCGCGCCGGTGGGCGAGACGGTCGCAGTCGTGGGCGGCGGTCTCACGGGCTGCGAGATCGCGTATGAGCTGGCGCTGCAGGGCAAGAACGTCTCCATCGTCGAGATGAAGGACGATCTGGTCTCGCAGAAGGGCGTCTGCCTGGCCAACAGTTCGTATCTGCGCGAGTGGTTCGCGTGGAAAAAGGTCCCTGTCTACCTCGAGACCACGCTCCGCGAGGTCAGGGACGGCACCATCGTCTGCGCCGGCAAGGACGGGACCGCCATCGAGATCCCGTGCGACACGGTCATCTCCTCCGCGGGCTATATCTCCACGCCGCTGGTGGAGGAGAAGGGCCACAAGAACGTCCACCTCGTCGGCGACTGCCTGCGCGTCGGCAACCTCCGCTCCGTCGTCTGGCGCGCATACGAGACGGCAATGAAGATCTGAGCAGAAACGAATCATACCCACCGGCACGGCCGGTGGGTATGATCATAGGGCTTTTGCCTGATTTATGGGCCCCCATGGCTTCCACTCATAGGGGAAGCCATGGGGGCCATTCTGTGGGTGCGGCTGCTGCCCAAAAGTCTGTTCCGGGACATTGGCTTCTGCGTGTATGGATAGAGAAACGCCCGGCTGCTTGCAGCCGGGCGTTTGTGATAGCTGCATCAGCTCTCTGAGAGCATGTAGAGCATTTTGGCGACTTCGGCGCGGGTGACTTTGCCGGTGGGGTTCAGCTTGCCTTTGGAGCCGGAGATGATCTTCTGCTGGGTCATCTGCGCCAGCGCGGTGCGGGCCCAGTCGGCGATCTTGCCGCTGTCGGAGAAGGCGGAGAGCACGTTGAGATCGGCGTCCGCGAAGTCCTTCGTGCGCGAGAGGATCGTCATGGCCTCCTGCCGCGAGATGGTGGAGCCGGGCTTGGCGAGGAGCTTGCCGTTCGTCTTCGAGCCGGTCAGATAGCCGAGCTGATAGGCCGCCTGCATGGCGCTCTTTGCCCAGGAGGCGATGCTGCCGCTGTCGTCAAACGGCAGCTGGACGGAGGCGTAGGCGCTCAGGTCGGTGCCGAGATAGCGCATCATGGCGACGATGAACTCCTGCCGCGTCATGCTCGCGTCGGGGCGGTAATAGAGCTTGCCGTTTTTCTCCGAGCCCTGCAGCGTGCCCGCGTAATAGAGGTCCGTGATGTAGCTCTCGGCCCAGTGGCCCTTCGTGTCATCGAACGGCTGCGAGGAGCCGACGGTCACGGGCAGCGTGAAGCTCGTCTCGCCGCAGGTCACGGTGAGCGTGCCGGTTACGTCCTTGCCGGTCTGGACGGCGGTGAAGGTTCCGTCCTCATCGATCGTGCCGAGCGTGTCGGAGACGGACCAGGTGAAGCTTGTGTCGGCGGAATAGACCTTGTTGCCGTAATACCAGCCGGTGGCGGTCAGCTCCGTCGTGCTGCCGCCGGCGACGCGGAGGGAGGAAAGGGCGGTGTTCTTGCCCTCGTGCTTGATGGTGATGGAGGTGAGCGCCTCCGGGATGGCGAAGCTGGCCGTGGCCCGCAGACCGCCGGCCGTGGCCGTCACGGTCGCGGCGCCCTTCGCGCCGTGGTCGACGGTCACATAGCTGCCGCCTGCGGCGGTCACGTTCGTGCCGCCGAGGGTGATGTCCGTCGGGACGGCGGCCGCCATGTAGCTGCTGTCCGCCGCCTTGACGGTCAGGGCGATCTTCGCGTCCGGCAGCGTATAGCCGCCGAAGGGGTAGAGGTACAGCTTCGAGGCCGTGCCCGCGTCCTTCTTCTGGCGGACGAGGAAGATGAAGTTCGCGCATTCGCGCAGCTTACCGTCGGAGGGGACGTTGGCCGTCGCGCCGGAGGCGTAGCCGGGGTAGGTGACGCCCGCGGCCGTCGAGCCGCCGCCGTCCAGGTTCAGCGCGGTCCGGCAGCCGAGCGCCTGCATCCGCTCGGCCAGCTGCGCGAGCGTCAGACCCTCGGAGTTGCCGGCCTCGTCGCAGGTGTAGAAGACGAGCGAGCCGTCGTTCTTGATGCCGATGGCGGTGCGGGCGGCCATTTTCTTGGCCGAGTCGAGGGTGAAGTCGGTGCAGACGCTGCCGTTTTCGACCAGCATATCGCCGCCGCCGCAGGCGGAGGTGACGTTCTCCCAGCCGGAGGCGCAGGAGACCTGGAGGGTCAGCTGCTCGCCCATGACGAGGCTCTGGAGCGTGGCGAGGGCGTTTTTATAGATGGTATCGTTGGCGATGGCGAGCAGGAACCCGTCCTCGGGGATGGCGCAGGACTTCGTATCCTCCACCATGCCGACGACCTCGACAGTCATCGTCTGGCCGAGCCGCAGCTCCGCCGCGCGCGAGCCGGACGGGCGGACGATGACGTGGTAGCCCTCGATGGTGTTCTTGGTGCGGGTGTCATAGTCCTGCGAGTAGAGCAGGACGCCGTTCTGCGTGGTCATGGCCTTGTTGTAGTTGACCAGCAGCGGCGTATCGCCGCCGTAGTCGAGCGTGACCGTGACCTCCGGGTCGCCGATGACGGCGGAGCCGTCGGCCAGGAAGCCGACCGCGTTGGCCGAGCCGCCGGAGCGCAGGATGCTGTTCGTGATGACGATGCCGTAGGGGATGCCGGTCGAGCGGTCAAAGAACGAGCCGTTGATCCCGGCGACCATGCTGTAGCCCTGCTCCTCGAG
>DHKK01000001.1:0-881 GCA_002404795.1 Clostridiales bacterium UBA4696
ATCATCAAGTTCACCCCGATCGGCGTTTTCTGCCTGATGACCAATGTTGTCGCTGTCAACGGCGCGGATATCATCGGTAAGCTGGCGCTCATCATCGGCGTTGCATACCTCGGCTATATCATTCACGTCGTCGTGGTCTACGGCCTGTCCGTCAAGTTCCTCGCCAAGATGAGTCCGATCGCCTTCTTCAAGGGCATCGCGCCCGCCATGATCACCGCGTTCACCACCACGTCCTCCAACGCAACGCTCCCCGTCAACATCGAGTGCTGCAATAAGATGGGCGCGGAGCCGGAGATCAGCTCCTTCGTCCTGCCGCTCGGCGCGACGATCAACATGGACGGCACCGCCATCTATCAGGCCGTCTGCGCAGTCTTCATCGCCTGCTGCTACGGTGTCCAGTTGACGCTCGGCGACATGGCCATGATCGTTCTGACTGCGACCCTCGCCTCCATCGGCACGGCCGGCGTCTCCGGCGCAGGCATGATCATGCTGGCGATGGTCCTGACGCAGGTCGGTCTGCCGGTCGAAGGCATCGCCATCATTGCCGGCGTCGACAAGCTGTTCGATATGGGCCGTACGACCCTGAACATCACCGGCGACGCCACCTGTGCCCTGTTCATCTCCCGCCTCGAGCGCGAGAAGTCCGCCAAGAAGGCTGCCAAGGCCGCAGAATAACGTCCCCTTTCCCCAAAAGCCCGCCGCCAGGCGGGCTTTTGCCATGCACAGATTCAAAGCCTCCCCTGAAAGGGGAGGTGGCTCGGCGATAGCCGAGACGGAGAGGTTGTATCAGGTTTGCGACAACCTCTCAGTCAGCCTTCGGCTGCCAGCTCCCCTGAAAGGGGAGCCATCCGCTGCGGTGGGGTTCACCCCTCAGGCGCTCC
>DHKK01000001.1:929-23623 GCA_002404795.1 Clostridiales bacterium UBA4696
TTGACAAGGGGAGCCTTGGTGCGCGCTAATCCATAAAATCTCCCCGCAAAAAGGTGCAGCCTGACAAAATCAGGCTGCACCTTCTATTTACGGCAGATATTCTACAGCAACTAGTTACAAATTTGATACCCCCATATCAGGCGGCGCGTACCAAGACGCCCGTGAGGTGACTGCCGAGTGGAACGACGCCTGAAACATTGGGAGTTACCTGAATTCAGAGGCAGAAAGCACCAACCGCGTCCCCACGCACTCTTTTCTCCCCCATCTTTTCTCTTGCGAGAGAAAAGATGGGGCCGCCGGAGGCAACCGGCAATTGCAAATTTGCAACAACAATCCCTCAGTCACCTTCGGTGACAGCTCCCTTTACACAAGGGAGCCTTTGAAACGCACGCTGGAAGTACGGCAGAAATGGGGAACAACCTCTCAGTCAGCCTTCGGCTGCCAGCTCCCCTGGGAGGGGAGCCTTTCTGTGGCGGGATGGAGCTGAGGGGAATACTCCGGCGGCTTCGCCGCCTCCGTGCCGACTGGATTTTCTTTTTGATTTTGCGCAAAGCGCAAAATTGCGGCGTTGATACGCCGCGAAATCCAGTCGGTCGAACCCTCAGGGTCTCTCGCGCCCCTCAGCTCCAGCCACGAAAAAAGCCGCCCGGATGGGCGGCTTTTTTCGTGGTGGAGCTGAGGGGAATCGAACCCCTGTCCGAAAGCAACTTGACAGGACTTTCTCCGGGCGCAGTCTGTTATTTACATTCCCTCGGTGCGGCGGGAACAGACACTCTTCGCACCTTGGTAGCTTCATGATGCATGACGCAGGCAAAGCTTACTGCGTTCACGGACGCCGCTCAGTCACGCCCAAGCCCGGCTCGCGGCCCTTCCGGGGAGGACGGGTTGCCTAATTAGGCAGCCAGAGCAACTTTAGAGTTGTCAGTTAATTTAGAAAAATTGCCCGTTTTATGGAGGCCAGGCGCCTCCGCCCGCTTATCCAGCCTCACTGCCCCCGTCGAAACCAGTGCAGCCCCGTATTGCAGCGAAGATTCGCTGCGGATCGCTGGAAAAAATCAAACTCTTGTTGCTTTTATCATCCACTTCATGGGCAAAAGCTTTGCCACGAAGCGATAGAACTTATTGAAGGCCGTGGGCGTGTAGAACGTCCGGCCCTTTTTGGCTGCCCGGATCGTCCCGGCGACGACCTTGACCGGGTCGCACCAGGGGATGTTGCCGAACAGATCGTGGTCGCCCGCAGCGTCGAAGAACTCCGTCTTCATGGGGCCGGGGCAGACGGCCGTGACCGTGATGCCCTTCGGCCGCAGCTCGTCGGCAAGACCGCCGGTGAACGCAGAAACATACGCCTTGGACGCGCTGTAGACCGTCATGCGGGGCGTAGGGCAGAAGGCCGCGATGGACGAGACGTTGATGATCTTCGCCCCGCGCGTCATGAACGGGACGACGGTCTGCGTCACCATCGTGAGCGCACGGACGTTGAGATCGACCACGCGCATCACATCGGCGGACGACGCCGAGGCGCCGATATTGCCCGTCGTGCCGCAGCCGGCGTTATTGACCAGCAGCCGCACGTCGGCTTTCTGCTCCGCCAGCTTTTCGCCGAGATAGCGGAAGCTCTTGGGGTCGAGCAGGTTGAGGCCGATGCACACGAATTTCTTCTCCGGGAACTGCTGGGCCAGCTCTTCGAGCTTGCCCACGCGGCGGGCGATGAGCCAGAACTCTTCGATGTCGGGAAATTCGCGCACGAGCTGGCGCGTGAACTCCGCGCCGAGACCGGCGGACGCGCCGGTGATGACGGCCGCGGTCATCCGCGTCCGTAGGGGTCGCGGAGCTTGTCGGGCTCGGGGTATTCCTCGCCCTTCGTATCGACGCGGATGGAGGCGATCTTCTGCTCGGTGAGCGGACGGTCGTTGCCGTCGGTCTTCGTCGTGGCGATCTTGTCGACCACGTCCATACCCTCGAGCACCTTGCCGAAGGCGGCGTACTGCCCGTCGAGGAACTCGCCGTCCTCATGCATGATGAAGAACTGGCTGCCCGCGGAGTTGGGCGACTGCGCACGCGCCATGGAGACCGCGCCGCGCTTGTGGCTGAGGTTATTCTTCACGCCGTTGAGCTTGAACTCGCCCTTGATGCAGTAGCCGGGGCCGCCGGTGCCGGTGCCCTTCGGGCAGCCGCCCTGGATCATGAAGCCGGAGATGACCCGGTGGAAGATCAGGCCGTCATAGAAGCCCTTGTTGGCAAGCGCGATCATGTTGCGCACGCTCTGCGGCGCTTTTTCGGGGTAGAGCTCGCAGACGATCCTGCCGCCGTCTGCCATCGTGATGGTCATAATGGGATTTTCCATGGGTTACCGTCCTTTCATTGCGCGGTCGATCTGACGCTTGGCGTCTTTTTTCGCGGCGTCCTCCCGCTTGTCGTAGAGTTTTTTGCCCCGGGCAAGCGCGACCTCGACCTTGACGAGACTGCCGCGGAAGTACACCGAGAGCGGAATGAGCGCATACCCGTCCTGCTTGACCCGGCCGAACAGGCGCATGATCTCGCGCTTGTGCATGAGGAGCCGGCGGGGACGGAGCGGATCCTTGTTGAAGATGTTGCCCTGCTCATAGGGCGCGATATGCATCTGCCGGATATAGAGCTGCCCGTCCTTGATCTGGCACCAGGCCTCCTTGAGGCTCAGCGTGCCGAGACGGATGGACTTGACCTCGGTGCCGGTGAGCTCGATGCCGGCTTCGAATTTTTCGTCGATGAAATATTCATGAAAGGCCTTCTGATTTCTTGCGGCGATCTTCACGCCCTCCGCCATCGCGCACATCTCCCTTGGCATAGCCTGAAGTAAAAAGTAAGAGTGAAGTGTGAATAAGTATGGTGCCGGCTGCGCCGGCGATCTGGATCGTGCCGCTTCGCGGCACACATCCCTTCTTCCCTTTTCACTATGACCTGTTACTTCTCATCTATTATATTTATTATACCAGCGCTGTCAAGCCTTGAAACAGGGAAAATGTATGAACGCAGAACGCACACTGCGCGGCTGCTCCGCATACACTACAGGTGATCAAAATGCAAAACAGGAGGGGCTATTTATGGCGGTGACGCAGTATTTTCTGGGCGGGAATACCGTCCGGGGCTTTGTGTCGTTTTATTCCGGCTTCTGCCGCGGGCCGGAGGATTTTCTGTGGGTCATCAAGGGCGGGCCCGGCTGCGGCAAGTCGAGCTTCATGAAGACCATCGGCCGTGCGGCGGAGGAGAAGGGACTGGACGTGGAGTACGTGCTGTGCTCCGGCGATCCGGAGTCGGTGGACGGCGTCTATTTCCCCGCCCTGCGCACCGGCTACGCCGACGGGACCGCCCCGCACGTGCTCGAGGCCGTGACGCCGGGCGCGGCAGGGCTGTATCTCGATCTTGGCCGGTTCTATGACCGGCTCGCGCTGCAGCCGGAGCGCCGCACCATCGAGCAGCTGCAAAGGCGCTATCAGGCGCTCTACCGCGAGGCATATGCGAAGCTCGCCGCGCTCGCGCCCGCGGCCTGCCGTCTGCCGGACACGGGCGGCGCGCAGCGGCGCTTCCTCCGGGCCGTGACCTGCCGGGGACTTTTCCAGTCTGCTCCGCCCGCAGGGGCCGTGCGGCTCGTTTCCGCGGAGGAGCTCGAGGCGCTGCGCATGCGCCCCGGCGCCGTCTGGTACCAGAACCCGCTTTTCCCGGATGAGACCGAGGCCGTCTGGCTGCCAGGCGAGGCGCGGTACTACCGCGGCCCGGATACGCCGCTGCCGGAGCTTTCGGACGTTTTTTCCCTGCTCGCGCAGGCCAAGGCGCTGCATGACGAGCTGGAGGCCGTCTATAACCCGCACGTGGACTTTGCCCGCGTCTACGCGCTGGCGCACGCGCACGCGCTGCAGCTGCTGGGGTGAGTGTTCGCTGCGATCGTTCAAAGAAAATTCAGTTGTATCTGCGGAGAAAATGTAGTAAAATATATTGAAATTTAAGAATATCCTACTCAGGAGGGAATACCAATGAAAAAACCGATCGTACTCGTGATTATGGATGGCGTGGGCCGCGGCGACGGCGGCCCCGGCGATGCTGTCAAGCAGGCCAACACCCCGACGCTCGACAAGCTGATGGCGACCTGCCCCATGACGTGGCTCAAGGCGCACGGCACGGCCGTCGGCCTGCCCACCGACGACGACATGGGCAACTCCGAGGTCGGCCACAACGCCCTCGGCTGCGGCCAGATCTACTCCCAGGGCGCCAAACTCGTGCAGGAGTCCATCGAGACCGGCTCTTTGTACCAGTCGAAGACCTGGGTCGAGCTGACCGACAACTGCCTGCAAAGCGGCAAGGCCCTGCACTTCATCGGCCTGCTGTCCGACGGCAACGTCCATTCCAACATCTCGCACCTGATCGCCATGCTGAAAAAGGCCCGCGAGATGGGCCTCAAAAAGGTCTACTGCCACATCCTGCTCGACGGCCGCGACGTCCCCGCGACGAGCGCGCTGGAGTACGTCGACCAGCTCGAGGCCGTGCTGGCCTCCCTGTCCGACGCGGAGCACGAATACAAGATCGCGTCCGGCGGCGGCCGTATGGTCATCACTATGGACCGCTATGAGGCCAACTGGCCGATGGTCGAAAAGGGCTGGCGCACACACGTGCAGGGCGAGGGCCGTCAGTTTGCCTCCGCAAAGGAAGCCATCGAGACCTACCGCGCCGAGAACCCCGGCATGATCGACCAGGATCTTCCGCCCTTCGTCGTGGCAAAGGACGGCAAGCCCGTCGCAAAGATCGCCAACGGCGACAGCGTCATCCTCTTCAACTTCCGCGGCGACCGCGCGCAGGAGATCTCCCTGGCCTTCGACCGCAAGGACTTTGACAAGTTTGACCGCGGCGACTACACCGGCGTGAAGTTTGCCGGTATGCTGGAGTACGACGGCGATCTCAAGATCCCGCTGCACTATCTGGTCGAGCCGCCCGTCATCCGCAACACGCTGACTGAAGTTTTGTGCAAGGCAGGCGTGCACGAGTACGCCGTGTCCGAGACGCAGAAATACGGCCACGTCACCTACTTCTGGAACGGCAACCGCTCCGGCAAGGTCGACGAAGCGCTCGAGGACTACGCTGAGGTCCCGTCCGACGTCGTTCCGTTTGAGCAGGAGCCTGCAATGAAATCCGTGGAGATCACCGATCTGCTCGTCGAGGCCATGGCCTCCCACAAGTATCAGTTCCTGCGCTGCAACTACCCGAACGGCGATATGGTCGGCCATACCGGCGTTCTGAGCGCCGTCATCAAGGCCATGGAAGCCGTCGACGCGGCTCTGGCCCGCGTAAAGGAAGCGGCCGACAAGTACGGCTACACCCTGCTCGTCACCGCTGACCACGGCAACGCCGATCAGATGCTCGAGACGAAGAAGGGCAAGACCAGCGTGCGCACCGCGCACTCCCTCAACCCTGTCCCCTTCATCATCTACGATCCGGACAACAAGTACGAGATCAAGGACGGCCATTACGGCCTTGCCAACGTCGCGCCGACCATCGTCACCATGATGGGCCTCAAGGCTCCCGACTGCTGGCAGCCAAGCATGATCTGAGTTTGACCCTGACCACGGTACGGCTCCCCTTGGGCACAAGGGGAGCTGTCACCGCAGGTGACTGAGGGGATCCGAATGCTGCGCGTATGCGTAGGGGCCGATGCCCACATCGGCCCGTGAGGCAGCACAGATCCGCAGCAGCGCTTCGTAAAAACCGGTGCGATCTGCCGGGCCGATGTGGGCATCGGCCCCTACAAAGCCCAAACCATTCTCCGGAGGTACCCATGCGAAAGAAGCTCTCAATCCTTATGATTCTGATCCTGGTGCTGGCGCAGCTGTGCGCCTGCGGGAAGACGCAGGCTGACCCCGCGCCGGCAGCAAGATCAGAATCAGCCGTCACGGCAGCCGTGACGGACGAGCCTGCGGCCGAGGCGCCCGCGCCGGAGCCGGCCGATCAGCACGTGCCCGACCGCGTGCTGACCTCCAGGCATTATTCCGCCGAGATCTACGAGACCACCATCCGGCAGTACCGCTGCTCGATCGAGAGCCGGGAATACGTCGTCTCCGACGGCGTGACGGCCCGCGCCTTCCGCGCGACCGGCGTCGGCGGGCCGAGCAAATTCCTCGACCATACCGTGCAGGAGGGCGGGACGCTGCACTACTTTGACGCGTCCTCCGGCAAATGGGTCGAGACGCCGCTGGCCGAGGGCAAGTACGCCTCGCCGGTCGTCGTGATCGAGCTTGCCTCCGGCGCGTCCTACTTCCTCGCGCTGCCGCGCACCTTCGTCCTGCACGAAAACGACACCAAGGAATACCTGCCGGAGATGGACGGTACGCTCTACGTCACAAAGACGCCGGACGGCTTCCACCTGACTGTGAACGGCTACGGGCTGGCCGAGGGGCGCGTGACGGACTGCCTGATCCTCTCCGCACCGTTCCAGCTGGTCGACTGGAGCGGAGATACCTGTGCCGCGCTGTGGGTGAGCTACGTCAGAAACGGCGCGTCCCACTGGTGCTTCGACGGCTATTACCGCAAGTCCCCGGCCAATTATATCCCCTCCGGTACGAACTACTATTACTGCTGCGCCGCGTCCTACTGCATCAAGGGCTTCCTCTCCCGGATGCCGATGTGCAAAGAGGCCGCCGCGCTCACCATCGTCATGCTCGACACCATGGCTCAGCGCCAGAACGAATACGGCTACTGGGCCACCGAGCCCGGCAGTGAATGGCTGCAGGGCGACTACGGCATCGGCCCGGGCTTCTACGACACCCGGTTCAATACCGACCTGCTGGAGATCTACATCAAAGCCGCGCGCAAGTTCGGCAAGGGCATGTTTGACGAGACGATCACCCGGTATCTCGGCTTCTTCAGCCAGATCGCGGACACCAGCCACATCTCCACGGCGTCGGGCGGCTGGCTGATCCCGGACTACTGGCACCCGTCGGAGATCACCGCGCCGCATACCTCGCTCAACCATCAGGCGTCGGAGTGTCTGGCGCTCTACCACGCGTCCGACCTGTTTGACCGCGAGGATCTGCGCGCGCTGGCCGACCGGATGCTGCTGGCCATCGAGGATACCGGCTCCGGCTGGGTCATGCCGGACCACAATCTCTACTACAGCATCAAGCCCGACGGCACGTATGTCGAGGGCGACTATCCCTACCTCACCTACAATGATCTATTGTACCTGCGCAAGTATCTCACCGGCTTCGGCAAAGCGGAAAACGAGACGCTGACCTATCTCATGAGTGAAAAGCTCCAATGGATGCAGAATCACGGCGTCACCGGCTATGAAAAGAGCTGAAATCCTATTTTTTACTTGTACTTTCCCGGCGAATCGGTTAGAATGAATTGAATATCCCAGAAGGAGGAATCTTGATGATCCGTATGAATACAGACATCGGCCAGATCACGGTCGACAGCGCTGTCTATACCAATATCGCCGGCTTCGCCGCGACCAACTGCTTCGGCGTCAAGGGCATGGCTGTGCGCTCCATGACGGACGGGCTTGTGCATCTGCTGCGCAAGGAAGCCATGGGCAAGGGCGTCAAGGTCACGTTCAACGCCGACAATTCCCTCTCCATCGACCTGCACATCATGGTCGACAAGAATGTCAATCTCAGCGCGATCGCGTCCTCCATCATCGGCGAGGTTCGCTATTTCGTCACCAAGTCCACGGGCACCGAGGTGCGTGCCGTGAACGTATTCGTCGACTCCATGTCGGTCGACTGATCTCAATTCACGCGCACACGCTGGCGCTCACGGAGGTAAACCACCATGATCAAATCCATTGACGGCGCGGTATTTTCCCGGATGATGCTCTCCGCCGCTGCCGAGATCGACCTGAATAAGCAGAAGGTCAACGAGCTGAACGTCTTCCCCGTCCCCGACGGCGACACCGGCACGAACATGAGCATGACGCTGAACGCCGCCAGCACCGAGCTGCGCCGCGCAGAGAACGTGACTCTCACCAAGGCCGCCGACATGACGGCCTCCGCGCTTTTGCGCGGGGCCAGAGGCAACTCGGGCGTCATCCTGTCCCTGCTGTTCCGCGGCTTTTCCAAGGCGCTCAAGGGCAAGCTCGAGGCCGACGGCCGCGACTTTGCCGCCGCGCTGACCGCGGGCGTCGAGGCCGCCTACAAGGCCGTCATGAAACCCGCCGAGGGCACCATCCTGACCGTCTCCCGCCTGACGGCGGACGCCGCGCGCGACCTCGCCGAGGAAAACTGCGAGATCGAATACGTGCTCCAGCACTGCCTGGACACCGCGCACGCCGCGCTCGACAATACCGTCAACCAGAACCCCGTCCTCAAAAAGGCCGGCGTCGTCGACGCGGGCGGCATGGGCTTCTGCCTGATCCTGCGCGGCATGCTCGAGAGCCTGCGCGGCAACGACGTCGTCTGCGAGGACACGGGCGCGGCGAATGAGGAGGCCGATTTCGGCATTTTTGACTCCGAGGACATCACCTTCGCCTTCGACACGGTCTTTATCGTCCGCAAGCGCGAGGATATCACCTCGCTCGACCCGCTGCGCGAGTATCTCGGCAGCATCGGCGACAGTCTCGTCATCGGCGAGGACGACGAGGCCTTCAAGGTCCACGTACATACGAACATCCCGGGCGACGCGCTGAGCGAGGCCCAGAAGTACGGGACGCTGGAGCTGGCGAAGATCGAGAACATGCGCCTGCAGCACGACGATCTGACCGCCGGGCGCAAGGCCCGGTCGACCGACGATCTCGAGGCCGTGGAAAAGGAGCTGGAAAGCCAGCCCGCGCCGCAGCCGGATGCTCCGGCCGCGCCCGAAAAGCGCTACGGCAGCGTCGCCGTGTGCGCGGGCGAGGGGCTCGCAAATGTGTTCCGCGATCTTGGCGTCGACGAGATCATCGAGGGCGGGCAGACCATGAACCCCTCGACCGAGGACATCCTCCACGCGATTGAGAAGACCCCGGCGGAGATCGTCTTCGTCCTGCCCAACAACAAGAACATCATCATGGCCGCCCAGGCCGCGGCAGAGCTCGCCTCGCGCGAGGTCGTCGTTATCCCGACGAAGACCGTCCCGCAGGGCATCAGCGCGATGCTCTCCTTCGACCCTGGCATGGAGCCGAGCGAGAATGAGGCCGCCATGACCGACTGCCTCTCCGGCGTCATGACCATGCAGATCACCTACGCCGCGCGCGATTCCGACTTTGACGGCTTTGACATCCACGCGGGCGACTACCTGGGCCTGTGCGACGGCGCGCTGGCCGGGACCACACAGGACATCACCGCCCTGCTCGCGGCCCTCGCGGACAAGGCCGCGGCGGCCGGGAAGGAATTCATCAACATCTTCTACGGCGCCGACATCTCCGAAGCCGACGCCGAACAGGCCCTGGCCCTGTTCCAGCAGCACGCCCCCGACGCCGAAGTCAACCTCGTCTCCGGCGGCCAGCCGATCTACTACTACCTGATCTCAGCCGAATGACTGATCCAAAAAAGGCGCTCCCGGAGGGAGCGTCTTTTTTGGTGTCAAAATTCGTATCGGTATGCAATGAATGACTCGAATTTGTTTACGGAGTTTCTGCCTGTTGAATCAACCAATAGGTTATTCCGCCAAGAAGGTACGCAAAGCAGTCTTTTATGTCAGGCGTACTGTACTTGATAAAAAACGGAATGATATACTCCCACACGATGCAGGTCATCAGCACCATAAACAAGATAGACGGCAACTTAACGATTCGCCGATATCCACCCGCTTTCATCAAAATATTTACATAGCATAGAAATACGATCTCGCCAAGATAGTCATTCAGATGCCACTGAATCATTTGGTATAACAGTCCATCTGTTTCCAGCCGTTTCAGAAAGAATCTGTTAACCAGATATAGCAGCATTGACGCATAGAGAAGAACGGCATCGTTGAGTTTCATTCACACTTATCAATTATCCAACCACTGAAAAGATGATCAATGCGATAAGGACACCTAAAATGATTGTAACCAAACCTGCTCCACCCCCACTGTTATTATTGCTATACATAATTTTCTCCTGCTCTATTTATTTTTCTCCGCCACATTATCGATTGCCCAACTCACGGCATCATTATAATGCTGATTGCAATATCCTGATCCCTGGAACGTGTGAGTTGCCGTCTTTCCACAAATCGTGCATCCGCTGCCTCCTCCACCGCCGCAAGCGCACAGCGATAAAAGCATAATTGCGCATAGTAATGATACAATGACTTTTTTCATTCTTTTTCCTCCTAAAAATAAAAAGTGTGTAGCCCCAAATGGGGCTACACACCGAAAAACGCATAGCCCCATTTGTTGCCACACAAATCTTTTACCTTCCAATAGGGAACGCAAAGCGGAGAATGCGTTTTTACCAAAGAAAAAAACACATTCCCTATCGGAAAGTCAGTTATTGATTTGTGTGGCACAATTATTTTAGCATAGCCCTTTCCGGATTTCAACACTTTTCCAGCCAATATCTTTGTTCCGGGAGAAACAAACCCCCCCGCCGCGGGTGCGGCGGGGGTCGTTGTTTTTTATCCCTTCAGCTTATCGAAGAAGCTTTTGCGTTTGGGTTGGCTGGCATCGCCGACAGAGGATTCGAGCTGGCGGAGCAGTTCCTTCTGCTCGCGCGTGAGCTTGGTCGGGGTCTCGACGACGACGGTGACGAACTGGTCGCCGCGCGTCTTGTAGCCGACGTAGGGGATGCCCTTGCCGCGCAGGCGGAAGGTGGTGCCGGTCTGCGTGCCCTCGGGGATCTGATAACGGACCTTGCCGTCGAGCGTCGGGACCTCAACGGTTGCGCCGAGCGCGGCCTGTGTGAAGGAGATGGGCATCTGGCACATGACGTTCGCGCCGTCCCGCGTGAAGATCGGGTGCTTGCGCACCGAGACCGTCACGAGCAGATCGCCGTTCGGACCGCCGTTGGAGCCGGCGTTGCCCTCGTCGCGCACGCGGAAGGACTGGCCGTCGTCGATACCGGCCGGAACCTTGACCTTGATGGTCTTGGTGTGACGGACCTTGCCCTTGCCGCGGCAGACCTGACACGGGTCGGTGATAATGGTGCCGGTACCGTGGCACTTCGGGCAGGGCTGCGAGGACTGCATGGTCATGCCCATGAAGTTCTGCTGTGTGCGCACGGCGCCGGTGCCGTGGCAATACGTACAGGTCTGCGGGGTCGTGCCTTCCTTCGCGCCGGTGCCGTGGCAGGTGCTGCAGGTCTCGATGCGGGAGAAGGTGATCTCGCGCTCGCAGCCGAAGGCCGCGTCTTCAAAGCTGATTTCGATCTCGCTGACGACATTCTGGCCCTTTGTCGGCCCCTTCTTGCGGCCAGTGGATCCACTGGATGCCGACGCCCCACTGAAAAAGTCGCCGAAGATGTCGCCGAAATCTCCGAAGCCCGAGCCTGCTCCGCCAAACCCTGCGCCGCCGAAGCCCGCACCGCCAAAGCCCGCGCCCGCGTTCGGGTTGAAGTTCGGGTCGACGCCCGCGAAGCCGTACTGGTCGTAACGGGCCTTTTTGTCGGCGTCGGAGAGGACCTCATAGGCCTCGTTGATCTCCTTGAACTTTTCCTCGGCGGATTTGTCGCCGGGGTTCTGGTCTGGGTGATATTTCATGGCCAGCTTGCGGTAGGCCTTTTTGATTTCGGCGTCAGACGCGTTTTTCTCCACGCCCAATACCTCGTAATAATCTCGTTTGTTCTGATCTGCCATAGTTTCTCACCTCGGATTCGGTGGGTAACAGCCGATAGGGGCGGACGGGCCGCCCCTATCAAGCTATATTCCGCGAATTAGTTGTCCTTGACCTCTTCGTAGTCCGCGTCGACAACGCCGTCGTCATTGCCGCCGGCCTGCTGGCCTGCGCCCGCGTTCGGCTCGGCATTCGCTTCGCCCTGCGGAGCCGCGTTCTTATAGAGCTTCTCGGACACAGCATAGAACGCCTTCTGAAGTTCATCTGTCGCAGTCTTGATCGCCGCAACATCGGAACCCTTCTGCGCAGTCTTCAGCTTTTCGATGGCGTCCTTGACAGGAGCCTTCTCGCTTTCCGTGACCTTATCGCCCATTTCGTTGAGGGTCTTTTCAGCCTGATACACAGCCTGATCCGCATTATTGCGGGTCTCGACCTCTTCCTTCCGGGCCTTGTCCTGTGCAGCATACTGCTCTGCTTCCTTGACGGCCTTATCAACATCTTCCTTCGAGAGGTTGGAAGACGCGGTGATGGTGATCTTCTGCTCAGCGCCGGTACCGAGATCCTTCGCGGAGACGTTCACGATGCCGTTGGCGTCGATGTCGAACGTGACCTCGATCTGCGGGACACCGCGGGGAGCCGGAGCGATGCCGGTCAGCTGGAACTTGCCGAGGGTCTTGTTGTCGGCAGCCATCTCACGCTCACCCTGCAGGACATGGACCTCAACGGAGGTCTGGTTGTCAGCGGCGGTGGAGAATACCTGGCTCTTTTTGGTCGGGATGGTGGTGTTGCGGTCGATCAGCTTGGTAAACACGCCGCCCATCGTCTCGATGCCAAGAGACAGCGGCGTAACATCGAGCAGCAGAACACCCTTGACGTCGCCGCCAAGCACGCCGCCCTGGATGGCTGCGCCGACAGCCACGCACTCGTCGGGGTTGATGCCCTTGAAGCCTTCCTTGCCGGTCAGCTTCTTGACCTCGTCCTGTACGGCCGGGATACGGGTCGAGCCGCCGACCAGAAGGACCTTGGAGATATCATTGGCAGTCAGGCCCGCGTCGGCCATGGCCTGCTTGACCGGGCCCGCCGTCGCTTCGACCAGATGGGCGGTCAGCTCGTTGAACTTTGCTCGCGTCAGCGTGACGTCGAGGTGCTTCGGGCCAGTGGCGTCAGCGGTGATATACGGGAGGTTGATGTTGGTAGAGGTGACGCCGGACAGCTCGATCTTGGCCTTCTCGGCGGCTTCCTTCAGTCTCTGCATGGCGACCTTGTCGTTGGACAGGTCGATACCCTCTGCCTTCTTGAACTCGGAGACGAGGTAGTTCATGACACACTCATCAAAATCGTCGCCGCCGAGGTGGGTGTTGCCGTTGGTGGCCAGGACTTCGATGACGCCGTCGCCGATATCCAGGATGGAGACGTCGAACGTGCCGCCGCCGAGGTCATAGACCATGACCTTCTGCTCGGCTTCCTTGTCGATGCCGTAGGCAAGTGCGGCTGCGGTCGGCTCGTTGATGATACGCTTGACGTCGAGACCGGCGATCTTGCCGGCGTCCTTGGTGGCCTGACGCTGGGCGTCGTTGAAGTAGGCCGGGACGGTGATGACGGCTTCGGTCACGGGGCCGCCAAGGTACGCCTCTGCGTCAGCCTTCAGCTTCTGCAGGATCATCGCGGAGATCTCCTGCGGGGTGTACTTCTTGCCGTCGATATCGACTTTATAGTCGGTACCCATATGACGCTTGATGGACGAAATGGTACGGTCGTGGTTGGTAACAGCCTGACGCTTTGCGACCTGACCGACCATACGCTCACCGGTCTTCGAGAATGCCACAACGGACGGGGTGGTGCGGTTGCCTTCGGCGTTTGTGATAACGACGGGTTCGCCGCCTTCCATAACTGCTACGCAGCTGTTAGTCGTACCAAGGTCAATACCAATAATCTTACTCATAATAAATTTCCTCCTATATGCATGCCTGTATTTACAACTTCATTTTATATCATGCCGGATCTCCGGCGGGGTTACGTGTTAATTTGCGACCTTTACCATTGCGAACCGGACGACCTTTTCGCCGACCTTGAAGCCCTTCTGGAAGACCTCCGCAATGACGTTTTCGCCGAGGCTCTCATCCTCGATGTGCATAACTGCGTTGTGCAGCTGCGGATCGAAACGATCGCCCGCTGCGCCGAAGCTTTCGACGCCCAGCTTTTCCATCACGGAGACGAGCTGGTTCATCGTCATCTCCACGCCCTTTTTAAATGCGCTGTCCTGGGTTTCCTGGGCCAGCGCCCGCTCGAGATTGTCGTACACCGGGAGAAATTTCTCCACAGTCTCGGACCGGATCTCGGTATAGAGGTTGTCTTTTTCCTTCTGGCTGCGCTTGCGGTAATTGTCGTATTCTGCGGCCAGCCGCAGGTAGCTGTCATGCTCCTGGGCCAGCGCCTGCTGCGCCTTTTCAAACTCGGAGGCTTCCTGCTGCTTGGCGTCCTCGGGCTTTTTTTCCTCGGGCTGCTTTGCAGCTTCCGCTTCGGGTTTGGCCTGCGCGGCAGTCTGCTCGTTCTGCTCTGCTGCGGAAGCTTCCTTTTCCTGTTCTTCCGAAGCCGGGCTGTTGTTTGTTTTCTTACTCATATCTTCTATGCCTCCGGATCATGGTGCTTATTATCCGGCTCTTTCAACGCCGGGGTCTGACTTTTCTGGAACATCCGGCCGAGGTTCTCAGCAAAATAGCTGAGCCGGGCGGTGATCTGTGCGTAATCCATTCTTGTCGGGCCGACCACGCCGATCAGACCCTGCATCCCGTCGCCGATGTCGAACTTCGTCATGACGACGCTGGTGTCCTTGAGCTCCTTCGAGACGTTTTCCGGGCCGACCAGGATCTGCGTCCGGCTGTTAGAGGCGAGGGCTGCGGGAATGTTGGAGACCACATCCTCATCGAGGGTGGTCAGCATTTTCTGCGCCTTGTCGATGTCGTGGTATTCCGGCTGGCCAAGGAGCCTGGCCTGGCCTGTCATGTAGACCTCGCTGCGCTCCTGATGCAGGAGCGTCGTCACAAAGTCCATGATGACGGGGACGAGGCTCGCCGCGTTCCCGGCGCTTCTCGTCACGCGGGACAGAAGCTCCGGCGTCAGCTGGTCGGCCGTCAGCTCCGTGACGCTCGCATTCAATACCGCGCCAAGCAGCTTCAGATCCTGCTCTGTCAGCTCGACCGGGAGCCGGATGAGCTTGTTCTTTACGGAGCTGTCGCTCAGCATCACCACGAGGATGAAGCTGCCGCTGTCCGCCCGGATCAGGTCGAACCGCCGCGCCGTCAGCCCTGCGGGCCGCGCCGCCATGGCGTAGGCAGGCAGATTCGTCATCTGCGAGACGAGCTTGCCGACCTGGGAGACGACCTTGTCGACCTCCTGCATCTTGAGCTCCATCGCCTGGTTGATGGACTTGGCCTCGTCGGTAGAAAGGCGGTAGTCCTGCATCAGCTCGTCGACGTACAGCCGGTATCCGGCGGGGGACGGGATCCGTCCGGCCGAGGTGTGCGGCTGCTCGAGATAACCGAGCGTGGTGAGATCCGCCATTTCGTTGCGGATCGTTGCGGAGGAAAAGTCCATGTCCGGCATCTGTGCGACCGTCTTGGACGCGACCGGCTCCGCCGTGCGGATATAAAGATCTACGATCGCCCGCAGGATCTTCTTTTTCCGATCGGAAAGCTCCATGTCTGTTCCTCCTTTTCGTCTTAGCACTCCATTTCCCTGAGTGCTAACCGAAGTGTACCACCGCCTGCCTGCAATGTCAAGACCTGCAGACTTAAATTATTTGTGAACAATTCATATCTTATGTATGAAGACGGAAAAACACGCCGCAGCGGCCGCTGCGGCGTGTGAAAAACCGTTATCCGAACAGAAGCTGCATCATCAGCGGAATCGTCAGCATACACGCGAGTGTGCTGACAAAGACCCCTGCGGAGGCGATGGATTCGTCCGCCCCGTACTGGTAGCTGAGGATGGTAGTATTGGTGGCAATGGGCATGCACAGGATGACCATCAGCACGTGGAACGTGAAGTCGTTCGTCAGCACGTGCCGCAGCACGAAAAATGCCGCGAGCGGCACGAGGACCATCTTGAGGACCGTCAGCGCGTAGATCCGCCAGCTGCCGAAGATCTGCCCGAAGCGCATCTGCGCGAGCGAGCAGCCGACGATCAGCATGACGATTGGGCTCGTGATGTCGCCGACATACTTGACGGCCTGGTGCAGCAGCGCCGGGGGCTGCCAGCCGGACAGATAGATCGCCAGCGCGGCCAACGACGCCGCCACGCACGGCTGCCGCAGCACCTGCCACTGAAAATGGAACCGCGCCTCGCCGCGGATGAGGCTCGCGCCGTAGCTCCAGCAGAACAGCTGGAAAAACAGCACGAACAGCGTCACATAGAACGTCGCCTGATACCCCAGCAGCGACTCGACGATCGGGTAGCCGAGGAAGCCGGTATTCGAGAAGATGAACATGAACCGGTAGAGCCCCGCCTCGCTGCCCCTGACGCGCAGAACCTTTGCCGTCGGAAAGCTCAGCGCGATCAGCCCGAGGTAGATCAGCACGATCAGCCCCGCCAGCCGGAGCGTCTCGCCGTTGGAGAGCAGATGCTCGCCCGTCAGCGCGGAGGCGAGGATCTGCATGGGGTTGGCGATATTCACGACCAGCGCGGAGAGCTTTTTGTTGCTCTGCAGGTCCATCGCGCCGCCCTTGGCGGCGGCAAAGCCGGTGGCCATACAGAAAAACAGAACGACCATCTTCCGGCACAATGCAAGAATATCCATCCAAGCGCCTCCTCAGGGACCGAAGCAGTCCGGGCACGGCTCGTAGCCGCCGGCCTCGGCCGTTTTCCGGCTGTAGATCCTGCATCGATCCGGCTCGAGCCGCGCGCAGCCGTAGCGGTGATAGAGCAGCGAGCCGTCGTCGTTCACGCAGACAGCGTTTCGGTCAAAAAACGCCGTTTTCTCCTGCAGCCGGTCGATCTCGGCCTGCTTTTCCTGCAGCCTTCCGTTGAGCGTCACATAGCCGAAGGCCCCGCCCGCCAGCAGCAGCGCACAGAAAAGCGCCAGCACGATAGCAGCGGCCCTGCCGCCGCGGGATCTTTTCTCCGGCGCGGGTGCGGGCTGCGGCTTTCCGGGCCGCGGCTCGCGCTTGACGGGCGTCTGCATTCTCCCGGCGGGACGCAGCGCGGGCCGCGGCTGCGGCACCTCGCCGTTCAGCCCGCAGCTTTCGCAGAACAGCTCCCCGTCCGGGATCGGCTGCCCGCATTTGATACAAGTCGTCATAGGTGGTCGTTCCTGCTTTCTCTTTCTCTTTGTCAACTGATGCTAGTATAGCGATTTCCGGGCCGAAAGTAAACCAAAACCCGGCCTTGCGGCCGGGTTTTGCAAAAATAATTCTTATTTGGCGTCTTTGCCGTCGCCGCGCAGCGCCTTGATGTCGTCGCCGCGGATGTACTTGCCCATCGGCTTCCACAGGATCCAGCCGACCAGCAGCACCAGCGCGCAGTCGAGCACCATGTAGGAGCCGTTGTAGAGCGCGGAATAGAACCACGGGGAGGTCATCGTCATGCCAAAGAAGGATTCCGGCATGTACTCGCCCCAGACCGTCGCGCCGACGACATAGTGGACCAGGAAGCGCAGCGCGCTGCCGAGGAGCGTGCCGTAGAAGAAGCCGAAGCGCTTCTTGCTGAACAGGCCCGCGAAGCCGAGGACCGTAAAGGCGAAGATATAGTCGCCCAGCATCGACTGCCAGCTCCAGGCGTACGCGCCGTCCAGAAACAGCTGCAGCAGGCTGAACGCGAAGGACGCGAGCATGCCCGGCCCGAAGCCCCAGCGGGAGCAGAACAGGAAGATCGGCAGCATCGACAGCGTGATCGAGCCGCCCTGCGGCAGCTCATAGAGCTTGAGATACCCGAGGATCTGCGCAAGCGCGATCATGATGGCCGCTTCGCACAGGCAGCGAAGCGTCAGCTTGGATTTTTTCATGAAAAATCCCTCCAGAAATAAAAAAGTACCGCACACAACCGGATCTGTTGTCGTGCAGTACGCAGCGTATCGATACGAGTCCATATGCGAAGCAGCTTCCTACGCCGGCATTACCCGGATCAGGTTTGAGGGACATGCGAAAACGCAATCTCAGCCGGTTGCCCAGCGCCCCTGTGTTCGATTGTCTGTGGTCTGCCCACATTATACCGTCTGACCGCCGGTGCGTCAAGGCAAAAAATAAGCGCGATTCCTCTTGCAAATTCGGTAAAAACCGCTAAGATAGTAGGGCTGACATTCCTTCTGGTAAAAGAGGTATCACCCGTATGAAGCACGCATCCTCCCGGGCGCCCGATCTGCTGCGCGGCCCGGTCTTTTCGAATATGACCCGCTTCTTCCTGCCGATCATGCTGGGCTCTCTGCTGCAGCAGCTGTATTCCATGGTCGACGCCGTCGTCCTCGGGCGGCTGGTGGGCAAGACGGCGCTGGCTGCCGTCGGCGGCTCGGATCTGGCGATCATCAATCTGGTGGTCGGCTTTTTTGTCGGCCTGTCCTCCGGCGCGTGCGTCGTGGTCTCGCAGCATTACGGTGCAGGGGAAGACGGCGCGGTGCGCCGCGCGGTCCACACGGCCATTCTTTTCTCCGTCGTGATCGGTGCGGTCATGACCGCGCTGGGCATCGGCCTGGCCCGGCCCATCCTCGTGCTGCTGGATCCGCCGGCCGACACGCTGGAGGATTCCATCGTGTACCTGCAGTGGTACTTCGCCGGGATGATCCCCTCGATGGTCTATAATATGGGCGCGGGCATTCTGCGCGCGGTGGGCGATTCCAAGCGGCCGTTATACTTCCTGGTCGTCTGCGCGCTGGCCAATACGGCGCTCGACCTGCTCTTCGTCGCCGGCTTCCATCTCGGCACGGCCGGCGCGGCCATCGCCACCAGCCTGTCGCAGCTGATCTGCGCGGGGCTCGTGGTGTGGACGCTGGCGCGTATCCCCGGCGCCTGCCGCCTGCAGCTTTCCGAGCTGCGCTTTGACCGGGCGCTGCTCGGGCGCATGACGGCCATCGGCCTGCCCGCGGGGCTGGCCAGCGTCATGTACAGCGCGGCGAACGTCATCATCCAGAAGGCCATCAACCTTCTCGGCACCGACGCGGCGGCCGCCTGGTCGATCTTCTGGAAGCTGGACGGGATCTACTGGCCGGTCTCAAACGCCATCGGCATCACCGTCATGACCTTCACCGGGCAGAACTATGGCGCACGCCAGCCGGAGCGCATCCGCAAGATCATCCGCACGGGTCTTGGCATGCATCTGGGCTTTTCCGCGCTGTTCAGCCTGACGCTGTTTCTCACGCGGTATCTGACCGTGCGGTTCTTCACCGACGATCCGGCCGTCATCGCCGAGGGCGTGACGATCATCTGCATGCTGGCGTTTTTCTACCCGGTCTTCTGCTGCGTGGAGGTCTTCTCCTCCGCCATGCGCGGCTGCGGCAACAGCGTCATGCCGACGGTCCTGACCCTTTTCGGCACGTGTCTGCTGCGTCTGGCGCTTTTGTACACGGTGACCTTCCCGCACCTGAGCAACTGGACCATCGCGATCTGCTACCCCGCCACGTGGGGCACAACGTCGCTGCTGTTTCTCATCTACTACCGCTTCTTCCGCTGGATGCCGGGGCAGAAGCCGCAGACATAAAAAGATCCCGCCCTCATCGGGCGGGATCTTTTTATCTGCAGCCGCAGTACGGGATCGTTTTCCGGTCCGCGAAACGGTAGGTGCGCAAAAAGGCTTCGGGCTGCAGGCCCTTTTCCAGATAGTCGAGGAGCAGAAGGGCGCAGGCGCGGCTGTCGCTGCCGGCCTTGTGATGGTCGAGCGAGAGCTGCAGGTGCTCGCAGAGGGTGTTCAGCTTGTGGTTCGGCAGGTAGGGGTAGGCGCGTTTTCCCATCTGGCAGGTGCACAGATACGCCGCCTCCGGCTGCCAGTCGATGTGGTAGTCATGCAGGCAGCTGGCCAGCACGCGCAGGTCGAACGGCGCGTTGTGCGCGACCAGAATGCTGCCGCGCAGCATCGGCTCCAGCAGCTGCCACAGCGCGGCGAACGTCGGCTGTCCGCGCTCCATCTCCGGCGTGATGCCGGTAAGGGCGACATTGAAGGGGTCAAAATGCGTCTCCGGATCGACCAGCGTGTCGAGCTCCTGCACGATCCGGCCGCGCTCAATTACACACACGCCGATGGCGCTCATGCGGCGGTTCTGCGCGTTCGGCGTCTCCACGTCGAAGGCCACATATCGTTCGTCCATGCTTATTGCCCTCCGTCTTCCCGTTTTCTTCTGCGCAGCGGGCGCCGCCCCTGCGAAAGACGCGCTCTGGCCGCGTTCAGCCCCTTCCGGCACACGAACATGACCGAGAACGCCAGCAGTCCCAGAACCACCAGAATGAGCAGCGACGGGTTATCCAGCGCACTGAGCGTAAACAGGTTCGGCAGGAAGAAATAGCACAGGGCAAACACCGCCGTCAGGCCGATCATCATCGCCTTGCGCAGCTTGTTGAACGGCTGCGAGGTCTGGTAGACCATCAGCAGGCCCACGACGCCCATGATGCCCGTGCAGATCGTCGAGAGCATTTCCTCCCGGATGTGGAAGGCCAGATAGAACAGCATGACGCCCACCACCAGCACGAGGTCCGTCAGCGCCGCGGGCAGCGCGCGGAAGATCACGTTGCGCATGAACTTTCCGCTGATGCGGTTCTCGTTCGGCTCCATGGCCAGGACGAACGACGGGATGCCGATCGTCAGCGCGTTGACCAGACTCAGCTGCGCCGGGGTATAGGGATAGGGAAGCGTAAAGAACAGGGTAATGAGCGAGAGCACGAAGGTGAAGATGTTCTTGACCAGATACAAAGAAGCGCTGCGCTCGATGTTGTTGATGACCCGCCGCCCCTCCGCCACAACGGAGGGCAGGGCGGAGAACTGCGAATCGAGCAGCACGATATGCGACGCCTGGCACGCCACGCCGGAGCCGGAGGCCATGGCGATGGAGCAGTCCGCCTCACGCAAGGCCAGCACGTCGTTGACGCCGTCGCCCGTCATGGCGACGGTATGCCCTGCCCGCTTCATGGCGGCGACGAGCTTTTTCTTCTGATCCGGCGTCACGCGGCCGAAAACGGTCATTTCCTCCGCCGCCTTCGCAAGCTCCTGATCGGTCTTGAGCGTGCGCGCGTCGACGTACTTTTCCGCATCGGGGATGCCCGCGCGGCGGGCGACCTCGGAGACGGTCAGGGGATTGTCGCCGGAGATGACCTTGGTCCGCACGCCCTGCTGGGCGAAATACGCGAAGGTCTGCGGCGCTTCGGGCCGGATCTTGTTGGACAGCAGGATGAGCGCGAGCGGCATCATCTGAGCCGTGAGCGCCTCGTCGTCCAGCTGCCCGTCATACAGGGCCAGCAGCAGCACGCGGCAGCCTCTGGCCGACCATTCCTCGGCCTGCGGCAAAAACCGGTCCTTCTCCGGGCAGGCGGCCAGCAGGATCTCCGGCGCGCCGAGCAGGTACGTCTCGTCCTCATGGAACGACACGCCGCCGTATTTCTTCGCCGACCGGAACGGCATGGCCGCAATGGCCGTCTGCATAGACTGGCCGGTAAAATAGCGGCGCAGGGCGGCCATGGTGTCGTTGTCGTCCTGCATGGCGCAGACGTAGTCGGCCATGATCATGCGGATATCGTCCGCGATATAGCGGTCGGGCTGCAGGGGGACGATGTCGTCGACGGTCATCTTGGGCTCGGTGATCGTGCCGGTCTTGTCGACGCAGAGCGTATCGACGCGGGCCAGCGTCTCGATGCAGCCCATGTCGTGGACCAGCGTGCGGCGGTTGGCCAGCCGGATGACGCTCGCCACGAGCGCAAGGCTCGTCAGCAGATACAGGCCCTCCGGGATCATGCCGACGATCGAGCCGACCGTCGAGGTGACGGCGTCGGCGATCGGGCTTTTCAGCCACAGGTATTCCTTGATGAACATGACCGCGCCCAGCGGGATGACCAGAAAGCCGATCCACTTGATGAGGCTCGTGAGCGAGCGCATCATCTCCGACTGCGGCTGCGAGCCGGTCTGCCGGGCCTCGGTCGTCAGGCGGGAGACGAAGCTGTCCGCGCCGACCTTCGTCAGCCGCGCGCGGCAGCTGCCGCTCACAACGAAGCTGCCGGAGAGCAGCGCGTCGCCCGGGCGCTTGACGATCTCGTCGGCCTCGCCGGTGACGAGCGCCTCGTTGACGCGGCACTCGCCCGCGGCCACGACGGCGTCCGCCGGGATCTGGTCGCCGGGGCCGAAGACGGCGATGTCGTCACGCACCAGCGCGGCCGCCTCGGTCTGGACGATCTGCCCGTCCCGCACGGCGCGGCATTTCGGCGCGGACATGATCCGCAGGTTATCGACCTTTTTCTTGACCCGCAGATCCTGCACGATGCCGATGAACATGTTGCAGAAGACCGGGCCCAGAAACGTCAGGTTCAGCCACTGCCGCACCGCGATGACGCAGCCGGCCAGCAGGAAAAAGAGGAAGTTAAAATACGTACAGACGTTTTTGACGATGATCTGCTGCACGGTCGCGCCGGGAGGCTCCACGGGGCGGTTGTCCCAGCCGCCTGCCAGACGCTCGTGCACCTGCTCGCCGGTAAGCCCCAGCTCCGGATCCGCTTCCACAGCCGGGATCTCCACCCGCTGCGGCCGCTCCGGCTCTTTCGGTTTTCGCTTCAGGAATGACGCTGCCACAAATGCCGTCCTCCTTTGAATGATTGCTGATATCATAACACATCTTCGGCAGAATTTATCAACAAAGTGTATATTTTCAGAAAAACATAAGAAACGGCCGCCCCAGGCTCCCCTTGCGGCAAGGGGAGCTGTCAGCCGGAGGCTGACTGAGGGGATTGAGGGTTGAAAATTAAGGCCGTAGTTGAAAGTCTTGTAAAAGGCTGATATGCAGTACAGATTTGCGACTGCGGTTCAGCATTTTCTTTTGCTTCTC
>DHKK01000057.1:0-11251 GCA_002404795.1 Clostridiales bacterium UBA4696
GCTCCCCTGAAAGGGGAGCCTTTGGTTATCCGACGATATCCTCGTACAGAGTCTGCATGGCTTCGACGGTGCAGTCGGTGAAGCGGTTCTGGGCGGCGAGCTCGGGGGTGTAGTCCTCCAGGAGCATGGGGCGGTAGTCATACCAGCCGGACGCCGGGTCGCGGAGGATGACGTTGATGGTGGGCTTCAGCTCGTATTCCTCCACGCGTGCGCCGTCCTTGTCCTTAACGATCGTGACGCTCGCCATGCCGCCGAGCAGGTTGATCGTCTCCTTCTGGTGCGACAGGAAGTTGCCGAGGCTGTAGTAGACCGGCACGTCCCGGCCGTCCGCGGCCGTGAGCAGGTCTGTCGGCTGCAGCGTGTGCGGGTGGCCGCCGATGATGAGATCCGCGCCCGCGTCCGCCATCTCCTGCGCCCAGCGCAGCTGGCTCTCGTTTGGCGAAAGCTCGTCCTCCGTGCCCCAGTGGGGGAAGACGATGACGAAGTCGGCCTCCTGCTTTGCCTGTGCGATGCGGCTGCAGACCGTGTCGGTGCTCGAGAGCATGTCCACCATCCAGCGCTTTTCGGGCATGGAGTTGTTGAGCCCGTAGGTGAAATTCAGCATGGCGATGCGGATGCCGTTTTTCTCCACGATGGGGATCTTCGCGGCGTCGGCCTCCGAGTCGTGGATGCCGAGCGTCGTGATGTCGGGGTAATTTTCGTGGAAGTAGCGGAGCGTGTCGGTGATGCCGGTCTCCTTTTTGTCGAAGCAGTGGTTCCCGGCGAAGGTCACCACGTTGAAGCCCGCGTCCGCCAGCGCGTCGGCGACCTCAATGGGCGAGCCGAAGATCGGATAGCTCGCGATCAGCGACCGGTCCTGGACCAGAATGGTCTCCTGGTTGATGCAGGCGAGGTCGTACTGCTGCACGATGGGGCGGATATCGTCAAAAAACGGGGTGAAGTCGTAGCCGCCTTCGGACGTCTCGGCGGACCAGTAGACGCAGTTGTGGATCAGGTCGTCGCCCACCGCCATCAGCGTGACGCGCGCGGGCTCCGGCTCGGCCGCAGGCTCCGAGACCGCCTCCGGCTGCGCGCCGGAGACGGTCTCTTCCGCGGTCTGCACCGGCAGCTGCGCCGCGGCGGCCGGCTGGCCGGAGACGGCTGCCGCCGCCGGCCGTGCATCGGACTGCCGCGGCAGAAAGGCCTGCCGCACCACCCAGCTGCCGCCGAGAATGACGGCAGCCAGCAAAAGCAGGATCAGGATCAGACCCAGGGCAAAGGAGGGTTTTTTGTTCGGCTTCACGGACATCGGATGCACTTCCTTTCTGTATGGCTGTGTCGGTTTGCCTTACTGTAAGATTCCGTATTCCGCCTTGACGGTCAGGATGCGCAGCACGCTCTCGTCGATGCGCGATTGCGTCAGCGTGCCGTCGGCCACGGCGGCCTTGACCGCGTCGAACGCAGCCTGCAGGTCGGACGGCATGAGGATCATGTCGCACCCGGCGGCAAGCGCCTGTACGGCGGCCTCGCCCGCGGAATAGTGGTCGGTGATGGAGGACATGGACTGCGAGTCGGTGATGATGACGTTCTGGTAGCCGAGCTTGTCTCGCAGGATGTCGGTCACGATGGCGGAGGAGAGATCGGCGGGCGTGTCGCTGCCGGTCACGTTCGGGTAGGACAGGTGCGTGACCATGACGAACGGGACGCTCCCTTCCTGCGCGATGATCGACTGGAAGGGGACGAGGTCGCAGCTTTCCAGCTCCTCCAGCGTCTTTTCCACGATGGACGTGCCGTTGTGATCGTCGACCGTGGCGCTGCCGTAGCCGGGGAAGTGCTTGAGGCAGGAGACGATGCCCTCGGCCCGCAGGCTCTTGACGATGACGCCCGCGAGCGACGCGCACAGCTCCGGATCCGAGCCGAACGAGCGGCTGCCGATCACGCTGTCAACGCCGGAGACGACGTCGCAGTCCGGCGCGAAGTCCAGATTGAAGCCGAGGCCGGTCAGATTGGCCGCGAGCGTCTGCCCGGCGGCATAGACCTGCGCGGGGTCGGCGCTCTGGCCGTAGGAACGCATGTCGGCGACCTTCGTGCCGCCCAGCGCCTCGTTCGCGCCGATGCGGCTGACCGTGCCGCCCTCCTCATCCACGCCCAGAAACAGCGGGATCTTCGCATACGACTGCGTGTTGGCGAGCAGCGCGGCGGCCTGCGCCCGGTCTTCGAGGTTCTTGGCAAAATAGACGATGCCGCCGACCGGGTACGTCTGCAAGGCGGCCTTGGTCGCCTCTCCAGCCACCGTAGCGGTATTGACATTCGTGATGGCCTCCGGCGTGACGAAGAACAGCTGCCAGAGCTTCTCGTCCTCCGTCATGGAGGCGAGAGCGGCCTGCGCGGTCTTCTGCGCGCCGGTGAGGGCCGTGTCGTCCGGTGCGGCGGGGTCTGCGGCGGGGTCGGACGGCTGCTCGCTGTCCGGCTGCTCCGGCTGCGCGGCCTCGGCCTGCTCGGGCAGCTCGCCCTCATACGGCGCTTCGCGCTCCGGCTCCACGGCGGTCTGCCCGGAGGAGAAGACGGAGTCGGTCTGGATGGTCTCGGCCTGCTGCGGCTGCTGCTTTTCCGGGAGCGTCTTCCAAAGAAGCACGCCTACACCGCCGAGCAGCGCGATGCAGAACAGGACGGCGAGAACGGCGGGTAATTTGCTGCGCGGGTGATCCATAGAATGCGGTACCTCACTTATGATAGAGCGTGTGCGACTGATAGACAGGCTCAAACGTGACGTTCATGCCCAGACGCTTGAACATGCCCTCGTCGACGGAGGACAAAATGACGGACGAATGCACCTGGCTGCCGCGAAGCGAAGCCAGCGCCTCCATGGCCAGCTCCGCCGTCGGATTCGTGACGGCGCTGATGGACAGCGCGATGAGCACCTCGTCGGTGTGCAGGCGAGGGTTGGAGTTGCCGAGATGCTCGATCTTCAGATGCTGGATGGGCGCGAGGACCATCGGGGAGATGAGGTTCACGCGGTCGTCGATCCCGGCGGAGAGCTTGATGGCGTTGAGCAGGGCGGCGCAGGACGCGCCCATGAGCCCGGAGGTCTTGCCGGTGACGATCCGGCCGTCCGGCAGCTCGATGGCGGCGGCGGGCGCGCCGGTCTCGGCGGCCTTGGCCCGGGCGGCGGGGACGGTCTTACGCATGCTGACGTCCAGATGCAGGGAGTTCATGAGCATTTCCTGCTTGCGCAGCTCCTCGGGCATGGCGATGCCCTTCTTGACGGCGCAGGCGGAGGCAAAGTAGCGGCGGATGATCTCCTGATACGACGCCTCGCGGCAGACCTCGTCGTCGCAGATGGCGAAGCCCGCCATGTTGACGCCCATGTCCGTCGGGCTCTTGTACGGGCACTCGCCGAAGATGGAGCGGAAGATCGTCTCAAGGACCGGATAGATCTCGATATCGCGGTTGTAGTTGACCGTCGTCTCGCCGTAGGCCTCGAGATGGAAGGGGTCGATCATGTTGACGTCGGCCAGATCCGCCGTCGCCGCCTCATAGGCGAGGTTGACCGGGTGCTTGAGCGGGAGATTCCAGATCGGGAACGTCTCATACTTGGCGTATCCCGCATTTACGCCGCGCTTGTGCTCCTGATACAGCTGGCTGAGGCAGGTGGCCATCTTGCCCGAACCGGGGCCCGGCGCGGTCACGATGACGATGGGGCGGCTGGTCTCGATATACTCGTTTTTGCCGTAGCCGTCGTCGGAGACGATGAGGCTGATGTTCGAGGGGTAGTCCGCGATGGGGTAGTGGCGGTAGACCTTCACGCCCAGCGCCTCCAGCTTGCGCTGGAACAGGTCGGCCGCGTGCTGCCCGGCGTACTGCGTGATGACGACGCTGCCGACGTACAGCCCGATGGAGCGGAAGGTATCGATCAGCCGCATCACGTCCAGATCGTAGGTGATGCCGAGATCGCCCCGGCGCTTGTTCATCTCGATGTGGGCCGCGTTGATGGCGATGACGATCTCCGCCTGATCCTTGAGCTGCAGCAGCACCTTCATCTTGCTGTCCGGCAGGAAGCCCGGCAGCACGCGCGAGGCGTGGTAATCGTCAAACAGCTTGCCGCCGAATTCCAGATAGAGCTTGCCGCCGAAGGTGTGCACGCGCTCGAGGATGCGCTCAGACTGCAGACGCAGATATTTTTCAAGATCAAATCCGATTTTTGCCATAATGATGTTCTTTTCCTTTTCTTCGTAGTTGCATACATAGCTGATATTCGTTCACTATAAATGATACCGCGAATCGCGCCGGACTGCAACCGTCTGCCGGGGAAAAAATAGACCAAACTTTCCATCTCCTTTTTGAGAGGTTTCGACAACTCCCCGCCGGAAGCGGAAACCTTGACTTTGGCTGGGAAAGAAAGTATAGTATAATCAATATAGTGGGCCATTCGCCCAACTTACAGCACGAAATATTGTGAGGAATCCGCATGAAACAACAAAAAGCCTACGGAAACGAGTCCATCTCGTCTTTGAAGGGCGCGGACCGCGTCCGGCTGCGGCCGGCGGTCATCTTCGGCTCCGACGGCCTCGAGGGCTGCGAGCACGCCGTCTTTGAGATCCTCTCCAACGCCATCGACGAGGCGCGCGAGGGCTACGGCAAACAGATCCTGGTCACCCGCTTTGCCGACCATTCCATCGAGGTCGAGGACTTCGGCCGCGGCTGTCCCGTCGACTGGAACGAAAAAGAGGGCCGCTACAACTGGGAGCTCGTCTTCTGCGAGCTCTACGCGGGCGGCAAGTATCAGAACAATACCGGCGGCGATTACGAATTCTCCCTCGGCCTCAACGGCCTCGGCGCGTGCGCCACGCAGTATTCTTCGGAATACTTTGACGTTACCGTCCGCCGCGACGGCTATAAATACACCCTCCACTTTGAAAAGGGCGAGCTCGTCGGCAAGATGAAAAAGGAACCGACCGACCGCAAGACCACCGGCTCCGTCTTCCGATGGAAGCCCGATCTCGAGGTCTTCACCGACATCGATATCCCGAAGGAGTACTTCGAGGACATCCTCAAGCGTCAGGCCGTCGTCAACGCGGGCGTGACGTTTACCTTCCGCAACGAGGAAGACGGGAAATTCACGAAGACCGACTACTGCTATCCCAACGGGATCCTGGATTATGTCAACGAGATCGCGGGCGAGCAGACGCTCACCATGCCGCAGTTCTGGCAGGCCGAGCGCAAGGGCCGCGACCGCGAGGACAAGCCCGAGTACAAGGTCCGCATCTCTGCCGCCCTGTGCTTCTCCAACCGCGTCAGCCGCCTGGAGTATTACCACAACTCCTCCTGGCTCGAGCACGGCGGCGCGCCGGAAAAGGCCGTCAAAAACGCCTTTGTCTACGCCATCGACGCCTACTGTAAGCAGGCGGGCAAATATACCAAGGGCGAGTCGAAGATCACCTTCCAGGACGTGGCCGACTGCCTCGTCCTCGTGACGAACTGCTTCTCCACGCAGACCTCCTACGAGAACCAGACCAAAAAGGCCATCACGAATAAATTCGTGCAGGACGCCATGACCGAATTCTTCCGCGACCGCCTGCACGTTTACTTCATCGAAAACAAGCAGGAGGCCGACCGCATCGCCGATCAGGTCCTCGTCAACAAGCGGAGCCGCGAATCGGCCGAAAAGGCCCGGCTGAACATCAAAAAGAAGCTGACTGGCAGTCTCGATATCGCCAACCGCGTGCAGAAGTTCGTCGACTGCCGCACAAAGGACGTGTCGAAGCGCGAGATCTATATCGTCGAGGGCGATTCCGCGCTCGGCTCCGTCAAGCTCTCGCGCGATGCGGAGTTTCAGGGCATCATGCCCGTCCGCGGCAAGATCCTCAACTGCCTGAAGGCTGATTACGAGCGCATTTTCAAATCCGACATCATCACCGACCTCATCCGCGTGCTCGGCTGCGGCGTAGAGGTGCAGACGAAGAAGACGAAGGACCTCTCCGCATTCGACCTTGAGAACCTCCGCTGGAACAAGGTCATCATCTGCACCGATGCCGATGTCGACGGCTACCAGATCCGCACGCTGATTTTGACCATGATCTACCGGCTCTGCCCGACGCTCATTCAGGAGGGCTACGTCTATATCGCGGAGTCGCCCCTCTATGAGATCACCTGCAAGGACAAGACGTGGTTCGCCTACACCGACGCGGAGAAAACCGAGATCGTCAAGAAGCTCGAGGGCAAAAAGCTCTCCATCAACCGCTCCAAGGGCCTCGGCGAAAACGACCCCGAGATGATGTGGATGACCACCATGAACCCTGCCACCCGCCGCCTCATCAAGGTCATGCCCGAGGACATGGAACGCACCATGCAGGTCTTCGACCTCCTCCTCGGCGACAACCTCCAGGGCCGCAAAGACCACATCGCCGAAAACGGCTACAAATACCTCGACCAGCTGGACGTGTCGTGAAGCCTTGGTGTGTGCGCAAATCCAAAGCCTCCCCTCTCAGGGGAGGTGGCTCGGCGGAGCCGAGACGGAGAGGTTGCAGCAAATTTGCGACGACCTCTCAGTCAGCTGCGCTGACAGCTCCCCTGAAAGGGGAGCCATGTCCGCTGCGGCGGGCTAACCCCTCAGGCCCTTCGGGCCAGCTCCCCTTGACAAGGGGAGCCTTGCGTTTGCGCAAGCCCAAAGCCTCCCCTTGTTAAGGGGAGGTGCCGAACGAAGTGAGGCGGAGAGGTTCCGTCTGCGGAATCTGCTCCGTCTGGGGTGCGCCCAATATGACCCAGAATTCCCGGCGGTCTCCGGCCGCCAGACAATAAGGAACGAATCACTATGCCAAAGAAAAAACAACCGGAAAGCAGAAAGCAGGACGATCCGAATGTGATGGGGCTGCGGGCGGAGGTGCTCGAGCAGCCGATCTGCCAGACACTGGAGTCGAACTACATGCCCTACGCCATGTCGGTCATCGTCTCGCGCGCCATCCCGGAGATCGACGGCTTCAAGCCGTCGCACCGCAAGCTGCTCTATACCATGTATGAGATGGGGCTTCTGACCAAGCCCCGCACAAAATCCGCCAACATCGTCGGCCAGACGATGAAGCTGAACCCCCACGGCGACGCCGCCATCTATGAGACCATGGTCCGCCTCGCCCGCGGCAACGAGACGCTGCTGCACCCCTTCGTCGACTCCAAGGGCAACTTCGGCAAGGTCTACTCCCGCGACATGGCCTACGCCGCCTCGCGTTACACCGAGGCGAAGCTCGAGCCGATCTGTCAGGAGCTCTTCCGCGACATCGACGCCGACACCGTCGACTTCGTCGACAACTATGACGGCTCCATGCAGGAGCCCGTCCTCCTGCCGACGACCTTCCCGAACGTCCTCGTCTCCGCCAACATGGGCATCGCCGTCGGCATGGCGTCGAACATCTGCTCATTCAACCTCGCCGAGGTCTGCCGCACGACGATCGCGCTCATCAAAAACCCGGACGCGGACCTGCTCGACACGCTCCCGGCCCCGGATTTCCCGACGGGCGGCGAGATCCTCTACGATCCGGCGCAGATGTTGCAGATCTACCAGACGGGCCGCGGCTCGTTCCGCCTGCGGGCGAAGTGGCGCTATGTCAAAGAGGGGAACATGATCGAGATCTATGAGATCCCCTATACCACCGCCACCGAGATCATCCTCGACAAGGTTGCCGAGCTCATCAAGGCCAACAAGGTCCGTGAGATCAGCGACATGCGCGACGAGACCGACCTGAACGGCCTCAAGCTCACCATCGACCTCAAGCGCGGCGCCGACCCCGACAAGCTCATGCAGAAGCTGTTCAAAACGACGACGCTGCAGGACGCCTTCGGCTGCAACTTCAACATCCTCATCGCCGGCATGCCGCGCGTGATGGGCGTGCGCGAGATTTTGCAGGAGTGGACCGCGTGGCGGACCGAGTGCGTGCGCCGCAGGCTCTACTTCCAGATGAACAAGAAGAAGGACAAGCTGCACCTGCTGAAGGGCCTCGGCCGGATCCTTCTGGACATCGACAAGGCCATCGCCATCATCCGCGAGACGGAGCTTGACGCCGAGGTCGTCCCGAACCTCATGATCGGCTTCGGCATCGACCAGATCCAGGCCGAATACGTCGCCGAGATCAAGCTGCGCAACATCAACAAGGAGTTCATCCTGAACCGTCTGAAGGAGACGGAGTCTCTGGAAAAGGAGATCACCGAGCTCGAAGCGACGCTCGGCTCCGAAAAGAAGGTGCAGTCGCTCATCTGCAAGGAGCTCGAGCAGGTCGCGCAGAAATACGGCAAGGAACGCAAGACCACTCTCGTCTACGACCACGAGCTGCAGCAGGAGTCCGACGACGAGCCGGAAAACGACTATCCCGTCACCGTCTTCCTCTCCCGCGAGGGCTATTTCAAGAAGATCACGGCGCAGTCGCTGCGCATGTCCGGCGAGCAGAAATTCAAGGAGGGCGACAGCCTGCTTCTGACCTGCCCCGCGCAGAACAGCAGCGAAATGCTCGTCTTCACCGACAAATATCAGGTCTACAAGACCCGCATCTCCGACTTTGCCGACGGCAAGGCCTCCGCGCTCGGCGATTACCTGCCCGGCAAGCTCGGCTTCGACGAGGGCGAGAGCTTCCTCACGGCCGTATTCCCCGGAAAATATGAGGGGAACCTGCTCTTCGTCTTCGAAAACGGCAAGGCGGCCAAGATCGCTGCCAGCTGCTACGACACGAAGTCCAACCGCAAGCGCCTCACCGGCGCCTACTCCGACAAGAGCCCGGTCAGGGCGATCATCGACCTGCCGGAGGAGAAGCAGATTGTCATCCGCGCCTCGGATGGCCGCGCGCTCATCTTCTCCACGGCCCAGCTCGCCGCCAAGACCACCCGTTCGGCGCAGGGCGTGGCCGTGATGAGCCTCAAGCGCAAGGCCGTCGTCGAATCGGCCGCGGAGCTGGAAAAATCGCCGATCAGCAACGTCGGCCGCTATTCGGCCCGCACGCTGCCCGCCGCCGGCGCGCTCGTCCGCCCAGAGGATATCGGCCAGACCCAGATGAAGCTGGATATCTGACAGGGAATGAGAAAAACCGAACGAACACCACAGGGAGGATGACGGTTTGAAACGAGAAACGTGCAAAACCATCTGGCAGATGGGATGGAAGATCACCCTCGGCTGCGCGATCTTCGCGCTGGGCTTCGACCTGTTTCTGGAGCCGAACAGCCTGAACGTCGGCGGCATGAGCGGTCTGGCCATGATCCTCCGCGAGCTCCTCGGCTTCGGCTCCATCGGCGTGCTGACGATGCTGCTGAACGTGCCGTTGTTCATCCTCGGCGCGCGCAAGCTGGGAAGGAAGTTCCTCTTCGGGTCGCTGGCCGGGATGCTCCTGAGCTCCGCGTTCATCGATCTGTTCGCCGTGATCCCGGCCCCGAAGACCGAGATCCTGCTCGACAGCCTCTACGGCGGGCTGCTGGTCGGCCTCGGGCTCGGCCTCGTCTTCCTCTCCGGGGCGACGACGGGCGGGTCCGACATCGCGGCCAAGCTCCTGCGCCGCCGTTTCCGCTCGGCCAGCCTCGGCAAGGTCCTGCTGGCGATCGACCTGTTCATCATCTTCCTGACGGGCGTCGTCTTCCACGATATCTCCAGGACGCTCTACAGCGCCCTGCCGCTGGCGGTCTCGTCGGTCGTCATGGATCAGCTGCTCTACGGGCTGGACCATTCCACCGTCGCGCTCATCATCTCCAAGCACTACCAGCAGGTCTCCAAGCAGATCGAGACCCGGCTCGACCGCGGCGCGACCGTCCTTGACGGCAGCGGCAGCTACACCGGCCAGCCGCGGCCGGTCCTCATGTCGGCCGTGCGCCAGCGCGAGCTGCCGGAGCTCAAGACCATCGTCCGCGAGATCGACCCCGACGCGTTCGTCATCCTCCTGCCGGCCCATCAGGTGCTGGGCGAGGGCTTCCGCCGCGCGGGCGACGAGCTGTAAGGAGGGACCGGCTTGAAACGAAGACTTCTGACCGTCCTTTTCGCCCTGCTTCTGCTCCTGCTGTACGGCTGCGCCGCGCTGGTGCCGTCGGAATACACCCTCGTCACCCCGCACAACCCCGAGGCCAAGACCGAGCAGCAGAGCGACGTGCTGACGGTCAGCAACTACAAAATGCTCAAAAACGCCCTGCGCACGCTCGTCCAGAACGGCGTGGAGCACGGCGTCATCCATACGAGCCAGTACACGGGCGACATCGAGGAGGATCTGCCGCAGGCTGTCTATGAGATCGCCCGCGAGGATCCGATCGGTGCCTACGCCATCGACTATATCACGCACGACTGCACCCTGATCGTCGCCTATTACGAGATCAAGGTCGATATCACGTTCCGGGACGTGCTGACGCCGCTGGACGAGATCGAATACGTCGGCGGCGAGACCGAGGCCGGGCGGCTGATCAGCCAGGCGCTGGAGAACTACGACGACCATCTGACCCTCTACGCGACCTACCCTGGCCGGCCGGACTATGCCGCCCTTGTGCAGGACTACTGCGACAGCCACCTGCGCGAGCACGCGGCCGAGCCGGAGCTGACCGTCACCGAATACCCGGCCGACGCCCGCAACCGGATCGTGGAGCTGGTCTTCTCCTATCCCGCCTCCCGGCGGGAGCTGCAGGAGATGCAGCAGGACGTGCGCGAAAGTCTGGCGGCCGCAGAGGTCTACGTCCGCTACTGTACGAGCGAGACGGAGAAGGCCGCGCTGCTGTTTACGTATCTGGCCGAGCGCTTCCCATACCGGCAGGGCGACAGCCGCACGCCGGTCTATTCCGCGCTCTGCCAGGGCGTGGCGAACAGCAAGAGTATGGCGCAGAGCTGGCAGCTGCTGTGCGACGAGGCGGGTCTCAGCTGTCGGACCGTCAGCGGTCTGCGCGGCGGCGAGGCCTACTGGTGGAACATCGTGACGCTTGACGGCGTGTCCTGCCACGTGGACGTGCTGCGCGATCTGCTGGACGGCAGCACGCTGCGGCTGCGCTATGACGAGGACATGGCCGGCGGCTACTACTGGGACGCCGAGGACGTCCCGGCCTGCCCCGCACCCGTCCCCGAGGAAGAGGAACCGGAAGCCCCCGCCCCCACCGAAGATCAACCCGCCGCTGAGACCCCCGCGGAGGATCCTGCCGAGACCCCGGAGCCCCAGCCCACCGAACCCGAGACCCCCTAAGGCTCCCCTCCCAGGGGCCGATTCCCCCTATCAGGGGGAAATGTCCCGAAGGGACAAAAGGGGTAGGGATGCTGTCAGCGAAGCTGACTGAG
>DHKK01000057.1:11386-11739 GCA_002404795.1 Clostridiales bacterium UBA4696
AAAGGGGCGCTTGGACGCGTTTGTTGCTTTCTGCATCTGAATTCAGGCAAGTCCCTAGTTTTTAGATGTCTTTCCACACGAGAGTCACCTTACGTATGTCTGACTACGCGCCGCCTGATACGGGGGTATCAAATTTGCAGCTAGTTGCCGTAGAATATCTGCCATAAATAGAAGGTGCAGGCCGGATTTGCGGGTCTGCACCTTTTTGCATTGGATTTCATTATTTGCTTCGCACCCTGTAGGGGCGGGGCTCTGCTCCGCCCGCTGGTGCTGATTTTGTCGGAAACACGGGCGGAGCAGAGCCCCGCCCCTACAGAACGCACCCCAAAGGCTCCCCTTTCAGGGGAGCTGTC
>DHKK01000024.1 GCA_002404795.1 Clostridiales bacterium UBA4696
GGGACCTTCATGAGCATGGCGCGGTAGGCCGGGCGCATGATGCGGTTGCCGGTGGCCAGCTCCTCGAGCCGGTGGGCGCACCAGCCGGCGATGCGGGCCGTGGCAAACAGCGGCGTGTACATATCCTCCGGGATATCCAGCATGCTGTAGATGAGGCCGGAATACAGGTCGACGTTCGCGCACATGGGGATCGACTGGTGCTTGCGCGTCATGATCTTCCGGATGCCGAGCTCCTCGACGCGCTCCATGAGCTCGAGATCGTCGGCCCGGCCCTTGTCGCGGGCGAGCGCGGCGGCGTATTTCTTGATGACGACCGCGCGCGGGTCGGACATGGTATAGACCGCGTGGCCCAGACCGTAGATCTTGCCGGAGCGGTCGCCCGCTTCACCGTCGAGGATCCGGTCGAGATAAGCGCCGAGGGCATCGTCGGTCGGCGCGGCGCCGACGTGGGTGCGGATATCGCGGAACATCTGCATGACCTTGGCGTTCGCGCCGCCGTGCAGCGGGCCCTTCAAAGAGCCGACGGCGCCGGCGATGGCGCTGTAGGTATCGGTGCCGGAGGAGGACATGGCGCGGCAGACAAAGGTGGAGTTGTTGCTGGAATGCTCGGCGTGGAGGATGAGCATGAGGTCCAGCAGGTGCGATTCTTCCGGGGTGTAGGCCTTGTCCGGGCGGATCATGCGCAGGATATTCTCCGCCACGCTGAGCTCCGGCTCCGGATTGTGCAGGATGAGGGATTTGCCGTCAAAGTAATGCCGCTTGGCGGCGAAGGCATTCGCCGCGATCAGCGGGAAGCGGGCGATGAGGCCGATGGACTGCCGCAGGACGTTTTCGAGCGAGGTATCGTCCGCGCTCTCGTCGTAGGAATACAGGGCCAGCACGCTGCGGGCCAGCTGGTTCATGATGTTGCGGCTGGGGGCCTTGAGGATCATGTCCTCGGTGAAGGCGGCTGGCATCCGCCGGGCCTGGGCCATGACGTCGTTGAAGCGCTGCAGCTGCGCGCGGGTCGGGAGCTTGCCGAGCAGGAGCAGGTAGGCGACCTCTTCATAGCCGAAGGTGCCGTTCTGCTGGTGTGCGGTGACGATATCCTCGACGCTGATGCCGCGGTAGTAGAGCTTGCCGGGCATCGGCACGCGCTCGCCGTCCATCATATAGTAGCCCTGGACACTGCCGACCTTGCTGACGCCGATGAGCACGCCGGTGCCGTCCGCGTTCCGAAGACCGCGCTTGATGCTCTGGTCCTCAAAATAATGCGCGTCGATCGCGTACTGCTCCGCGATATTCTCGCTCAGCCGCGCAATGTCGTTTTCAAGAAGCGTCGTCTGTTCCGTCATGGATCAACACCCTCCTGCATACCGTTTCCCGCATTGTACACGATATCCGCGTGAAATGCAAGTATATTTTTTTAATTATGCAATCTTTTTTCTGTATCCTGCGAAATTTCTGCGATATGCAGGCGAAATTGCAAGCTGAAATTTTAGTAAATTCATATCGGTTCCGGATTTCTGCAAAAAGCACCCGTCCTCCGCGTTCCGTGCGTGAAGGACGGGCGCAGCTTTCAGGGGATGATCCGGCTGGGCTTCTGATAGCGCTCCTGCTCGGAAAAGATGCAGCCGCAGTATTTCTGCATGTAGAAGCCGAGCTCCCGCGCGCGCTGCTGGCCGTCGCGGAACATGGGTCGGAAGTCCTGATAGTAAAACTGGACGCCGTATTCCTCCGCCGCACGGTAGCCGACGTCGCGCATCAGCTCATGCTTCTGATAGGGGCTGATGAACAGCGAGGACGTGAACGCGTCAAAGCCGCCCTCCTTCGCCGCGCGGGCCGCCTCAAACAGGCGCATCTCGTAGCACTTGACGCACCGGCCCGCGATATCCTCCGCAACCTCGCGCACGAACGGCCGCAGGCCGTAATCGTCGCGCACGAGCAGCGGCAGGTCGATCGTCTTCGCGTATTCCTGCAGGCAGTTGCGCCGGGCGCGGTATTCGGTGAACGGATGGATGTTCGGGTTGTACCAATACCCCGTCAGCTCCACCCCCTCCGCGCGCAGCGCATCGATCGGCATATTCGCGCACGGTGCGCAGCAGATGTGCATCAATAGTTTCATAACACTCGCCTCCCGTTCGGATAGCATATCACATTTCCCGGCTCCTGTACAGATTGCCGAAAAAAACAGCGACATTCCGTGGAAAATGAACATGGACAAGCGCCGACGGCGGTGCTATAATTCCATCTAATATCAGATACAAGCAAAACTGAACGCAGAAAGGAAGCTGTCAAATGTCTGTTCCAACTGAAAGCTATGCGGGCAAGATCCAGCGGAAGCTGATCAAGAAGCAGCGCGTGATCGAGGCTGCCTCCGGCCGCCAGAAGGCCGATCTGGTCCTCAAGAACGCGACCTACGTCAACGTGTTCTCCAACGAGCTGCTGACGTGCGATATCGCCGTGGCCAACGGCCTGATCGTGGGTCTCGGCAGCTATGAGGGCGAGGTCGAATACGATATGACGGGCAAGATCGTCTGCCCGGGCTTCGTCGACGCGCACATCCACCTGGAATCCAGCCTGGTCACGCCGAAGGAGTTCGTCCGCGCGACGCTGCCGCACGGCACGACCACGGTCATCACCGACCCCCATGAGATCACGAACGTCATGGGCACCGACGGCATCGACTACATGTTCCAGGCCACCGAGGGTCTGCCGATCGACGTGCGGTTCATGCTGCCGTCCTGCGTCCCGGCCACGCCGATGGACGAATCCGGCGCGAATCTGGACTACCGCGCCATCGACTCGTTCTATGACTACCCCAGAGTGCAGGGTCTGGCCGAGATGATGAACTCCTACGGCGTCATCCACAACGACCCGGAGGTCGTCTCAAAGATCGTCGCCTCGCAGGCGCACCACAAGAAGATCGACGGCCACGCGCCGGGCCTCCAGGGCAAGGATCTGGATACCTACGTCGCCGCCGGCGTCTATTCCGACCACGAATGCGCCACGTTTGAGGACGCGCTGGCCAAGCTGCAGCGCGGGCAGTTCATCATGATCCGCGAGGGCACGGCCGCGCGCAATCTTGAGGCGCTGGTCCCCCTGCTCACGCCGCAGTACGCCGAGCGCTGCATGTTCTGCACCGACGACAAGCACCCGAGCGATCTGCTGGAAAAGGGCCACATCGACTACATCGCCCGCGAGGCCATCAACAAATACGGCGTCGACCCCATCATCGCCGTCAAGGCCGCATGCCACCACGCTTCGCGCTATTTCCTGCTCAATAACCGCGGCGCGATCGCGCCCGGCTATCTGGCCGACTTCGCCGTCATCGACAATTTCAAGGACTTTAACGTCGAGATGGTGTTCAAGAAGGGCGTTCTGTACTGGAACAACGGTGAGCTGCACGACTTTGACGCCCCGCAGATCGAGGAGTATCTCGACAAGCGCGCGCACGACACCTTCCACGTCGCCACGCTGACCCCCGACGACTTCCGCGACACGCGCCAGCGCGGCGTTCTGGGCATGGTCCCGGGCGAGATCATCACCACCGACAACGGCTATGCCGACCATGTCGATCTGGAGAAGGATATTCTGAAGATCGCCGTCGTCGAGCGGCACAAGGGCACGCATCACATCGGCCTTGGTTACATCCAGGGCTACGGCCTGCGGTCCGGTGCGGTGGCCACGAGCATCTCGCATGACTCGCACAACATCATCGTTGTCGGCACCAACTCCGCCGATATGGCCTTCGCCGCGAATCACATCGTCGAGCATCACGGCGGCATCGTCGTAGTCGAAAACGGCGTTGTAAAGGGCTCGGTCGTGCTGGAGATCGCGGGCATCATGTCCGACCGGCCGCTGACCGAGGTGAACGACCAGCTCGAGGCGGCCAAGGCCGCGGCCTTCGAGCTCGGTGTCAGCCGCGGCATCGACCCGTTCATGACGCTCAGCTTCATGGCCCTGCCGGTCATCCCGAAGCTGCGCATCACGACGCGCGGCGTCATCGACGTGGAGACGCAGCAGTACGTATAATGCATCCTGCAAGAAGGGGGCGGCCCGCCGGGCCGCCCCCTTCTGTTTCTGCTCTGCCCTGCGGCGTTGCAATCACCGCAAAAATATGGTATGATGTCTCTACTTACCGGAAGGAGGACTTGTCCTTGTTGTATCTTGCGCTTGCGCTGTTTACGGCGGCGATCGTCGCTGTCGATCAGCTGACAAAATATCTGGCCGCGGCCCATCTGGTGGGCAGGACCATCACGCTCATCCCCGGCTGGCTGCAGCTGCACTATATCACGAACGACGGCATGGCGCTGAGCCTGCTGCGCGGGGCGCGGTGGCTGTTTGTGGTGATGACGGCGGTGTATCTGGCCGTTGTGGTCTATGTGCTGGTCAAGAAGTGGTTCAAAAAGACGCCGGAGCTGTGGTGCATCGCGGCCATCACCGGCGGTGCCATCGGCAACTTCATCGACCGGATCTCCTCCGGCCTCGTGATCGATATGATCTGCATCCCGTGGTTCTCCACGTTCAACGTGGCGGACCTGTTCATCACGTTTGGCGCGCTCATCCTCGTCGTCTATATTCTGGTCAAGGATAAGGCGCTGCTGGCCGACGAGCCGAAGAAGAAACCGGAGACCGGGCATGACGCTGACGCTCGATAAGACCGGCGAGCGGCTGGACGCCGCCCTCGCCCGCCTCGTGCCGTCTCTCAGCCGCAGTCAGGCCCAGCGGCTCATCGAGCAGGGCGTGGTGACGCACGCGGGCCGGCCCGTGAAGAAAAACGAAAAGCTTTCGACTGGGGATACGCTGGAGCTGACGCTCCCGGAGATCCGCGAGGTCCCGATCGAGGCGCAGCCGATCCCGCTGGAGGTCTGCTACGAGGACGCGGACGTCATCGTCGTCAACAAGCCCAAGGGGCTCGTCGTCCATCCCGCGCCGGGACATGCGGACGGAACGCTGGTCAACGCGCTGCTCGCGCACTGCGGCGACTCGCTCTCCGGCATCGGCGGGGAAAAGCGCCCCGGCATCGTCCACCGGATCGACAAGGATACCTCTGGCCTCATCATCGCGGCGAAAAACGACTTTGCGCACGCCGCGCTCGCCGCGCAGCTCAAGGACCATTCGCTGGCAAGGACCTACGTCTGCCTCGTCTGCGGCCGGATCCGGGACGACGCCGGCACGATCGACGCGCCCATCGGCCGCCACCCCACCGACCGCAAGAAAATGGCCGTCACGCAGAAAAACAGCCGCAGCGCCGTCACGCACTGGCGCGTGCTGGAGCGGTTTGCGGCCTATACGCTCGTCGAGTGCCGGCTGGAGACCGGGCGGACGCATCAGATCCGCGTCCACATGGCCTACCGCGGCCATCCGATTTTGGGCGACATGGTCTACGGCCACAAAAAGCCGGAGCTCGGGCAGAGCAGCCAGTGCCTGCACGCGAAGGAGCTTCGCTTCGTGCACCCGCGCACGGGAGAGCTTGTGACCGTCAGCTGCGGGCTGCCGGATGATTTCACTGCACTTCTGGAAAAGCTGCGCGCGGGGGCTTGACTTTTCCGGCTTGGTCTGCTACCATGATGCCATCTTCGAAATGAGGTCATTACGATGTACGTTTCCGCTATGTTCGCGTTTATCTTTACCTTTACTGCCGTTCAGTAAGGGTAATTTGTGATGCGTGGAAACAAAGGCAGGTTCGCAACGCGGCACAGATTACGCTGTGCCGCGTTTTTTGTTTGTATTTTTGAAAGGATGGGAATATAGAATGGAACTTTCGGATTACAGAGCACAGATCGACCGGATCGACGCAGAGCTGCTGCAGCTGTTCGCCGAGCGGATGCAGACGGCGGCCGGGATCGCGGCGTATAAAAAAGAACACGCCCTGCCGGTCCTGGATACGGGCCGGGAGCGTGAAAAGCTGGCGGGGATCGTCAAAGCCGCGCCGGAGGATCTGCAGGAGGAGGCCGTGAGCCTGTTCCGGCTGCTGTTCTCGCTCAGCCGCGGCTACCAGCGCTCGCTGCTCGGCAGCAGCAGTACGCTGCCGGAGATCTTAAAACAGGCCGTCGTCACGACGCCGCAGCTGTTCCCCACCTCGGCGGCTGTCGCCTGCCAGGGCGTGGAGGGCGCGTATTCCCAGCAGGCCTGTGACAAGCTGTTCCAGCACCCGAGTGTGTTTTTCTGCGCGACGTTCGACAAGGTCTTCGCCGCCATCGAGCAGGGGCTGTGCCAGTACGGCGTGCTGCCGCTGGAAAACAGCACGGCAGGTTCGGTCAACGCGGTCTATGACCTCATGCAGAAGCACAATTTCTCCATCGTGCGCAGCGTCCGCCTGCGGGTCGACCACAGTCTGCTGGCGCTTCCGGGCGCGAAGCTGTCCGATATCCGCGAGATCGTCTCGCACGGACAGGCGCTGGAGCAGTGCTCCGAATTTTTGAAGCAGCTGCCGAACGTCACCGTCACCCGCTGTGAAAATACCGCCGCGGCGGCGCGGATGGTCGCCGAGTCCGGCCGGAAGGATCTTGCCGCCATCGCCTCGAATGCGTGCGCGGAGATCTACGGTCTGCAGAGCCTGCAGGACCGCGTGCAGAACGAGCACGGCAACTACACCCGCTTCATCTGCATCGCCGCCAAGCCTGAGGTCTACCCCGGCGCTGACCGGACGAGCCTTCTCGTGACGCTGGCCAACGAGCCCGGCAGCCTCTATCAGGTGCTGGCCCGCATCTACGGCTGCGGCATCAACCTCACGAAGCTTGAGAGCCGCCCGATCCCCGGCTCCGACGATACCTTCCGCTTCTACTTCGATCTCGAGGCCTCCGTCTACTCCCCGGAGCTGCCGAAGCTCCTCGGCGAGCTGGAGAGCGTCTGCGAGCACGTCTGCTATCTCGGCAGCTACTCGGAGACGGTCTGAGTCTCCGGCGCGGCCTCGCCCTCGTTTGCCTGCTGAATGGTGATGTCCGGCTCCGGCGCGTCGGAAAACTGCAGCTGGATGACGGCCTGCGGCACGTTGACGGAGCAGGACGCCTGTTTTCCCCGCGCCTGTGCCTGCTTGCCGGCCACGGCGAGCAGCTCCGCGAGGATCTGGCGGTTCAGCCCGCCGCCGCGCCAGTGGAAGACGAAGGCCGGCTGCTTTTTGCGCAGTGCCTGCGCCAGCCGCTTTTCCAGCTCCTCCGGTTTGGTGAAGGAGACGTTCCGGTAGTAAAACGCCCGGCCGTCCGTGCAGGCGGGGATGGGAAAGACCAGCGATTCATGGTCGCGGAAGCAGCGGCTGTCGTCCAGATTGCAGTAATCATAGCGCTTGACGCCCCGCTGCAGGGAATTGTCGAACGTGGCGTCGAGGTGGTAATACTGCCCGCCGATGCGCAGCACGTTCCAGGTGTGGCGGTAGCGGATGCCGCGCTCCGGCGCGGCCTCGCTCAGCGCCACGATGCACCAGAGGCCGAGCCGGTCGCACAGGGCCTTGACGGTCTTGGCAATGCCCTCGCACACGCCGACGCCCTGCGTCAGCGGGCCGAGGACCTCGTGGGAGTAGGGCTTTTTGAGCTTGTCATAGCGCACCTGCTCCAGAATAAAATCATGGATGGCGAGCTCCTGCTCAAGCTCCGGCTTGCCCTGCAGGGGCCGGGTCAGGCGCGAGAGCCGGGCCTCGATCGCCTGCTGGTGGGTGCGGATCCTGTTCTTGTCGAACAGATACTCCGGCAGCAGCTCCAGATGGGCCGCCCCCGGCATCCACCGGCACCGATAGCCCGTCACATAAAACAGCAGCGGCTCATCGAGCTTCAGCCGCAGATAGACCTCCGCCAGCTGCCCCTGCTCCACATCCGGGATCCGGATGCTGGGCGCATATACGCGAAAGCCGCTCAGGAGCGTGTCGTACACGCCCTGCAGCGGCTTTGTCAGTTGTCCGTAGTAATATTGCATCGTTTCCTCAAAAATGCAGCTGCTCCGGCTGCAGCTCGTCCAGCCGCCCGAGCGTGCGGACCGCGGCCGCGCCGCGCTCGATCAGCGCCCCGGCGCCGGGCGTCCCATCGTCATGCACGAAGACGGGGCTCCAGCCGTGCTTCAGATTTTCCGTTGTTCCGTCCCACGTGCCGCCGGAACCGGCCCGGCACTGCGCGACGAGCGTCTTCTCCCCCATCGCGTGGATGAGGTAGTTCCGCCCCAGCGCCCGCGGCGTGGAGAACGGCGCGTCATACGCCTGCTCCGCCAGATACAAAACGTGTTCCTGCACCGGGCAGTCGGTCAGCCGTCCGGCCGGGAAGATCACGGCGCTGCCGCCGTGCGCCAGACAGACGTCCTGCGCCGCGCGGTCCGCCCCCGCGGCTCCGCCGGAGCAGAGCGCGAAGCCCTCCGCCGCGATGCGCCGCCCGGCCTCCGCGGCAAAGGCCCGCCCGGCCTCACGTAGCTCACGCGAGCCGACCACGCTGATGCAGCGCGCGGAGAGAAGCTTCTCCTCGCCCTTTGCAAACAGCACCGCCGGGCAGCGCGGCCCGAGCGTCTGCCGCAGGCGCGCAGGATACTGCGAAGACAGCCGCGTGACGGCGGTGACGCCCTGCGCCGCAGCCGCGCGCAGATACTGCTCCAGCTGTGCTTCCCGCGCAAGCAGCCGCGTGATGTGCGCGCTCTGTGCCGCGTCATAGCCGAGGCGGGCAAGGTCCCGGGCCGTCAGCTCCCTGAGCGGATCCTCTCCCCGGCAGCCGAGCGCCCGCACCCGCCGCCCGAGCTCCTGAAACTGCGGCAGGCTCAGCGGCTTTTCCTCTCCCGGCAGCGCGCAGCACAGAAGCAGCACGCCCCATTCCGCTGCCGTCAACGGAAGCGGCGGCGCGGCGGCGCCTTCCTGGGCTTCGGCGGCTCTTCTTCCACGAGTGCGCCGTCCTCCGCGAATTTCACGGGCTGGACGACATAGTGGGAATACTTCGCGATCTCCGCCAGCTTTGCCTGCTCCGGGAACGTGCCGAGGATGGACACGGCGATGCCCTTCTTCTTGGCCCGGCCGGTCCGGCCGATGCGGTGGATGTAATATTCGTTCTCCTCGGGCACATCATAGTTGATGACGCAGTCGACGTCGTCGACGTCGATGCCGCGGGAGGCGACGTCGGTGGCGATGAGGATGGGCAGCTTGCCGTCTTTGAAGGTGCGCATGGTCTTTTCGCGCTTCTGCTGTGGGATATCGCCGTGGATGCAGTCGGCGTCGAGGCCCATGCGGACCAGATCGTCGCGCAGACGCTGGCACATGACCTTCGTGTTGCAGAAGACGATGGTGCGCTCGAGCCGCAGCGTGCGGATGAGGCGGCTGACCATGTCGATCTTCTCGAGCGGCGGGCAGGTGATGGAATACTGCGTGATGTCCGGGCGGTTGTCGGTGTCGGCGGGGACGGTGATCTCCACCTCGTCGCGCTGGTACATCCACGAGACCGTCATGACCTCCTGCGAGATGGTGGCGGAGAACAGGCCGAGATTGCGGCGGTTTTTGACCTTCTCGATGATCTTCGTCACATCGTCGAAGAAGCCCATGTCGAGCATCCGGTCCGCCTCGTCGAGCACGACGGTCTGCACCTTGTCGAACGAGATCGTATGCCGCTTATAATGGTCCATCAGCCGGCCCGGCGTGGCGACGACGATCTGCGGGTGCGCCTTCAGCTGCTTGATCTGCCCTTCGATCTTCGCGCCGCCGTAGACCACGGCCACGCGGATATTTTTATAATACGTGAGCAGCCCGCGCAGCTCGTCGCAAATCTGGATGGCAAGCTCGCGCGTCGGAGCCAGGATGAGGCCCTGCAGGTCCTCGCTTTCAGCGTCGATATGCTCGATCATCGGAATGCCGAAGGCAAAGGTCTTGCCCGTGCCGGTCGGCGCCTTGGCGATGACGTCTTTCCACTGTAAAAATTCCGGGATCGCCTCGGCCTGGATGCGGGTCGGGTAGCCGTAGCCCTTCTTCTCCAGCGCCTGCAAAATTTCTTCCGACAGTCCAAGGTCGGCAAATGTCAGATTCTGTTCCATTCCGGATCCTTCCTTACTCAACATTCTAAGGAACCTCTGAATCAATCTCCGGCCGCGGATGACGGATCTTTTTCGCCGATCCTGCGGTTTGAAAAATGGGAAATACAGAAAGTATTTCACCATTTTCCAAACCTTGTCTTGACG
>DHKK01000089.1 GCA_002404795.1 Clostridiales bacterium UBA4696
TGGACGCCCACGATCGTGGCGTTCTGCTGCAACTGGTGCTCCTACGCGGGCGCCGATCTGTCCGGCACGAACCGGCTGAGCTATCCGGCCAATGTGAAGATCATCCGCATCCCCTGCTCGTGCAGGCTGAACCCGATGTTCATCCTCCGCGCGTTCCAGCGCGGGGCGGACGGCGTGATCCTCTGCGGCTGCCACCCCGGCGACTGCCACTATACCACCGGCAACTACTATGCCCGCCGCCGCATGACGCTGCTGTTCTCCATGCTGGACTTCCTCGGCATCGAGCGCGAGCGCACGCGGGTCGAGTGGGTCTCGGCGGCCGAGGGCGCGAAATTCGCCAAGACGATGAATGAATTCACCGAGACCATCACGAAGCTCGGCGAGAACCGCAGACTGGAGGATCTGAGATGCAAGGAGTAAAGGAAAAAGCCATCCAGCTGCTGAAAGGTCAGACCGTCGACCGCGTCATCGGCTGGCGCGCGGGCGAGTTCTTCTACGATCTGACCCCCTCGACGTTCACAAGCGTGGAGGATGTGGAGCAGAACTTCGTCTGGAGCGTCTTCTCGGGCGCGAATCTGTCCAAATACCTGATCGCGGAATCGCGCAAGGGCGGCAAAGCCGCCGTGTTCCTCAAGCCATGCGACAGCTATTCCTTCGTCCAGCTTCTGAAGGAACATCGCATCCTGCGTGAGAATGTCTATGCCGTCGGCGTGCAGTGCGACGGCATGTGCGACATGGAGGCCATCAAGGCCCTGGGCGCCGCCGGTGTGACCGCCGTCGCGGAAGACGGCGAAGATCTGAAGCTCACCACCATCTACGGTGACGAGACCGTCAGAAAAGCCGACGCGCTGCTGCTCAAGTGCAGGACCTGCAAGAGCAAAAAGATCGTCTGCTTTGACGAGCTGCTCGGCGAGCAGGGCGAGGAGGCCCCCGACTGCGGCCGCTTTGACGAGGTCGCAAAGCTCGAGGCGATGACGCCGGAGGAACGCTATGCGTTCTGGCGCGGCGAGCTCTCGCGCTGCATCCGCTGCAACGCGTGCCGCAACGTATGTCCGGCGTGCTCGTGCGAAAAATGCGTGTTTGACAACCACGATTCCGGCTTTGAAAACAAGGCCATCGCCGATCCCTTTGAGGAAAACATGTTCCACGTCATCCGCGCGTTCCACGTTGTCTCCCGCTGCACCGACTGCGGCGAATGCTCGCGCGTCTGTCCGCAGCATATCCCGCTGCATTTACTCAACCGCAAGTTCATCAAGGACATCAACGAGCTCTACGGCGAGTATCAGGCCGGCGCAGACTTTGATTCCCGCCCGCCGCTCATGGACTTCCGCAAGGACGACTGCGAGCCGTCCGTCGTGTATGAACGGGGAGGTGCACAATGAAACAGCTCTCGCTTTCGAAGCTTCCTGCTCTGTTCTCCGCACTCGCGGCGGAGCAGAAGCTCTATATCCCCGCGGACGACGCGGCCGGTCAGGCGAACTTCAGGCTCTGGCGCGAGGGGCTGCAGCTGACGAAAAAGCTCAATACCGTCCGCTCGGCCAAGGATCTGTTCTTCCCGCAGGTGGAAAACCTCGTCGGCTTCCGCGTGACGGGCAAGCAGCTCGATCTCGTTGAGACGCGCGACCCGGCGGAGCCTTTCGTCCTCTTTGGCGTGCGCGCGTGCGACGCAAGGAGCTTTGAAATTCTCGACCGCATCTTCCTCTCCGAGCCGCAGGACACCTATTACGCCGCGCGCCGCGCGCACGGCACCGTCGTGACCCTGGCCTGCACCCGGCCGGAGGAGACCTGCTTCTGTCAGGCCTTCGGCGTCGACCCGTCGCAGCCGCAGGGCGATGTCAGCTGCTGGATGGACGCAGCGGCGCTCTACTGGCAGGCCAACACAGAAAAGGGCGAGGTGCTGACCGCGAAGCTCTCCATGCTCGAAGACGCCGACGGCGAAGCCGTCAAGGCCCAGCAGGCGCAGACGCACGCGATCCTCAAAAAGCTTCCGCTGGCAAGCCTCGATCTGTCCGCCGTCGGCGCGGGGAAGACGAAAGCGCTCTTTGACCGGCCGGAATGGAAGCAGCTCTCGGAAAGCTGTCTCGGCTGCGGCACGTGCACCTTCGTCTGCCCGACCTGCCAGTGCTACGACATCAAGGAATTCGACTCCGGCAAGCTTGTCCGCCGCTTCCGCTGCTGGGACAGCTGCATGTACTCGGACTTCACCAAGATGTCCGCCGGTCAGCCGCGCCCGACCCAGCTCGAGCGGTTCCGCCAGCGTTTCATGCACAAGCTGGTCTATTTCCCGGATAACAACGACGGGATCTTCGGCTGCGTCGGCTGCGGCCGGTGCCTGGCGAAGTGCCCGATCCACATGAACATCGTCAAAGTCGTCAAAACGCTTGGGGAGGAAACAACATGAGACCTGATCCGCTGATCCCCAATCTCGCCGTCGTCACGGATATCCGCGTCGACACGCCCGACGTCAAGACCTTCCGCGTGGTCGGTCTCGACGGCAAAAAGCCCTTCGTCCACATCCCCGGCCAGTGCGCCATGCTCTCCGTGCCGGGCGTCGGCGAGGCTCTGTTCTCCATCACGTCCAGCCCCACGCTGGAGGAATATGTGGAGTTCTCCATCAAAAAATGCGGCTGCGTGACCGAATGGCTCCACGCCATGGAGCCCGGCCAGCAGATCACCGTCCGCGGCCCCTACGGCAACGGCTTTCCGGTCGACACCGCGTTTGCGGGCAAGGATCTGCTGTTCATCGCGGGCGGCATCGGTCTTGCCCCGCTGCACGCGGTCATCAACTACTGCCGCCACTACCGTGACCGCTATGGGAAGATCGACATCGTCTACGGCTCGCGCTCGAAAGAGGACCTGGTCGACTTCCCGGAGATCGAGAACGTCTGGTGCCAGGAGGACGGCATCAACGTCCATCTCACCATCGACCGCGAGCAGCCGGAGTGGGACGGGCATGTCGGCTTCGTGCCGAACTACGTCAAGGAGCTCGGCTTCACGACCGACAAGACCGTCGTCATGTGCGGCCCTCCCATCATGATCAAGTTTACCCTTGCGGGTCTCATGGAGCTGGGCTTCGCCCGCGAGCAGGTCTATACCACGATGGAGCTCAAGATGAAATGCGGCCTCGGCAAGTGCGGCCGCTGCAACATCGGCGACAAATACGTCTGCAAGGACGGCCCGGTGTTCCGCTTTGATCAGCTCGACGAGCTGCCGAATGAGTATTAAAGGAGAACAGGTATGGAAAATATGGTGACGGTTTTCCTGTTCGGCAAGAAATATGAGGTGCCGGACAGTCTGACCATCATGGAAGCGATGGAGTATTCCGGCTATCAGCTCGTGCGCGGCTGCGGCTGCCGCAACGGCTTCTGCGGCGCGTGTGCGACGATCTACCGCATCGCGGGCGACCGGGAGCTGAAGGCCTGCCTCGCGTGCTCGACGCGCGTGGAAAATAACATGTACGTGGCGACGCTCCCGTTCTTCCCGCTGGTCAAGGAAGTCTACGACATGGAGAAGCTGAAGCCCACGCAGACGGTCATGATGCAGCTGTACCCCGAGATCTATGCCTGCGTCGGCTGCAACGCCTGCACGAAGGCCTGTACCCAGGGTCTGAACGTCATGCAGTACATCGCCTACGCCCAGCGCGGCGAGTTTGACAAGTGCGCCGAGGAGTCGTTCGACTGCGTGATGTGCGGCGTCTGCTCGTCCCGCTGTCCCGCCGGGATCTCCCACCCGCAGGTGGCGATGCTGGCCCGCCGTCTCAACGGCAAATATATCGCCCCGCACTGCAAGCATCTCGACGTGCGCGTACAGGAGGTCAAGGACGGCAAATTTGAGGCGCTCATCGAGAGCCTGATGGAAAAACCGCTCGACGCGATCAAAGAGCTCTACAACCACCGCGAGATCGAGAAGTAAGGAGGACGCATATCATGTATCAGGATCCCAACATGCTCGCCTCCATCCGCAAGGTGGAAGCAGCCCGCGAAGAAAACATCAAGCTGGACCCCCGCCGCATGACCGCGGACGAAAAGGACGCGCTGCTCAAGAAGTTCCATCCCGACTACCGCACCGAGCAGTTCACCGAGCTGCGCTTCGGCCCCAACAAGGGCCAGAAGGTCCCGCTGGAGCTGGCCGACCTGCTTGAGGGCGAATCGCGCGTCCTGCACGAGCAGTTTGACCTCACGAAGCCCGATTACGAGACCGACGTTCTCATCATCGGCGGCGGCGGCGCAGGCTGCTCGGCCGCCATCGAGGCTGACAAGGCCGGCGCGAAGGTCATGGTCGTCACGAAGCTCCGCATGGGCGACGCCAACACCATGATGGCCGAGGGCGGCATCCAGGCTGCCGACAAGCCCAACGACTCCCCTGCCCAGCACTTCCTCGACGCTTACGGCGGCGGCCATTTTGCTGCACAGAAGGACCTTCTGTACAAGCTCGTCATGGACGCGCCGGAGGCCATCCAGTGGCTGTCCGGGCTCGGCGTGGAGTTTGACAAGGCGCCGGACGGCACCATGATCACGACCCACGGCGGCGGCACCTCCCGCAAGCGCATGCACGCGGCCAAGGACTATTCCGGCGCCGAGATCATGCGCACGCTGCGCGACGAGGTCCTCAACCGCGGCATTCCCGTCGTCGACTTCACCTCCGCCATCGAGCTCATCAAGGACGAAAACGGCCATTGCGCCGGTGCGGTCCTTCTGAACATGGAGACGAAGGAGCTGCTGGTCGCAAAGGCGAAGACCGTCATCCTCGCCACCGGCGGCGCGGGGCGGCTGCACTATCAGGGCTTCCCCACCTCCAACCACTACGGCGCAACGGCCGACGGCCTCGTCCTCGGCTACCGGGCGGGCGCGAAGCTCCTCTACCCCGACACGCTGCAGTACCATCCCACGGGCGCGGCCTACCCCGCGCAGATCTACGGCGCGCTGGTCACGGAGAAGGTCCGTTCCGTCGGCGCGATGCTCGTGAACGCGGACGGCGAGGTCTTTATGAACCCGCTCGAGACGCGCGACGTGGCCGCGGCCTCCATCATCCGGGAGTGTACCGAGCGCGGCAAGGGCGTCAGGACCCCGGCCGGGCAGGCCGTCTGGCTCGACACGCCGATGATCGAGCTGAAAAACGGCAAGGGCACGATTGAAAAGCGGATCCCGGCCATGATGCGCATGTTCGCCAAGCACGGCATCGACATCCGCACCGAGCCGATCCTCGTCTATCCGACGCTCCACTACCAGAACGGCGGTCTGCACATCACCCCCGACGGCCAGACCGACGTGGAGAACCTGTTTGCGGCGGGCGAGGTCGTCGGCGGTATCCACGGACGCAACCGTCTGATGGGCAACAGCCTGCTCGACGTGATCGTCTTCGGCCGCAACGCGGGCCAGCACGCCGCCGAGAAGGCGAAGTCCGTCACCGTCGGCGCGCTGACGCTCAGCCACGTGGCCGCGTTTGAAGCAGAAAAGCAGCAGGCGGGCGTATCGGACCATCGTCCCTCGCCGCAGCTGCTGCCCGACTATGCAAGAAAGATCCATCCTGTCAAATAAACCGAAGAAGCGCTGCATCTGCCCCGATGCAGCGCTTCCCGGGAGAAACTAAGAGGAGAAAAGAGATGACCGCTTCCATCAACGCTGCGAATTTCCTGATGCTCTCCGTCTTCGGGATCGCCGCGATCGGCTATCTGCTCGGACGGATCACCATCAAGGGGATCAGCCTCGGCACAGCCGGTGTCTTTGTCATTGCGCTGGTCTACGGCGCGTTTTTCGGTACCCACTTCAATTCCCGCTTCGTCATCGAAGAGATCAACTACGCCTCGCAGGCGCTGAAGATCATCGAAAACCTGGGCCTCGTGTTCTTCGTGACCTCGGTCGGCTTTATCGCCGGGCCGAACTTCTTCAAGAACATGAAGCACAACTTCAAGTCCTATGTGCTGCTGGGCGTGGTGATCATCCTCTCCGGCGGCCTCACCGCGATCTTGTGCCTGCTCGTCGGCCGGGCCATCGAGTCCGGGCAGCCGGGCTATGACCCGGGGCAGCTGACGGCCATGATCTCCGGCCTGCTCGCAGGCTCGCTGACCTCGACCCCGGCGTTTTCCGCCACGAAGGAGGCCGTCGCCGCCCAGTATCAGGACGCGGTCACGGTCGGCTACGGCATCGCGTATCTCTTCGGCGTCATCGGCGTCGTGCTGTTCGTGCAGCTGATGCCGCGCGTCGTGCACGCGGATCTGGACGAGGAACGCCGCAAGATCACCCACGTGGAGACCGGCGACGTCGCCAAGTTCAAGGGAAAGCTGCTGGAATTCGATGATTTCGGCTTCACGCCCTTCGCCGTCGCGGCGGTGTTCGGCATTCTGCTGGGCTCGGTAAAATTCTTCAATTTCTTCTCGCTCACCACAACGGGCGGCGCGCTGCTGGTCTCGCTGGTGTTCGGCCACTTCGGCCACTTCGGCCGGGCCGACCTCATGCCGAGCAAGAAGGTCCTTGAGACCTTCCGGGAGCTTGGTCTGATGGTCTTCCTCATTGGCGCGGGTGTCTCGGGCGGCATGAGCTTCGTGCGGTATTTCAAGCCCATCTACTTTGTCTACGGCATTTTCATGACGCTTCTGCCGATGGTCATGGGCTATCTCGTCGCCAAGCATGTGCTGAAGATGAACCTGCTGAATATCCTCGGCTCCATCACCGGCGGCATGACCTCCACCCCCGCCCTCGGCACCCTCATCCACGTGGCGGGCACGAGCAACGTCGCCTCCGCCTACGCTGCGACCTACCCCATCGCGCTGATCGCGGTGGTGCTGGTCTCGCAGCTGATCGTCCGGCTGTTCTGAGTCTCTGACAAGCAAAAGCGCTCCCGCTGCGGCTGCAGCGGGAGCGCTTTGGTTTCTTCTGCTTTTACCGGGGCAGCCCGGCTCTTTCCATCGCGTCGTACAGCGACAGGCGGATGTGGCCGTTGCGGCCGGTGACGGTCTCGGCTTCCAGCATGGAGCGGATGATGCTCTCCTCCACCGTCTCGGTCGCGGCGCGGAAGACGGGCCGGAGCGCCTCGTCGTTGAGATAGACGCCGCTGTGAAAAAGCTGCCCCGCCTGGATGCGGTTGGCCGTGGAGAAGGCGAGCACGATCTCGCCGCTGCCGTGCTCGACGACCGCGCCCGTGCGTGCAAGGCCGCTCTGCGCCCGCCGGGCCACCCGGGCCAGCTGCCGGGAGGAAAGCGGCGCGTCTGTTGCCAGGACCAGGATGCACGAGCCCTTGGCATCCTCCGCCTCCGCCGTGAGCTTTTTCCCGATCCTCTCGCCCGCGATCGTCAGGTCGACGAGCGAGCCGAAATTCGTCATTGCCAGCGCACCGAGCGTATAGGTCTGCCCGCCGATCTCGAATACACGAGAGGCGGAGCCGATGCCGCCCTTGAGATGATAGCAGCTCATCCCCCGCCCCGCGCCGGCCGCACCGAGAGCGAAGGCCGTATCCGCGGCACCCAGCGCGGCGAACACATGGTCCTCCGTCACGTGCAGGCCCCGGATGTCGTTCAGATAGCCGTCGTTGCACTCGAGAATGATAGGGTTCACGGTGCTCTCGGCGCGGCCGATCTGGTCGTTGCGCGCGAGCATATAGCGCACGCAGGCCGTAAAGGCCGTGCCGACCGAGAGCGTGTTGGTCAAAATCAGCGGCGTCTCGAGATACCCGAGCTCCTGCACCTGCACGAGCCCCGCGCTCTTGCCGAAGCCGTTGATGACGTGGACCGCGGCGGGGCAGCGGTCATGAAACAGATCTCCCTGGTGCGGCAGAAGGGCCGTCACGCCCGTCTGCACATCGCCATCTGCCAGCGTGCAATGCCCGACCGTGATCCCCGCCACATCGGTGATGAGGTTTCGCTTGCCTTTCTGCTGTATGCCGAAGCTCGTATCCATTTGTTTATCCGCCTTTCCGCGCAGTTTTCTTTCATGATACACGCTGCGCAGCGGAATGTCAACGGCGGATGCAGAAGGCAGCGGCCCCGCAAGGCCGCTGCCTTTTTGCAGTTATTCCAGCGTCATATTGCGAATGACCTGGCGGAGGGGCAGGACGCGGGGCGGGGAGACGGAAAGCTCGTCCACGCCCAGGCGCAGGAAGGTCTGCGTCAGACTCTCGTCCGCGGCCAGCTCGCCGCAGATACCGACGCGGCAGCCCTCGAGGTGCGCGTTGCGCACCGTTTCCTCGATCGCGCGCAGCACGGCGGGGTGATGCGGATCGCAGAACGGCGCGAGCGCCGGGTTCTGCCGGTCCATGGCCAGCAGATACTGCGTCAGATCGTTCGTGCCGATGGAGAAGAAGTCGACCTCCCGCGCAAGCTCCCGGCTCATAAAGACGGCCGCGGGCGTCTCGATCATGATGCCGGTCTGATAGCGGCCGAAGCGCTCGCCGCGGGCGGTCAGCGCGTCCTCGGCATCCCGGAGCGCAGCTTTGAGCCGCGCAAGCTCCGCCGGGCCGGTCACCATGGGGAACATGACGCCGACGTTGCCGAACGCCGACGCGCGCAGGATGGCGCACAGCTGCGTTTGCAGCAGGGCCGGGCGCGTCAGGCACAGGCGGATGGCGCGCAGGCCGAGCGCCGGGTTGTCCTCCGGCGGCAGGTCAAAATAGTCCGCCTTTTTATCCGCGCCGATATCGAGCGTGCGGATGATGATCTCCCGGCCGTCCATGGCCTGCACGAGCTGCTTGTAGCTGGCAAACAGCTCGTCCTCCGTCGGATAGCTGCTGCGGCCAAGATAGAGGAACTCGCTCCGGAGCAGGCCCACGCCCTCCGCACCGCTTTCCTGCAGCAGCGGCAGATCGTCCGTCCCGGCGAGATTCGCGTACAGGCGGATGGCATGGCCGTCCTTTGTGACGCTCGGGAGCTTCGCCAGCTGCCGCAGCGCCTCGCGCTGCGCCTGCCGCGCGCGGATCCCGGCCTCCGCCTCCCGGCGCTGATCTTCGTCCGGGTCGAGGATCAGCGTGCCCTCGTCCCCGTTCAGGATCGCCGTCCGCCCCTGCAGCTGCGCGTCCACCGGCAGCTGCGACACTGCCGGGACGCCCAGCGTGCGCGCAAGAATGCCGGTATGCGAATTGGCCGCGCCCCGCGCAGTCAGAAAGCCCAGCACGAATTCGCGCGGGAACTGCACGGTCTGGCTGGGCGTGAGCTCTTCGGCGGCGATGAGGCAGGGGCCGGTCAGCACGGTCTCCGCTTCGCCGCGCAGGATGCGGCGGATGCGCGCGGCAACGTCCTGCACGTCGGCTGCCCGCTCACGCATATAATCGTCGTCCATGGAGGAAAACGTGGCCGCGCACTGCTCCCCCGCCTGCCGGACAGCCTCGGAGGCCTCTGTGCCTTTCGCGATCGCGGCGGTGATAAGGTCCGTAAAGTCCTCATCCTCGGCCATCAGCTGGTGGACGGAGAAGATCTCCGCTTCCGCCTCTCCGAGCTCCGCCTTGGTTTTTTCATAGAGCGCACCGAGATCCCGGACCGCCTGCTGCTGCGCGCGCTGGAAGCGCGCCAGCTCCTCCTCCGGCGTTCCGGCCTGCGCCTCCGGCGCGGCGGTGGAAGACAGCACGACGATCTTGCCCACGGCAAGGCCCTGCGAGATGGATATGCCCTTCAACTGCTGCATGGGCCCACCTCACGCGTTCGCGCGGAACTGCGCCTGCAGTTCTTCGAACGCCCGGTCCTCATCCGGGCCGTCGATGGTGACGGTGACGGTCTGCCCCTGCTTGATGCCGAGGGCCATCACGGCCATCAGCCGCGTCAGCTGCGCGGATTTTTCCCCGCAGGTGATCGTGATGCGGCTCTCATACGCCTTTGCCGCGCGCACGAGCGCACCGGCCGGGCGCGCGTGAAAGCCCATGGGGTCCTGGATGGTATATTGAAATTCTTTCATAGAGACTCCTTGTAAAGCCCGGCCTCCCGCGCGAAACGCGGGAGGCTGCTTGTGTTATGACAGCTTTTTCAGCTCCCGGACGTCGGCGAGTTCGTCCATGATATCTTCGAGACTGCTGCCCGCGATGGCGCTGACGGTCGCGGCGACCGCACCCTCGACCAGGGGGCAGTCGGCCAGGACGAGCTTGCGCTCCGGCATGGACTCGAGCACCATTTCCGCAGTCATGACCGCAGAGCCCATATCCATGAGCACGATCACGCCGTCGTCCGAATAAATCTCGTCAATGGCGTTCGCGATTTTTTCGTAGCTCGTGCCGAAGCTGCCGTCGTCCAGCCCACCCGCGGCCCGGATGGGCACGCCGTTGGCCATCATCGTTGTCAGCTCCACCACGCCCTCAGCCAGCGTTTTGCTGTGCGATACAATGACAAAGCCTACCATGCCTTCGCCCTCATACGTGCGCCGCTACGACCTTCAGCATCGTGGTGAACGAGGTCGCGCCCGGATCCTGATGGCCGAGGCTGCGCTCGCCGAGATAGCTCGCACGGCCCTTGGTGGCGATGATGGTCTTGGTGTACTCCACGCCCTGCTCTGCGGCGGCCACGGCGTCCGCGAGCGCGTCCTTCGCGCCCTTGCCCGCGTCCAGCGCGGCTTTGAATGCGTCGCGCGCGGGGATCATGGCGTCGAGCATCGTCTTTTCTCCCGCGACGGACTTGCCACGCAGCTGCACGCCCGCGACGAACGCGTCCAGAATCGTGAGAAGATCCTTCGCGTCCAGCTCCGTCTTCCCGGCCAGCGCCTTGCCCGCCTGCATGAACGCCGTGCCGTAGAGCGGCCCGGACGCGCCGCCGACCGTCGACACGAGGGCCATACCGGCAGTCTTGAGCATGGTGCCGATGTCCTTACCCTCCATCATCGGGCGTTTTTTCTCAACCTCGGCGAAGCCGCGGGCCAGATTGATCCCGTGGTCGCCGTCTCCGATGACGTTGTCAAGCTCAGTGAGATAGAGCTTTTCTTCCGTGATCTTTTCGCCGATGGCATGTAAGATCTCCAATACCTGTTCCTGATCGATCATATGGGTTCTCCTTTGTTCGGGTGCTTTATGCCTTGAACGCGATGGTATCCGCGGGCGCGTCCAGCAAGGCCTTCAGCTCGTCGTCCAGCCGCAGCAGGGAGAGTGAGAAGCCCTCCATCTCCAGGGACGTCATGTATTCGCCCACAAAGGTCTTATAGACCTTAATACCCTTGGCGGCCAGCACGTCGGCGACGTGGTTGTTGATGATGAACAGCTCCATGAGCGGCGTTGCGCCGGAGGAGTTGACCATGACGGCGACCTCATGGCCGGTGTAGTCGATATCGGCAAGGATCTTGCCCAGAAGATGATCGACGATCTCATCCGCCGGGCGGAGCTTTTCCTTGTGGGTGCCGGGCTCGCCGTGGATGCCGATGCCGACCTCCATCTCGTCTTCACCCAACTCAAAGCCGGGCTTGCCCGCCGCCGGGACCGTGCACGGCCGGATGGCAACGCCCATGGTGCGCACGTTGTCGATGACCTTCTGCGCCACGCGCTGGACCTCCTCGAGCTCCGCCCCCTGCTCTGCCTTCGCGCCCGCGATCTTGTGGACGAACACCGTGCCCGCCACGCCGCGGCGGCCGACGGTATAGAGACTGCCGTCGACGGCGACGTCGTCATTTACGACGACCTGCGCGACCTTGATATCGTCCATCTGGGCCATTTCACCGGCCATTTCAAAGTTCATAACGTCGCCGGTGTAGTTTTTGATGACCATGAGCACGCCCTCGTCCGTGGCGACGGCCTTGATGCCCTCATAGATCTGATCCGGCGTGGGAGAGGTGAACACCGCGCCCGCGACCGCCGCGTCCAGCATGCCTGTGCCGACGTAGCCGCCGTGCGCCGGTTCATGGCCGGAGCCGCCGCCGGAGATCAGCGCGACCTTCCCCTCCTTCTTTTCTGTCCGCACGACCACGTTTCCGCAGTCCAGCTTCCGTACATACTGGGGGTAGGCCTTGACCATACCCGCGATCATCTGATCTTCCACAAGCTCGACCTGGTTGATGAATTTTTTCATAGTTTCGTCCTCCTGTCAGTTTGTTTCATAGCCTTGTACCGTGTTCAGCTTACCACATTTCCTCGTGCGAATCAATCGTTTCTTCACTGAAAATGACTTATCTTTTTCTCCCGCGCATATTTCTTTGACAAATTCTGAAAATTGTACAAAAACCATTTATCACTCCGCAGGACTTGACCGCAGCAGCGGATTTGTTTATATTATAGAATAATGGTACCACGCAGGGGGCGGCGGAAGTACGTTCCGCGTATTCCGCCGGCGGCGGTTTCCACACATTTCTGCTCAGGAAAGGATATGACAGTATGTACGAAATCACCTTCCAATTCGAAAACGGCGCGCAGGAGGTCCATTTCTCCGCCGCGCCCGGCAGCACCATCCTGGAGGCTGCCAAGGCGGCCAACGTCGCCATCGACGCGCCCTGCAACGGCAACGGCTCGTGCGGCAAATGCCGCGTGAAGCTCGTCTCCGGCGACGTGACCGGCATGCAGACCGTCCACATCTCCGATGAGGACTACGCCGCCGGCTGGCGGCTCAGCTGCGCGACAAAGCCCGCGGGCAACATCACCGTTCTCGTCCCCGACATTGCCTCCGCCTATCAGAGCCGGATGAAGACGGCCGACCTGTCCTCCGGCAAGGAGATCGCGATCTTCAACCAGCTGCAGGAGGATGTGCAGGCTGCCGGCGTCGACTTCACGAACGACTTCGTGCAGGCCCTGGTCGAGCTGGACGAGCCGACGCTCGACGACACCATGCCCGACACCGAGCGCCTTTCGCGCTTCGCGCAGGCCGCGTTCGACGGCTGCACGGAGGTCAAGCTCACCTACCATACCGTCAAAAAGCTTGCAAAGACGCTGCGGGACACGAATTTCAAGGTCCTCGTCTCCGGCACGCTGACGGACGGCGTGCTGACCGTCATGGACGTGACGGAAAAGCCCGACGCGCCGCTCTATGGCTGCGCCATCGACATCGGCACCACGACCGTCACCGGCGTTCTCATGGACCTTGCCACCGGCCGGCTCACGGCCAAGGCCTCGGCCGGCAACGGCCAGATCCGCTACGGCGCCGACGTCATCAACCGCATCGTCGAGCAGTCGAAGCCCGGCGGCGTCAAGCGCCTGCAGGACGCGATCCTCAAAGAGACGCTCCTGCCGCTGGTCGCGGCGATGTGCAAATCGGCGGGCATCCCCGTCTCGCGTATTTTCCGCGTCTGCATCGCCTCCAACACCACGATGAACCATCTGCTGCTCGGCGTCGACGCTGACCCCGTGCGCATGGAACCCTATATCCCGACGTTTTTCCAGTGGCGCGGCATGACCGCCAAGGACCTCGGCTTCCCCGCGAACCCCGACGCTGAGATCCTGCTGGCCCCGAACATCGGCTCGTATGTCGGCGGCGATATCACCGCGGGCGCGTTCACGAGCCTCATCTGGGACAAGGATGAATTTTCGCTCTTCATCGACCTCGGCACCAACGGCGAGCTGGTCTTCGGCAACCGCGACTTCATGATGTCCTGCGCCTGCTCGGCCGGTCCCGCCTTTGAGGGCGGCGACATCTCCTGCGGCATGCGCGCGACCGACGGCGCGGTCGAGTCCGTCAAGATCGACCGCGACACCATGGAGCCCACGCTCGGCATCGTCGGCCCGGACGGGCAGAAGCCCGTCGGCATCTGCGGCTCCGGCATCATCGACGTCATCGCCGAGCTCTACCGCACATCGATCATCTCCTCCAAGGGCCAGTTCGTGCGCGAGGGCAAGCGCGTCGCGCACGACGAGCACGGCATGGGCCGCTATATCCTCGCCACCGCCGCGGAATCCGAGACGGGCCGCGAGATCTCCATCACCGAGGTCGACATCGACTCGTTCATCCGCGCCAAGGCCGCCATTTTCTCGGCCATCAACATCATGCTCTCCAGCCTCGATATGGACGTGACGGTCCTGTCGCACGTCTACGTCGCGGGCGGCATCGGCTCTGGCATCAACATGGAAAACGCCGTGCGCATCGGCATGCTGCCGGATATCGACCGGGAGCTGTTCGAATACCTCGGCAACACGTCCCTCTCCGGCGCCTACGCCATGGCGCGGTCGGACTGTGCCGTGGACAAGGTCGACGAGCTGGCCTCCAACATGACCTATCTCGAGCTTTCCACCAACCCGCGGTATATGGACGAATTCGTCGCGGCCTGTTTCCTGCCGCACACCAACCGGGAGCTGTTCCCGTCGAGCATTCAGGAGTGATCGGTTTATGCAGGTACAAAACAACAAGGAAGAGGTCCCCTTTGCCCACTACGAGGAAAAATTCGCCGCGCTCGACCCGATCGAGGCGTCGAAGCGCTGCGGCGTGCCGTTTGCGGACGGCCGGTTCACCGTGACGCTGCTCGGCACGAAATATGAGATCCGCTGGCCGGAATATGCCATTTCCTCGGATACGGAGAGCGCGTTTGCGCTGAAAAACCTCCCCTGCCAGACGTTTTTGCTGCGCTTTCTGCTCGAAGGCCGCGCGGCGGAGCCGTCCAGCAGCTACAAGACCTTCCGCGAGATGCCGTGGGGCGAAATGTACATCGGCCCGTACACCGGCCGGGTCCTGACGCGGGCGGCGTTCACGTTCGGCACGCGGGTGGAGAAGTTCCGCGCGGCCTGCGAAGCCATGGGCGCGCTGGCGATCGGCCACGGGGACGCGGGCTTCCAGTTCGATTTCCTCGGCGGCTACCGGATGCAGATCATGGTCTACGCCGGGGACGACGAGTTCCCGCCCAGCAGTCAGGTTTTGTACTCGGACAATTTTGAGACCGGCTTCGCCGCCGAAGACCGCGTCGTCGCCGGGGATATCCTCATCTCGGCGATCAAGGCAAAACTATAAGCATTCCGGGGCGCGCCGGCCGGTGCGCCCCGGCTCTATACTAAACAACAAACAGGGAGAATCACCATGGAATTCAAATACCGCGGCCTGCGGGCCAGACTGGAACATGTAGACGTTACGGACGAGGAGGTCACCCGGCAGCTGGTGCGCCTGCAGCAGCAGAGCCAGCGGCGCACCCCCGTCTTTGACCGCCCGTCGCAGAATGGCGACGAGCTGGTCCTCGATTACGCCGGTTTTGCCGATGGCAAGCAGTTTGCCGGCGGCACGGCCGAAAAGCAGACGCTGGTCCTCGGCAGCGGCACGTTCATCCCCGGCTTTGAAGAGCAGCTCGTCGGCAAAAACCCCGGCGACGACGTGACGGTCCACGTGACCTTCCCGGCCCAGTATCACGCGCCGGAGCTGGCGGGCAAGGATGCGGAATTCCGCTGCCGCATCCACGAGATCCGCACCGTCGCGCCCTACGCGCTGGACGACACCTTCGCCAAGGAGGTCGGCGAGTGTGAGACCATGGACGAGATGCGGCAGAAGATGCGCACGAGTCTGGAGGATTACTATGCCGAGCGCGCGGAGATGGAGCTGCGGGAGCGGCTGCTGCACCAGGCCGCAGCGACCATGGACTTCACGCCCGATCCCGCCGAAATCAGCAAGGCCGTCGAAGAGCAGCTCGACACCATGTCCGCCCAGCTGGCGCAGAAGAATCTGACGCTGGAGGATTACTGCAAGTTCACGAACTCGACGCTCGACCAGATGCGCGAGGATGCCCGTCCCGGCGCGGAGCAGGCCGTGCGCATCAAGGCGCTCGTGCGCAAGGTCGCGCAGCTGGAGGATCTGCACGCAGCCGAGGAGGATGTGGCGCAGGCGCTCAGCGAGATTTGCCGCGCCAACCACATGACCATGGAGGAGCTGCAGCCCTACTACGACGACGCCTTTGCCGCCGCCGTGGAATACAGCATCCTGCTGGCCAAGGTCACAAAGCTCATCCGCACCAGCGCCGTGCTGGAAGATTGATCTTCATACCTGCGCATCCCCAAGACTCCCTTGTGTAAAGGGAGCTGGCGTACCAATACTGGCATAAACTACGCGCCTGAGGGATTGATACCCCGCCGCAGCGGGCCCAAGGCTCCCCTTCTAGGGTGTATCTGAAAAGTAAAAAATAGCGAAACGTACAAGAAAAAGACACAAATAAGTGGTAAGACAGGGGCAGAAAGAAGTGACAAGGATGAAAGTCTGTCGTTATGAACTTACCGAT
>DHKK01000168.1:0-9522 GCA_002404795.1 Clostridiales bacterium UBA4696
TGGTTTCCATTCAGGTTCCTGCCTTCTGCTTTTTGAGGTGGATGAGGATCGGGCTCTTTTCCAGATCGACCTTGCGCCCGTCGGCGCACAGGCGGATGAAGAGCGTCTTCGGCCGCTGCTCGAGCTGCACGAGCCCCTGCTCTGCCAGAACGTCCAGGCAGATGCGCGTTTTTCCTGCGCTCAGCGGGAGCTTTGCGCAGCGCGAGATCTTGCGGCTCAGGCAGCCGAGCTCCTCACAGAGCGTCCCGTCCTGCGAGAATGCGGCCAGATACCGCCAGACCGCGACGAAGTCCTGCCGCGCCGGCAGCAGGGAGTCTGCCTCGTCGCAGCTGAGCTCGCCGCCGGAAAGATGCTTGCGGTAGACCGCGCGGTCATGCCCCTGCGCCTCGCGGAAGGCCTTGTCCGGCCGGATATCGACCAGATTGAGCTGCACCGAGCGCATGGAGCGGTATTCGTTAATCTGCGGGGTAAAGGCGATATCGACCACGTCGCCCTGGGCCACGGCGGCCCGCTGCGCGTTGGTGGAAAAGAAGATCGCGCCCCAGGAGAACGGGCCCTTGCTCAGCCGCAGCCGCAGATGCTTGCCGCCGCCGACCTCGGTCAGCTCCGTGACCTGCAGCCCGCGCATGCACAGGATCGGCCGCGGGCAGCCCGCGCCGCAGGGCTCGAGCTCGTCGAGCGCCTGGATATTTTCGATGGTCAGCAGCTCCGGCGGGATCTCGCAGTCGATCGCGAGCGCCGTGCTGCAGGCGTCCGACTGGCGGAAGCTGCTGCAAAGCTGCAGCATTTTCTCGCGGAAGGGCTCGATGCACGCGCGCCGGATGGTGAACCCGGCGGCAAGCTCATGCCCGCCGTAGCTCTCAAGCAGCCCGGACAGCTGCTCGAGCGAGCGGAAGAGGTTGAACCCGCCGTACGAGCGCGAGGAGGCCTTGCCCTTGTCGCCGTCGAGGCAGATGAGGAAGGTCGGGCAGCTGTATTCCTCCGCCATGCGCGACGCGACGATCCCGACCACGCCCTGGTGCCAGCTCTCGTCGGCCAGCACGATGGCCTGCGGCGGCCCGCCGGGCGGCAGCATGGCGACGGCGCTCTGGTAGATGCTGCCTTCGATCTCCTGCCGCTTGCGGTTGAGGCGGCAGAGCGTCCCGGCCAGCTCCACGGCGCGGGCGGCGTCGTGGGTCAGAAACAGCTCGGTCGCCACGTGCACCTCGCCCATGCGCCCGGCGGCGTTGATGCGCGGTGCGAGCGTATAGCCGATCGTCCCCGCGGTGACGGGGCCCTTCTGCACGGCGCATTCGGCCATCAGCGCGGCGATGCCGACGCGCTTCGGGTTGGCCAGCGCCCGCAGGCCGCGGGCGACCATCGTGCGGTTCTCGCCCGTCAGCGGCATGACGTCCGCGACGGTGCCGAGGCACAGAAAATCACAGTATTGGTCCAGCAGCTTCTCCTGGTCGCCCTCGATGGCGGCGGCCAGCTTGAACGCGACGCCGACGCCCGCCATCTCCGTGACGGGCTGGGGCTGATCCTTGCGGTGCGGATCGACGAGCGCCGCGGCCTGCGGCAGCTCGGATTTGCACTCGTGGTGGTCGGTAATGACAAGATCGATGCCGAGCTCTTTGCACAGCTGCGCCTCCTGATTGGCCGTGATGCCGCAGTCGACCGTCACGATCAGCTCCACGCCCTGCTTTTTGAGCGTATCGATGGCGAGCGGGTTGAGCCCGTAGCCCTCCTCGAGCCGCGCGGGGATATAGCTGGTCACGTGGCCGCCTTTGCTGCGCAGATATTCCGTCAGCAGGCAGGTAGCCGTGATGCCGTCAACGTCGTAATCGCCGAAGACGGCGATATGCTCGCGGCGCTGCAGGGCAAGCCGCACGCGCGCGGCGGCCCTGTCCATGTCGAGCAGGTCGAACGGGGAGGAGAGGGGGTAGCTGCAGGATAAAAATTCTCTGGCCGCGTCCGCGTCCCGGTAGCCGCGGCTGCACAGCAGCGCCGCGGTGATCGGCGAGAAGCCCGCCGCGCACAGGGCCCTTGCGTCGGCAGGCTCATAGGACGATACCGTCCAGGTTCCGTACTTCAATTCCAATGCACATCCATTATTATTTTCTTTTTCGCATATTATAGCATCATGGATGGAATATCACAATACAAAATGTGGGATACAGCCCCGCTGGAGGCGGTTTTTTCGCCCATGGCGCCGCAAAAAAGCCCCGCCGGCGCCACAGTTCCGCTTTTCTTTGCGGGGCGGGTATGATACACTCTATTAAAAAAGGAGGCGCAGGCATGGGGAAAAACGGGCGAAAGAGCCGCCGCTGGCTGCTGCCGGCGGCGCTGGTGCTGGCCGGCGCGGCGTGGTTTGAAAATTTCACACTGTCTTCGAGCACGGTCGAGGTCCGCAGCGCGGCGCTGCCCGCGGCGTTTTCGGGCCTGCGCGTGGTACAGATCTCCGACCTGCACGGCAGGCGCTTTGACGCGGGCAGCCGGTATCTGCTCGCGCTCGTGCGGCTGCAAAGCCCGGACATCATCGCCTTGACCGGCGATCTGGCAGACGAATTCACCGACGTTTCCATGCTCCCGCCCCTGCTCGAGGGCTTAACGGCGCTCGCGCCGACATTTTACGTGACGGGCAACCACGAGTGGGTGCTCTCCCGCGAAAAGCGGCAGGCGCTGTTTGACCTGCTGGACGCGGCGGGCGTCATCCGCCTGCCGAATGAATGCCGGCTGCTGGAGAAGGGCGGCGCGTCCATCGTCCTCGCGGGCGTGGACGACCCGAACGGCCCGTATGACCAGAAGCGCCCGGCGCAGCTCGTGCGCGAGATCCGGCAGCAGTACGGCAAGGACGCGTATATCCTCATGCTCTCGCACCGCAACGACGAGCTGCCCCTCTGGGCGCACATGGGCGTGCAGACGGTCCTCTGCGGCCACGGCCACGGCGGCATCGTGCGCCTGCCCGGCATCGGCGCGGTCTTCGGCACGCATATGGATCTGTTCCCGGACTATACCGCGGGCCTGTACGAAAAGGACGGGACCGCCATGGTCGTCAGCCGCGGGCTCGGCGGCAGCCGCAAGCTGCCTCTGCGCATCGGCAACCGCCCGGAGGTCGTGACTGTCGTTTTGCGGACAGAGAACTGAACGCATCAAAAAGAGAAAGAGAGAACGATATGAAAACCTGGAAAGCGACTGGATGTGTGCTGCTGGCGGGCTTTCTGGCCTATATCCTCTATACAAAGGGCCTCGAGGGCATGCCGTCGAGCCGCGCGTCCATTCTCGCCTCGGTCGAGCCGGTCACGTCGGCCGTCATCGGCACGATCGTTTTCCATGAGCCGCTCAGCCTGGCGGCGGTCTGCGGGATCGTCCTGGTTTTGGGCGGGATCGCGGTACTGAGCGTGCGTCTGCCGGGGAAAAAGCGGGAAAAGACCGGCCAGATTTAAACTTTTTATAAACAATCGCCCTGCCCGCTTGTATTTTGTCCGCAGGTTTCTATAATGGGGTTTATTGAATGAAACCATATGGACGGAGTGACGGAAATGTTTCGGAAAATCGGAGATGGGCTTCGCAGATTTATGGCCGGGCGCTATGGCTCGGACCGGCTGAACCAGTGTCTGCTCGGCGCGGCGCTCGTGCTGATCCTCATCAGCGCCATCGGCGGCCGGTGGGTGCAGTGGATGTCGGTATTGAGCCTGCTGGCGTACATCCCGCTCATCTGGTCGATCTACCGGATGTATTCGCGCAATATTGAGGCCCGCCGCCGGGAAAACACCGCCTTCCTGCGGTTTTTCAGCCGCCTGACGGATAAGCAGTACCGCTATTTCCGCTGCCCCGGCTGCCGTCAGGTCGTCCGCGTGCCGCGCGGCAAGGGCAAGATCAACATCCGCTGCCCGAAGTGCAGCCGCCAGTTTATCAAACGCACGTAAATCGGCGGAAAATTTCCTTGATTTTGCTGCCGGTGTCTGTTATAATACGCAGGCTGCAGCAAACATACGGAGCGGTATCGAAGTGGTTATAACGGCCCTGACTCGAAATCAGGTGTACCGGCAACGGTACCGTGGGTTCGAATCCCACCCGCTCCGCCACGTCGTCGCGGACTACGCTAGTTCGCGACGGCTTTTTTATGCTTCGCATCAAAAAGCCATCTCTCACTCGCTGCGTCGCTCCTCCTCTCAAAATCGTGACCGCTATGCTGGGTCACGATTTTGTTTTTGCGGCCGGGACCGGCCGCGATGTTCACGAAAAAAGCCCATCCATTCGGATGGGCTTTTTCGGTGCTGCGGCGCGGGTGGGGGAAGATGGAGCGGAGATTCGGCGGCGGAGCGGTTACACGGTTGCGGCTTCCTGGTCGAGGAAGTCGTGGATGACGTCGAACAGGTGGACGGGGTCGAGCTGCTGGTCGGTGCAGAGCCGGGCCAGACGCTCGACGGCGGCGCGGTCGTCGGAGAAGGGAGAGATGACCGCGAGGGTCGTCCAGCAGCCGCTTTGCCGCTGCTGGCCAAGAAGACCGTAGGAGCAGCGCATGCGCGCCGGCTCCCAGGTCTCCTGCAGAAAATATCGGTAAGCGCCCTCCGGGGCTTCCGGTTCGGAGGTGTTCGCGTCGATGTGCGTCAGCTCCTGCGAGACGCGGAAGGCGGTCTGCAGCAGCGCGATCGCGTCCTTTGCCAGCCGCTGCGCCTGCGGGTGCAGCGCCGGGATCTGCGGCAGGAGCGTCTCGAGCCGGAGGGACTCCGCAGCGGCGTCCTCCGGGCCGGAGATGAGCTGTGCCGGGGTGATATTGAGGCCTTTGGCGATCTCTTCAATGGAATCCGACCGCAGGCAGTTTTCTCCCTTCAGATATCCCTGAAACGTGGAGCGCGGAATGCCGAGCTCTTTGGAAAATTCCAGCTTGCTTTTCTTCTCCGCTTCCATCCTGTGCCGCAGTGTGGCTGCAATGTTTTTCTCTATCTGCACAAAGCCACCTCCCTCAATAAAAAGATAAGAATGTGGGTGCAGCCGGTAAATGCCAGCTTACCGGCAAACAGACCAGCTTTTCGTCACATGCGTCGCGGACAGGAAAAATTATGTATCTACCATTATAAGCGGCGGGGAAATCGGAGTCAATCGGAAAAGGAAACAGGGAGATCTCCGTTCATGGAGATCTCCCTGTTTTAGGGGGTATCTGTATTTATTCGGCCGCGATGCGCCAGCCTTCGGCCTGTTCGCGGATGGCGGTGAAGCGCCGGTACAGGCCATCCTGCTGCACGAGCTCGGCGTGCGTGCCGTGCTCGGCGATCCGGCCGTCGGCCACGACGAGGATCTGGTCGGCATTCTGGATGGTCGCGAGGCGATGGGCGATGGTGATGATCGTCTTGCCGCGCGTCAGCTCGGAGATGGCCTGCTGGATGAGGTGCTCGTTCTCCGGGTCGATGCTCGCGGTGGCCTCGTCGAGGATGATGATGGGCGCGTTTTTGAGAATGGCACGGGCGATGGAGATGCGCTGCTTCTCGCCGCCGGAGAGCGTGCCGCCGCCCTCGCCGACAACGGTGTCGTAGCCGTCCGGCAGCGCCATGATGAACTCATGGCAGCGGGCCTTCTTCGCCGCTTCGATCATCTCCTCCTCCGTGGCGTCCGGCTTGCCGAAGAGGATGTTCGCGCGGATGGTATCGTGGAACAGATACACGTTCTGGAATACCATGGAGATGTTGGAAAGCAGACTGTCGCAGGTGAACTCGCGCAGATCGTGCCCGCCGACGCGGATCGCGCCGCGCTGCGGGTCATAGAACCGCGCGAGCAGGCTGCAGATCGTGGTCTTGCCGGAGCCGGAGGGGCCGACGATGGCCGTCGAGGTCTTCTCGGGGATCGAGAAGCTGACGTCCTGCAGCACCTGCCGGGAATCGTAGCCGAAATCGACGTGATCGAAGGTGATGTCGTAGTGGTTCAGCCGGATGTCCTTGCCGTCGGCGTCGATGAGGTTCTCGCCGCGCAGGGCATCCAGCTGGTCCATGGCGTCGTCGATGACGCCGAGGGTATGGGCGCTGTCGCTGATGGGCTCGAGGCTGGCGAAGATGCTGAACGAGAAGAAGAGGAACATCAGCGCCATGGAGAACGTCATCTGCCCGCGCAGGCATTCGAGCGCCGCGGCCAGCGCGAGGCCGACCGAGCCGCACTTGAGCGCGAGCAGATGCAGCGCGTTGCCGGGCAAATAGCCCCACTCGATCTTCAGATGGATGCGCTTGCTCTTTTTGACGGCGTCCGTGACCGACTGCATGGCCGCGCCGCTCTTGCCGAACGACTTGACGACCGCGAGCCCGCGGGCGTATTCCAGGACCGCGCCGGTCATCTCCCGGTTGGCTTCTGCTTCGACCGGGGCGTTGACGCGGCTGTAGTGCGAGATGATCAGCATGCAGCCGAACGAGACGGCCGCCGCGGCCAGCGCGATGAGCGCCGTGACCGGGCTGCAGACGGCCAGCGCCAGGAAGATCACGAGGAAGTTCAGATATCCGCCGACAAAGTTGTCGATCATGCGGATGCCCATGCCCTCGAGCGTGGACAGGCCCGTGGTGATGGAGTTCAGGATGTTGCCGGTGCTGACGCTCTGGAAATAGCCCAGCGACACGCGCTTGAGCGCGTCGCCGATGGCCAGCCGGTCACGCGCGGTGAGCTGGTAGCCGATCGGCTCCTGCAGCCGGGCGCGGAAATAGTCGAACAGGAAGCGGAAGAACACCAGAATGACCTGGATCACGATGCACTTCCAGATCCACGCGGTGTCGAATGCCGGTCCGTCCGCCTGCGCGTCGATCAGCAGCCCGACCGTATAGGCGGCCAGCGCCAGCGGCATGGCCGCAAAGATGTGCGAGAAGAACGTCATGACGAAGCCCGCGTAGAGCCGCCCCTTGCATTCGCCGCACCAGTCGATGATCCGTTTTACCGTTTTGAACATGGTCTTACGCCTCCTTTGCCGCGGACGATACCGCCCAGTTCTTCGCGCCGATGTGCGCCTGCCACATGCTCTTGTAGAGGGGGCAATTCTCCAGCAGCTGCTCCTGCGTGCCTTCGGCGGCGATCCGGCCGTTCTGGAGCACGACGATGTTGTCCGCGTTTTTGATCGTGGACAGCCGGTGCGCGATGACGAGCAGGGTCTTGCCCTTCGTCAGCGCAGCGATGCTGCGCTGGATCTTGTCCTCATTTTCGGGGTCGGTGAAGGCGGTGGCCTCGTCGAGGATGACGATGGGCGCGTTTTTGAGCATCATGCGCGCGATGGCGATGCGCTGCTTTTCTCCGCCGGACAGGCGCTTGCCCGCCTCGCCGGCCGGCGTGTCGTAGCCCAGCGGCAGCCTGGAGATGAATTCCTCGCACTGCGCGGCGCGGGCCGCGGCCCTGACCTCCTCGTCGGTCGCCTGCGGATTGCCGAGGCGGATGTTTTCCAGCAGCGAGCAGCGGAAGAGGAAGTTATCCTGCGTGACGAAGCTGACGTACTCCGAGAGCTGCGAGAGGGGCAGGTCCCTGACGTTGACGCCGCCGATGGTGATCGCGCCGTCCGTCACGTCCCAGAAGCGGGCGATGAGCTTGGCGACGGTCGATTTGCCGCCGCCGGACGGGCCGACCAGCGCGGTGAAGCTGCCCTCCGGGAGCTTCAGGTCCACGCCGTGCAGCACCTCGTCCTTGCTGTCTCCCGTGTAGGAGAAGCGGACGTTTTTCAGCTCCACGTCCATGTGCGAAACCTCGGCGCGTGCCGCGGGCTCTGGCAGCTCGGGCATTTCGAGGTATTCCTCCAGCCCCTCGACGGTGAACTTCACCTGCCGCATGTTTTCTGAGAAGACCTCGAGCTTGGCCAGCGAGCCCACCATGGAGATCGACAGCATCACGGCCAGCGCTGCCTGCGGCGCGGTGATCCGCCCGCTGTTGGCCAGCGCCAGCGCCACCGGCAGCGTGCCGATGAGCGTCGAGGGGAAGAGCGCGAAGCTCAGCTTCATCGTGGCGAACGTCGAGGTCAGCCATTTGACGACGAAGGTGCGGAAATCCGTGATGGCCGCGGCGTATTTTTCGTAGCTCACGCCCGCGCGGCCGAAGGCCTTTATGACCTCGATGCCCTCGATGTACTCGACGATGGTGCTGTTCATATAGTTGGAGGACTGGTCGAACTTCTCAAAGTTCTTGCCGCTGATCTTGAAGGTCAGGCCCATGCAGAAAAACGACAGCGGGAACGTCACGAGCGACGCGAGCGCCAGCCGCCAGTCGATGCACAGAAGGGCGATGATGCTGACGACGGGCAGCACGACGTGGCCCGCGCCCTCCGGGATCATGTGGGCCAGCGGCGGCTCGAGATTTTCGATCTTGTCGACCATCATGCTCTTGATCTCGCCGATGGTGTGGTCCTCCACGTTGCCGAGCGGCGCGTGCAGAAACCGGTCGGCCAGCCGCAGCCGCAGCGCCTCAAGGATCGTATAGGCCATGGCGTGCGACGTGCCGGTGGACAGGCTGAACAGCAAAATCTTTCCCGCCCAGGCCGCCAGCGCCAGCAGGCACCACCGGACGACGGCGCTTGCCGTCGCCATCCCGGCCACGAACAGGCAGATGAGCCTGTACATGCAGAAAAACGGCGCGAGCCCCAGCGTCACGCTGAGTACCGACAGCACGACGGACAGGATGAGCCGCTGCTTTTCTCCCTCCGCGTAGGCAAACAGCGCGTGCATCCAGCTTTTCTTCTTTGTTTCCATGCAGATACCTCTTTTCGTTTGGGTGTATATCGGCAGTTAGGCATCTCTAACTGCAGGGTAAAAAATTACAGAGCATCACTGCCCCATAATTTTCAGCCATCCGGCCGTGTAAAAATCGCCCAGCTCCTCCACGTACCGCTGCGCGTCTGCCAGCGGCATGTCGTGCAGGATGACCTCGCAGTAGGCGTTCATCATCCCGGTGACGAGCATATGCTCCAGCCGCGGGTCGATCTGCGGCACGGCGCTGCCGAGCGAACGCAGGACCCCGCAGTAGCGCTCGGTCGCCGCGACCTCCATCGCCACCAGCTCGTCGATCAGTCCGGCGTAGGGCGTGCCCTCCGCGCCCTGCAGGATCAGACGGAAAAGCGGGCGGCGCGTGTCCATATAGACCAGCAGCTCCTGCATGCAGTTCTTGCCGACCTGGCCCATCTGCGCGACCTGCTCCTCCGGCCGCAGCGCCTCAAAGCCAAAGACCGCCGCCCGGTAGGTCTCCAGCACGTGGCGGTACGGCTCGTCCACCAGCGCGGCGAACAGGGCCTCTTTGCTGTCATAATAGCCGTAGAACGCGCCGGTCGTGACCCCGGCGGTCTTGACGATGCTCCGCAAAGACGCGGCCTGATAGCCCTTGGCCAGAAATTCATCTCTGGCGGCGGCGTGGATGCGGTCGAGCGTGGAGCTGATGGGCTGCGGCATGCGGAGACCTCCTTATAACAGCGTTATATCACGGTGTTATATTATAATCACGATCCGCCGCTTGTCAAGCCCGGATTTTACGTGAGGCAGCACCGCGCAATTGCGTCTGCGCGCTTCGGCAGATCTTTTCCGCCAATCCTGCGGTTTG
>DHKK01000168.1:9557-13060 GCA_002404795.1 Clostridiales bacterium UBA4696
TTGAAAAGCTTGAAATACACAAAGTATTCCTGCGCTTTTCAAATCTTGGCTTGACGGAAAATCTCTCGCCGAATCTGCTTGCCGAATTGTGCGGTGCTGCCTTGCATATCCCGGGAGAATGTGGTAGACTGTGGCCAAAGCCATACAGGCCGCCGGGCGCGGCGTTTTTATGGCACTATGGTTAGATGCAACTAACCGAAACGGAGGCGATCCGATGCTGTTTGAGACCTATGGAGACCGCAAAAACCCCGCGGTCCTCTTTTTCCACGCCATGGGCGTCACGGGCGCGAGCAGCAGCCCGGTGGCGGAGCACCTGCAGGACCAATATTTCTGCGTCCTGCCCACATCCACGGTCTACTGCCCCGGCCAGCGCTACCGCGGCAAGGAGGACGAGGTGCGGCAGGTAGAGGACTTCCTGCGCGCGCAGGGCGTGGAGCGGCTGGCCCTCGTCGTGGCCTCCTCCATCGGGGCGGACCTCGCCATGTCCTTCGTGACGCAGACGAAGCTGGAGATCGGGCACGTGTTCTTTGACGGCGGCCAGTTCGCAAGGATCGGCAGGGCCACGCGGCGGATCATGACGCCGTTTCTGTACCTTGCCATCCGGAGCCTCTACTGGTCGAACGGCCGGACGCTGAAGAAGCTCCTGTGGTGCGACGACGAAGCCATCCGGCCGTATTTTATCGCGGCCGGCCGGCAGCTTCGCTATGGGAACCTGCGCCGTCAGATGGCAGACAGTCTGGAGGACAAGCCCTTCCCGCCGCTGCCGCCGGAAGTGGAGCGGCATACGTATGTTTCCTTCGGCAGCGCTGAGGAACATTATAAATACCGCGCCGCGGTCATGGCGGCCTATCCGCATGCCCACTTCCCGGTCTTTGCCGGGTTTGACCATATGCAGTACCAGATCCGCGACCCGGCGGGCTTCGCGCAGCTGCTGCACTGCGTCATGGAGCAGGACCGGCTGCCGGAGCTGCCGTTTTTACAGATGATGAAGGAGGAACCGCCCCATGCCCTATAAGATCGAAAAAAACACCGTACAGGAGACGCTGGTCATCCCGGTCTACGCGCGCAAAATGTGCTCGGAGCTCTATCCGGACCCGTACCGCGACGAGAACGCCGCCCGGATCCTCGGGCAGATCGTCCGGCTGGAATTCGGCGAAGCATAAGAAAGAAAAACGGTGCAGCCCGCCCGGGCTGCACCGTGTTTTCGTTTATTCGTCCAGAAGATCGAGGATATCGTCGAGCGCGTCCTCCAGCGCCTCGTGGCGCGCGCCCCAGCGCTCATACTGCGCGCTCATCATGTCCGCGGGCTCGCGCGCGTCGAGGTCCGCGATTTGCTCCCGCAGCTCCTGCGCCCGTGCCAGCAGCGCTTCGCGGGAGAGCGCCTGCGGGTCTTCTTCCTCCGGCATGGCCGGGAAGGGGATCGGGTCTGTCATCGCATCTTCATCCTTTCTGTGCTTCGATCACGGCCTCAGCCGTCAGAATGCCGTCCAGCGCGGCGGAGGTGATGCCCCCCGCATAGCCCGCGCCCTCGCCGCAGGGATAGAGTCCCCGCAGCTGCGACTGCCGGGTCTCATCGCGGAGGATGCGCACGGGTGAGGAGCTGCGCGTCTCCGGCGCGGTCAGGACGGCGTCGGGCGCGGCAAAGCCGTGCAGCTTCCGGTCCAGCTCCGGCAGCGCCTGCTCCAGAACGGAGGTGATCCGCTCCGGCAGGACGGTATGCAGCTCGCAGAGCGTCACGCCGGGGCGGTACGTCGGCTGCACGCCGCCGAGCGTCTGCGACGGGCGCTTTGCCAGAAAATCGCCGACGAGCTGCGCCGGGGCGCGGTAATTGCTTCCGCCCGCGCGGAAGGCTGTCTGCTCCAGCTGCCGCTGCCAGTACATGCCGCCGAGCGGCGATCGGTCCGGGAAATCCGCCGGGTTCAGCGTCACAAGCAAAGCTGCGTTCGCGTTTTCGCCGTCCCGCGCGTGGTCGGACATGCCGTTCGTCACCACGCCGCCTGCTTCCGAGGCCGCCGCGACTACGTACCCGCCCGGGCACATGCAGAACGTATAGGCCGAGGACCCGTCCGGCAGCCGCACGTTCAGCTTGTAATCCGCTGCGCCGAGCCCCGGCGCGTCTGCGAACGGGCCGAACTGGCTCTCGTTCACCAGCCGCTGCGGATGCTCGATGCGCACGCCCATGGAAAACGGCTTCGGCTCCATCGGCACGCCCTGCGCGTGCAGCGCCTCAAAGGTGTCGCGGGCGCTGTGCCCGATGGCGAGCAGCACGCAGGAGGCGGGGATGACGGTCTCTTCGCCGCCCAGTGCCGCGCGCACGCCGGTCACGCGGCCGTCCTCGGTCACGAGCCCCGTGACCTTCACGCCGAAGCGGACCTCGCCGCCGAAGTGGATAATTTTTTCGCGCAGATTCTGCACGACCGTCACCAGCTCGTCCGTGCCGATGTGCGGCTTGGCGTCATAGAGAATGTCGGCGCTCGCACCCGCCTCGGCAAACTGCTCGAGGATCCAGCCGATGCGCTCATTTTTGACGCCGGTGTTCAGCTTCCCGTCGGAGAACGTCCCCGCGCCGCCCTCGCCGAACTGCACGTTGCACTCCGGGTCGAGCGTTCCAGCCTTCCAGAATTCCAGCACGGCCGCGTGCCGCGTCTTTGCGTCCTGCCCGCGCTCGAGCACGAGCGGGCGCAGCCCCGCCATGCTCAGCACCAGCGCGGCGAACATCCCCGCCGGGCCGAACCCGACGATCACGGGCCGCTGTGCCGGGACAGAGCGCGGCTGTGGGACATGATAGACCGGATCCTGCGCGAGGGAGGCTCTGGCGCAGTGGGCCATCTTGAGGATCTTGTCCTCCCGGCCCTTCACCGCCACGTCGACGGTATAGATGATGCGCACGTCGTTTTTCTTGCGCGCGTCGACAGACCGCCGCTTCAGATCCAGCTGCTTGATCTCGTTCGGGGAGATGCGCAGCTGCCGCGCCGCGGCCTGGACGAGCCGGGCCATATCGCCGTCCGGCGGCAGAGAGATATCACGGATGCGGATCATCGGGTTTCCTCCTGTTTTCCAAGCATACCGGCCACATAGCCGGACGACCACGCCCACTGCAGGTTATACCCGCCGCAGTCGCCGTCGATGTCCAGCACCTCGCCGCATGCGAACACGCCCGGCGCGAGCCGGCTTTCCAGCGTGTCGGCGCGGAACTCCGCGGTCCGGACGCCGCCCGCCGTCACCTGCGCGCTCTCAAATCCGGAGACGCCAGTGACCGGCAGGGCAAAATTCTTGATCTTCTTCGCCAGCGCGGCCAGCGCCTCGTCCGGGACCCCGGCCAGCGGCTGCTGCCCGAGCCCGCAGACGCGGCAGAGCGTCTTTCCCAGCCGCGGATGGAGCATCCCGGCCAGCGCGTCCTCGGCCGGCAGCTGCGGGAGGGCGGCCTTCCGTGCGGCGAGCAGCGCTAGGACCTGCGGCTCGGGATAGGCCCGCAGCAGATCGAGCAGCAGCTCCGCCTCCTG
>DHKK01000168.1:13167-13976 GCA_002404795.1 Clostridiales bacterium UBA4696
AACTGCGCCTCGCCCGCGTCCTCCTGCACGGTCCTGCCGCCCGCGCGCAGGCGGATGCGGCAGTCGGCCCGCACGCCCTTGAGCCCGCGGATGGGGGCCGGGTCTGTGCGGATCTGCGTGAGGCTGGGGTGCAGCGCCGTGCGGCTGTGGCCGAGCTGGCCGAGCAGGTCATAGCCCGCCGCCGTCCCGCCCAGCGCCTTGCCCGCGCAGCCGCCGCAGGCGATGATAAGCTTGTCGGCAAAATATCCTGCGCCGTCCGCGGCCATCAGCTGGTAGCCGCGGGCCTTTTTCCGGACGCTCTGTGCGTCAAAGCCGCAGACCGTCTGCACGCCTGCCTGCTCCGCGGCGAAGCGCAGCACGTCGAGCACGCTGTTGGCCTGGTCGGACAGGGGATAGACCCGGCCGGAGTCCTCTGCTACGGTCAGAAGCCCGAGCCCGCGAAAAAATTCCAGCGTATCCTGCACGCCGAAGCGCGTCAGGGCGGCCTGGGCGAAGGCGGGGTCCTGCCCGTGGTAGCAGGCGGGGGAGAGCTGCAGGTTGGTCAGGTTGCACCGGCCGTTGCCGGTGGCGAGCAGCTTGCGGCCGACGCGGGACTGCCGCTCAAGGATGGTGACGGTATTCCGCGCGTCCCGCGCGGCCGAAAGCGCCGCCATCAGCCCGCTGGCCCCACCGCCAAGAATGATCACTTTCATATATGGTCCTCTTTCCAAGAAGTCTTCAACACAAAGGCTCCCCTTCCAGGGGAGCTGTCAGCGCAGCTGACTGAGAGGTTGCTGCAGATTTGCGATAAAACCCAAACCGCAAATTCA
>DHKK01000168.1:14145-14382 GCA_002404795.1 Clostridiales bacterium UBA4696
GGGCGCTTGGTTACGTTTGGTGCATGCTGCCTCTGAATTCAGGCGAGCCCCGATGTTTTCATCTGGCGTTCCACACGAGAGTCACCTCACGGGCGTCTTGGTACGCGCCGCCTGATACGAGGGTGTCGGGTTTGATACTGGTTGCCTTAGAACGATTGCTATCAATAGAAGGTGCAGTTGAAACTATGATGGGTTTTACCTTCTTGCGGGGCATCGAGGCTCCCCTTGTCAAGGGGA
>DHKK01000168.1:14428-16866 GCA_002404795.1 Clostridiales bacterium UBA4696
GGGTTAAGCCCCGCCGCAGCGGATGGCTCCCCTTTCAGGGGAGCTGGCAGCCGAAGGCTGACTGAGAGGTTGCTGCAAATTTGATACGACCTCTCCGTCTCGGCTTCGCCGAGCCACCTCCCCTTTCAGGGGAGGCTTTGGAATGCGCACATCCAAGGCTTCCCCTACGAGGGGAAGCTGCCGCCGGAGGCGACTGATGGGGTGGAGGCAGTTCATATTGCGCGCAGTTCTTTATTTCAAGTATAATCCCTTTCCCCGCAAAAACCAAGCGCCATTGCTTTTTTTTCGCCGGACTGCTACAATATCTCTGAAGAACAGGAGGCGGAGTATGGATAAACGGGAACAGATCGCCCGGATGGCGCAGACGAAGGAAGACGAGATCCTGCTGGCCCGGGTCTATGAGCGCATCACTTCCGCGGCTGCCCGCAATATCCCCGCCGCGACGGCGTTTTTGTCCAAGCGCGAGCAGATGCTCGCCGCGGAGCTGCTGCGGGGGCAGGACTTTGTCTTCTTCGGCGGCCCGGCCATGGCCGAGCGCGAGGTTTGCTGCCATGTGCCGGAGTATCTGGACGAGAGCTGGCTCACGGGGGACGAGGGGCCTATCGCGGCCGTCCGTGCGGTGTATTTTGTGGGCGACACGCTCACGCACCGGGATTTTCTCGGCGCGCTCATGGGCTGCGGGATCAAACGGGAGACGGTGGGGGATATCTATGTCTCGGCGGGCAGCTGCGATTTTCTCGTCACGCGGGAGATCCTACCGTACCTGCTGCAGAATTTCCTCTCCGCCGGCCGCACGAAGCTGCATGTGGAGCAGATCCCCATCGACCAGATCTGCGTCCCGGAGCAGAAGGTCAGGGCCGTCCGCGATACCGTCCCCTCGCTGCGGCTCGACGGCGTCGTCTCCTCCGGCTTTTCCATCAGCCGAGGCAAGGCCGCGGACTATATCGCCGCCGGAAAATGCGAGCTGAACTACGCGCCCTGCATGAAGGGCGACAAGCAGACGGCGGAGGGCGACGTGATCACCATCCGCGGTCTCGGCAAGATCCGGCTGGAGACGATCGGCGGCAATACGAAAAAGGGCCGCATCGCGATCGAAATTACAAGATTTCTATAAGGAGCGTTACTATGAAAAAGGGAGACATCGAGCGCATCAACGAGCTTGCGCGCAAGGCAAAGACCGTCGGCCTCACGCCGGAGGAAAACGAGGAGCGGGCAAAGCTCCGCCGGGCCTACATCGATTCCGTCGTGGGCGATCTGCGCCAGCAGCTGGACAACACCTATATCGTCGACGCCAAGGGCAACAAGCGCAAGCTCCGTCAGTGACCGAACAGGAGATATAGTCCTGCGCTCTGCGCGAGCAGCAGCAGAGGCACCGTCACGGCGAACAGGGGCTTTCTGGTCTTGTGATGCCCGATCAGCATCCCAGCCAGCACGCCCGCGCTCCCGAAGCAGGCGGCAAACGCCAGCAGAAGCGCCTCCGGCACCCGGCGGCGGTGATGGCGGGCCAAATTTTTATCCAGCAGCATAATTCCGAAGCCGGCTGCATTCATAAGAAGCAGGGGAACAAGCATGTGCGGATCTCCTTTCTTTGGATGGAGGCGGATTTGATATGAAACGGATCGTAATTTTGGTCTTGGCGGCCATGATGGCCGACCTGTGCGCCTGTTCGGCGCAGACCGTCTGGGAAACGGTGGGCGGCGGCTGCGTGCGGGAATCGGACGGCGCGTCCAGCGTCATCTGTGTCCGCCTGCCGCAGGACGCGGTCGAGGAGGTCTTTGCCGAGGCCGGCACGCAGCACGTCTATACCCAGCCGGGCGGCGGATATGAGATCGTGACGCAGGTCATGCCTGCCGCGTCCCAGCAGAGCGTCGTGCGCAGCCTGTCCGGCTTTGACGCGTCCGCGCTGCATGTGTATGAGAGCGGCAGCCGCAGCCGGCCGGTCTGGCAGTTCGCGTGGTACGCCGCGTCCGACGAGGGCGGGCGGCTGTACCGCTGCAAGGTCATCTCGGAGGGCGCGCACTGCTACGCGCTGACCCTCAGCGTGCCGGAGGGCTCCGGCACAGCCTATGATACCACGGCGGCGGAGCTGTTCTCAAGTATGGAATTGCAGCCGGCGTAGGGGCTGAGAAAAAAGTCTGCCATTTTGAAAAATTGTTCTTGACTTTTTCTGCATCGGCCGCTATAATACACTCGTCGCTGAGAGATGCGGCTTGATGGAACGGAAGGTTAGCTCAGCTGGGAGAGCACCTGCCTTACAAGCAGGGGGTCACAGGTTCGAGCCCTGTACTTTCCACCAATTTACCTGGCCCGGTGGTGCAGTCGGTTAGCACGCCAGCCTGTCACGCTGGAGGTCGACAGTTCGAGTCTGTTCCGGGTCGCCATAATGTATTGAGGCGAGAGCGATCTCGCCTCAATATGCCTCTGTAGCTCAGTAGGTA
>DHKK01000158.1:0-10825 GCA_002404795.1 Clostridiales bacterium UBA4696
CCCCTGGGAGGGGAGCCTTTTTTTCCGCTGCGGCGGGGCGACCTCTCAGGCGCTGCGCGCCAGCTCCCCTTCGCAAGGGGAGCCAAGGGGGGCGGCTCTCGTTGGGCCTCCCCTGCCAGGGGAGGTGGCTCGGCGGAGCCGAGACGGAGAGGTCGTTTCAAATTTGCGACAACCTCTCAGTCGCCTGCGGCGACAGCTCCCCTGGGAGGGGAGCCTTTTTCCGCTGCGGCGGGGCGACCTCTCAGTCACCTTCGGTGACAGCTCCCCTGGGAGGGGAGCCTTTTCTTTCCGCTGCGGCGGAGATGACCTCTCAGGCGCTGCGCGCCAGCTCCCTTTCGCAAGGGGAGCCTTTGGTTTACAGGAATTTCCTTCTGCAGTTCCTGCAGAAGGGAAAAGAGGGTACCCTCTTTTGGCAGTTCATGGGGCGGATAATGTAGCAAATACTACCTGTGCGCTTATTCTAGCACAGTTGGCTGGGAAGCGCAAGGAAATTTTTCTGGAATTTAACATTTCCCTGCGTTCTCATGGTATATACGCCATGGTACCACATTTGGGTGGAAATTTCAATAGGCTCACAAGATTTATGAATTTTTTCAGAATTACAAAAAAAATTTACAGGCGGCCCGGGCGGGGCCGCCTGCGTTTTTCAGATCACGTATTCATCGCCGGCGTCGGCGGCGGTCAGGCTGGAGAGGGGGACGGCGTCGAGGGCGGCGCGGATCTGCGCGTCAAGGCGGCGGTAGACCTCAAAAACGCCGGAGGCGGTCTCCGCCGGGGTCAGCTGCACGTCCTCGCCGAGACAGGCGAGCGTGCCCTCCGCCGCGCGCAGGATCTCGCCCGCGGTATAGTCCGCGGGGCTGCGCAGGAGGCGGTAGCCGCCGCCCTTGCCGTGCGAGCCCTCGATCAGCCCGGCTTCGGCGAGCGTGCGCAGGATGCGCTCGAGATATTTCTGCGACAGCTCCAGCCGCTCTGCGATCTGGCGGCCGGGGACAAGACTGCCGCGGTGTCCGGCCAGATCGATCATGACGAGCAGGGCGTAGCGGCCGCGGGAGGAGATCAGCATTCTGCCGCCTCCCTTGCGATGATGCCGCCGCCGAGGACGGTATCGCCGTCATAGAGCACGGCCGACTGGCCGGGGGTGATGGCGCGCAGCGGCTCGTCGAAGACGAGGCGGACGCCGGTCTGCCCGGCGGGGTAGACGGTGCAGGGGCGCTCGGGCTGGCGATAGCGCGTCTTGGCGCTGCAGCGGTACGGGAAGGCCGGAGCCTCGCCAGAGATCCAGTGCATATTGGCCACGAAGCATTCGTTCGTGTAGAGAGCAGAATCCGGGCCGACGACGACGGCGTTCTGCTCCGGCAGGATCCTGACAACATAGATCTTCCCGTCCGAGGGCATGCGCAGGCCGCGGCGCTGGCCGACGGTATAGTGGATGATGCCGCGGTGCGTGCCGACGACATTGCCGTTCAGGTCCAGGAACGGGCCGGACTGGGGTTCCCTGCCGGTACGCGCGGCGATGATCTTCGCGTAGTCGCCGTCGGGGACAAAGCAGATGTCCTGGCTGTCGTGCTTGCGGGCGTTGCAGAGGCCGGCCTCGGCGGCGATCTCCCGCGCGTCGGTCTTGCGGAAGGCGCCGAGGGGGAATTTGACGCGGGCAAGCTTCTCCTGCGTCAGGTCGTAGAGGACGTAACTCTGATCCTTGGTCTCGTCGAGGGCCTTTTTGAGGACGTACTTCTCCCCTGCCCGCTCGACGCGGGCGTAGTGGCCGGTGGCGATATAGCGGCAGCCCAGGATATCGGCACGCTCAAAGAGCTTGTCGAATTTCAGATAGCGGTTGCAGTCGATGCAGGGGTTGGGGGTGACGCCGTGCTCGTAGGCGTCGACGAAGCGGTCGATGACGCAGGCGGCGAATTTGTCCTTGAGGTTGAAAACGTAAAACGGGAAGCCCAGACGGCGGGCGACGCTCCTGGCGTCCTCCGCGTCGTCGAGCGAGCAGCAGGTATGGCCCTTGGGGATGCCCGCGTCCTCGTTGTCATAGAGCTTCATCATGCAGCCGACGCAGTCATAGCCCGCGTCGGTCAGCAGCTTGGCCGCCACGCTGGAATCCACGCCGCCGGACATGGCGACGAGCACCTTCTCAGTTCCCATTGGCAGCCGGAGACGCCTGCATGGCGGCGATCGTCTGTTCCATGAGTTCGTCGAGCGTCCAGCCGAGCATGTCCGCGCCGCGCTCGATGACCTCGCGCGAGCAGCCGGCGGCGAATTTCTTATCCTTGAACTTTTTCTTGAGGGACTTGAGCTGCAGATCCTGCACACTCTTTGTCGGCAGCATCCGCACGACGGCGCCGATGAGGCCCGTGAGCTCGTCCGTGGCATAGAGGACCTTCTCCATCTGGTGCTCAGGCTGCACGTCGACGGTCAGCAGATAGCCGTGGCTCACGACCGCATGGATCAGGCGCTCGTCGACGCCCTTTGCCCGCAGGATCTCCGCCTCCTTCGTGCAGTGCTGGTCGGGATACTGCTCAAAATCGAGATCGTGCAGGATGCCGACGGTCTGCCAGAAGTCCGCCTCGTCGGCATAGCCGAGCTGGACGGCAAAATACCGCATGACGTCGCCCACGATGCGCGCGTGCAGACGGTGGAATTCGCCCTCATTATATTCACACAGCAGGTCCCACGCCTGCTCCTTGGTCGGGATCATATTGACACGCCTCCTGAAAGAAGTTTGAGATCAGTATAGCATATTTTATCGGAAAAAGAAAGCGCGGGGCGTGCGCCCCGCGCTTTTTGTGTACGGTCAGTCCGCGAACAGCGGGGTGGAGAGGTAACGGTCGCCGGTGTCCGGGAAGAGGACGACGATGGTCTTGCCCGCGTTCTCCGGGCGCTTAGCCAGCTCCACGGCGGCATGCAGGGCCGCACCGGAGGAGATGCCGACCAGCACGCCCTCTTTTCTGCCGACGAGCTTACCGGCGGCAAAGGCGTCTTCATTGGAGATGGGAAGGATCTCGTCGTAGATTTTAGTGTCGAGCACATCGGGGACGAAGCCCGCGCCGATGCCCTGGATCTTATGCGCGCCCGAAACGCCCTTGGACAGGACCGGGGAGCTTTCCGGCTCGACGGCGACGACCTTGACGGACGGGACACGGGACTTGAGATATTTGCCGACGCCGGTGATGGTGCCGCCGGTGCCGACGCCGGCGACGAAGTAGTCGACCTTGCCGTCGGTATCCTCGTAGATCTCGGGGCCGGTGGTCTCAAAATGGGCCTTGGGGTTCGACGGGTTGACAAACTGGCCGGGGACGAAGCTGTTCGGGATCTGCGCGGCCAGCTCGTCGGCCTTGGCGATGGCGCCCTTCATGCCCTTGGCGCCCTCGGTCAGGACGAGCTCGGCGCCATAGGCCTTCATGAGCTGGCGGCGCTCGACGGACATGGTCTCAGGCATGACGATGATGATGCGGTAGCCGCGGGCGGCGGCGACGGAGGCCAGGCCGATGCCGGTATTGCCGGAGGTGGGTTCAATGATGACGGAGCCGGGCTTGAGCTTGCCGGAGGCCTTGGCATCGTCGATCATTTTCTTTGCGATGCGGTCCTTGACGGAGCCGGCGGGGTTGAAGTATTCGAGCTTGGCGAGGATCTTCGCCTTGAGGCCCAGGTCTTTTTCGATATGCGTGAGCTCGAGCAGCGGGGTCTTGCCGATGAGCTGATCTGCGGAAGTATAAATTTTGGACATAATGATGATCTCCTTTTTATTTGTCAGAATGTGATGTGAAATTTGGACAGTTCAGCGGTCACATTCGACATCGGAATGCGGCGCGCGGCAGGAAATTCCGGATCATGCGCTCACCCTCTCTTCATTTTAGAACCAACTCGGTAGGTTGGTGTTCTTCATTGGATGGCTGTATCGTAGCATATAATTCCTAGTTTGTCAATAGGCTTTAACGGATTTTTTTGCCGCGTTGCATCCTGACGGGTTTTATCGTATAATGGGATAAGAAAACAGGAGGCGGCGGCTATGAACAAATTCTGGGGACATCTGAAGACCATCACGCACCACCGGCATCTGGTCATGCGCGGCTGCTTCCGGATGGGACTGATCTGGCAGGGGCTGACGCACGATCTTTCCAAGTACTCCCCTACCGAGTTTTTCGCGGGCGTGCGGTATTTTCAGGGCAGCCGCAGCCCCAACACGGCTGAACGCGAGGCCAACGGCTACTCGCTGGCCTGGATGCACCACAAGGGGCGCAACCGGCATCATTTCGAGTACTGGACGGACCTGAGTCCCGTCACACGGACGTATGAGCCGGTCGACATGCCAGTCCGGTACCTGTGCGAGATGGTCGCCGACCGGATCGCGGCCTGCAAGACGTATCAGGGCGCGGCCTATACCGACGCCTCCGCCCTGCAGTATCTCGACCGCGCGCAGGAATCGCGCCTCGTCCACCCGAACACGATGAAGCGCCTGCGCTTCCTGCTCACCATGCTCGCCGAACAAGGCGAACCCGCCACCTTCCGCTTCATGCGCCAAGTCGTCCTGAAAGGCAAACCGTTCGCGGAATAACAGTGCAGCCTCTGCCCCGCTTCCCTATTGACAGGCGCGGGGGATTGCTGTATGATAGCTGGTACAAATTTGGTGGGTGCCGGGAGGCCGGGGACGGTGGACGGGGCTTACAGAGGAATACGGGCAGGATGCCAGACGCTCAGACGCAGTGCAGGCCGCAAAATGCGGGCCGTGCACTGCGTTTTTTGGCGTTTTCGGCGCTTCCGGAGACGAGATTTGGCTGGAGCTGCAGGGAGGAATGGGATATGGAGATCCGGCGATTGGAACAGAAGGACTATGCGGGCAGAAAGTTTACCACCCGCTACCAGACAAAGGGCTATTATGAGATCTGCGCGTCCGAACAGGGATTCCGGCTGGACTACCAGCTATTCCCGGTGCCGGTCGAGCGGTCGTTCGACGACGTGTTTTTCGGCGAATGGCTGGAGGCCCCGGCGGCCTTCGGCGCGTTTGAGGGCGACCGACTGGTCGGATTCGCGGAAGGGTCCATCGAGAGCTGGAACAACCGGTTCCGGATCAGCAACATCTGCATCTTTGACAGCGCCGCGCGCGGCAAAGGGACCGGCCGCCGGCTGATGGAGGCCATCGAACGCGAGGCTGCGGCGTCCGGCGCGCGGATGATCGTGCTGGAGACGCAGTCGTGCAATGCGGCGGCGATCGCGTTTTACCGGAAGAACGGGTTCTCGGTCATCGGCTTTGATCTCTACGCCTACTCCAACACCGACCCGGAGCGGCACGAGGTCCGGATCGAGATGGGCAAGAAGCTGCCCACTACGTCCGTGTGCTGAGGCTTACACGGAAAAAGGAGGAACCAGAGAGACATGCATGACATGATTAAAATCGATTACCTGAGCAAGCGGTTTGGGGAGGTACAGGCGGTGCAGGACCTGAGCTTCCGCGTGAAGGAGGGCGAGCTGTTCGCCTTCCTCGGCGTCAACGGCGCGGGCAAATCCACCACCATCAACATCCTGTGCGGCCAGCTGGCCAAGGATGGCGGCAGTGTGGAAATTGACGGTGCGGATCCGGACCGCGACCCGGATCGGGTGCGGCGTGAGCTTGGCGTGGTGTTTCAGAATTCCGTACTGGACGGGGCGCTGCGCGTGCGGGACAACCTGCAGAGCCGGGCCGCGCTCTACGGCATCCGGGGCGCGGCATTCGCGAAGCGGCTGGCGGAGCTCGCGCAGCTGCTGGACTTTGGAGCCATCCTGGACCGCCCGGTCGGCAGGCTCTCCGGCGGGCAGCGCAGGCGCATCGACATTGCGCGCGCCCTGCTCCACCGCCCGAAGATCCTGATCTTCGATGAGCCGACCACCGGCCTGGACCCGCAGACGCGGAGGCTGCTGTGGGACGTGGTGACGGAGCTGCGACGGAAAGAAAAGCTGACGGTCTTTCTGACCACGCACTACATGGAGGAAGCGGCGGACGCCGACTACGTGATCCTGCTGGACAGAGGCCGGATCGTCGGCGAGGGCACGCCGCTGGCGCTGAAAAACGCCTATGCCGGAGATCACATCACGCTGTACGGCGTGGAAGAGGCCGCCGTCCGGGCGCTCGGGCGCAAATATGCCCCGGTGCAGGGCGGCTGGCGCATCGAGGTGGAAAACACCGGCGAGGCGACGAAGCTGATCCTGGCGCAGCCCGCGCTGTTCACGGACTATGAGATCACCAAAGGCAATATGGACGATGTCTTTCTGGCCGCGACGGGCAAAAAGCTGCATGGAGGTGCAGAGGTATGACCGGACTTGGCGCGCTGATCCGGCGCAACTGCAAATTATTCTTCAAGGACAAAGGGATGTTCTTTACCTCGCTCATCACGCCGGTCATTCTGCTGGTGCTGTATGCGACGTTTCTGGCCAAGGTCTACCGGGATTCCTTTGCCGCCGCCATGCCCGCGGGCTTCGCGGTGGACGCGGCGCTGATCGATGGCACGGTGGGCGGGCAGCTCGTCTCGTCGCTGCTGGCGGTGTGCTGCGTGACGGTGGCGTTCTGCTCCAATCTGCTGATGGTGCAGGACAGGATCAGCGGGGCCCGGCGGGATCTGACCATGACCCCGGTCAGGCGATCGACGCTGGCGCTCGGCTATTTTGCGGCGAGCGCGCTGTCGACGCTGCTGATCTGCTATGCGGCGCTGGCGGTCTGCCTCGGGTATCTGGCTGTAACGGGGTGGTATCTGTCGGCCGCGGACGTGCTGCTGCTCGGGCTGGATGTGCTGCTCCTGTCGCTGTTCGGCACGGCGCTTTCGTCTATCGTCAACTGCAAGCTCACGACGAACGGGCAGGCGTCGGCGGTGGGGACCATCGTCAGCGCAGGCTACGGCTTTCTCTGCGGCGCGTACATGCCGATCTCAAATTTCGGCGAGGGGCTGCAGAAGGTGCTGTCCTTCCTCCCCGGCACATATGGGACGGCGCTGTTCCGCAATCACGCGCTGCGCGGGGTGTATGCGGAGATGACGCGGACCGGCTTCCCGGCGGAAGTTGTGGAGAATATCAAGGACTCCATCGACTGCAATCTCTATTTCTTTGGCAGCAAGGTCAGCATTGGCGCGATGGCCGGCGTGATGGCCGGGAGCGTGGCTGTGCTGATCGGGATCTATATTTTGATGAATCTTCTGAAAAAAACGAACTGACGATCCATAGGAGGAAATAACGATGAACGATATTCTTGATTTTATCCGGGCGGCTGCGCCCTGGGTAGCGATGGGGCTGGCCGTGGCGATTTTGGCTGTGCGCGGCGCGGTGAAGATCAAAAAGGGCGAGAAGCAGGACAGCAACTACGGGCTTGAGGGCATGTGCCTCGGCATGTGCTTCGGCACGGCCCTCGGGACCGCGCTCGGCAACAACACCGGCGTCGGCCTTTCTCTCGGCATGCTGCTCGGCCTGGCCATCGGCTCGTGCATCCCGAGGAACCGGAAGGACGCGGACGAATGAAAAAGAAAGAAAACATGATGCACCTTACCTATGAACACAAGCCTGCGATGACTCTGATCGGGTTTTCGACCACGATCCGGCTGGAGGAGGGCTATACCCGTTGCCCGGAATTCTGGGATGTGGAATACAACCGGAAATATGTGCATCTGTGGCAGACCAGGCGTCCGGAAACGCCGGTGGAGCAGGCGCTGCTTGAAAACCGGATCGGGCGGTTCGCCATCTGCGAGCAGAAGACAGACTGCTTCGAATACTGGATCGCCGGGCTTTACCGGGGCGGCGCGGTGCCGGAGGGGCTGAAGCTCTATCGCTTCCCGGAAAGCGACTGGGCGGTATTCTCCGCAAAAGGCCCGCTCCCCGGCTCGCTGCAGACGCTCAATACCCGCATCTGGCAGGATTGGTATCCGAACGAGGGCCAGCAGGTCCTGGGGAACGGGACCGCCACGCTGGAGGTCTATTCCGCGGGCGATATGCAGAGCCCCGACTACGAATGCGGCATCTGGGTGCCGATCGTGCGGCCGCAGCAGACTGCGGACGACAGCGCCGAAACGGCAGCGACTGCCGCGCTGCTGGGGCTTTTATAAGCGATGGCGCGGTGGGATCCGTGGCGCGGGTGCAGGCGGTGCAGCGAGGGCTGCCTGCACTGCTACATTCATAAGGGCGACGCCAAGCGGGGCGTCGACACAAATCTGATCGTCCGGACGAAGGATTTTGACAAGCCGGTGGCGCAGCTCAAAAAGGGCGGCTGGAAAATGAAGCCGGGGCTGGTGTACGTCGGGTTTTCGACCGATTTTCTGATCGAGGACGCCGACGCGTGGCGCGGCGAATGCTGGCAGATGATGCAGGCGCGCCCCGACTGCACCTTCCTTTTTCTGACCAAGCGCATCGAGCGCTTTGCGCAGTGCGCCCCGGCGGACTGGGGCGACGGCTACGAGAACGTGGTCGTGTGCTGCACGATCGAGAACCAGCGCAATGCGGACAAAAAGCTGTCTGTATTTCGTTCGCTGCCCATCAAACACAAGTGTATCACGGCGCAGCCGCTCATCGAACGCGTGTAGCTGGAGCCATATCTGGACGGCGTGGAACTGGTCGTGGTCGGCGGAGAGTCGGACCGGGAGGCACGGCCGCTGGACTACAGCTGGGTGCTGGACATCCGGGCGCAGTGCATCCGCAAGCAGGTCAATTTCGAGTTCCGGCAGTGCGGCACGCATTTTATCAGGGACGGCAGGGCCTATACGCTGCAGACCCGGGACCTCTGCCGGCAGGCCCGGCTGGCCGGGATCAACTATACATGCACGAACAAATAGCTTATATTTCAAGTCTTATGGAGGAAAAACCATGAACTGCACGAACCAACTGATCGGCTGCTGCGGGCTGGACTGCGAGGTCTGCGACGCCCGTATCGCAACACTCACAAATGATAACGCCCTGCGGGAGAAGACTGCCGCGCTGTGGACGAAGCTCAACGGGGTAACGATCGCGCCGGAGATGATAAACTGCACCGGCTGCCGCGTCGAGGGCGCGAAGACGCCGTTCTGCGACAAGCTCTGTCCGGTCCATACCTGCGTCCGGGAAAAGGGGCTGGATACCTGCGCGGACTGCGGGCAGATGGACAGCTGCCCGGCGCTGGGGCGCATCGCCGTAAACAGCCCGTTCGTTTTGGAAAACCTGAAGCGGCTCCGCGAGGCGAAGTAAATGAAACAGTACATCGCTCTGCTGCGGAGCATCAACATCAGCGGCAAAAACAAAGTGTCGATGGCGGAATTAAAGAAACTCTTTGAAGCGACTGGCTTTATAGAGGTTAAGACTTGGCTGAACAGCGGGAACGTGGTCTTTTCCGGCGAGGAAGCGGAGGCCGCAGCGCTGACCGTGCAGATCGAGGGCATGATCCAACGTCGGTTTGGCTTGGAGATTCCCGTTTTCGTCCTGCTGCAGGAGGAGCTTGCGGACATTCTGCGCCATGCCCCGGACTGGTGGGGAACGGAGGATCCGGAAATTTACGATAATCTTATTTTCATCCTGCCACCGGCCTCTTTTCAGGACGTCTATCGCGAGATCGGCGCACCGAAGGAGGGCCTGGAGCAGATCCGGGACTACGGGGCCGCCGTGTTCTGGTCCTTCGACCGGAAGAAGTATCAGAAAACGAACTGGTGGCCGAAGACGGCCAGCGCGGACATTGCCCAGAAGCTGACGATCCTGCCGGACTGCGTGGTCGGCGATATCGCGGTCAGCGAAGAAACCGTCCTGCTGCTGCCGGGCGGGAACACCTGGGACGACCCGAAGCACAGCGCTGTGATCAGAAAAGCGGCGGCGCTGCTCTCCGCCGGCGGCACGGTCGGCGCGATCTGCGGCGCGACGGCCACCTTGGCGCGTGCGGGCCTGCTGGATCACCGGCCGCACACGAGCAACGGCGCCGGGTTCCTGGAGATGTTCTGCCCCGGCTACAAGGGACAGCCGTATTTTGTGGACGCCCCCTCGGTCGAGGACGGGAATCTGATCACCGCGGGCGGCACGGGCGCGCTGCTGTGGGCAAAACAGATCATCGGGCGGCTGGGCGTCTTCCGGCCCGATACGCTTGAAGCGTGGTACGCGTATTTCAGCACCGACGAGGCGCAGCACCTCTTCGCGCTGATGCAGACGCTGCCCTCGGCTGCGCAATGACCCATGCCGGACCGAAACACGCAGAAAGGAGGGCCGCGGGGCCATGCCGTGTGATATCTTGACTGTAAACGATACGAAATACACCGCGCTCCGGCTGCTGGGGAAAGGAAAGGGCGGATATTCCTATCTGGTGACGGACGGGGCCGCGCAGTACGTCCTGAAGCAGATCCACCACGAGCCGTGCGACTACTACACCTTCGGCGACAAGCTGCAGTCGGAGCTGCGCGACTACGAGACGCTGCGAACGCTCGGCATCCCCATGCCGGAGCTGCTGGCGGCGGATGTGCAGCAGGAGCGCATTTTAAAGGAATACATCGCCGGACCGACCGTCGCGGAGCTGCTCAAAGCGGGACAGCCGGACCCCGGCTGGGTCGCGCAGGTGCGCGCCATGTGCGCACGTTTGTACCCGGCGGGGCTGAACATCGACTACTACCCCACCAACTTCGTCCCGCGGGACGGGACGCTCTACTACATTGATTACGAGTGCAATGCCTATATGGAGCCGTGGGACTTCGAGCACTGGGGGATGCAGTTCTGGACGGCGCAGGCGGCGGAAAGGACGGAAAACGCATGAAGGTTCCATGGGAAGACAGGCTCCCCTGCGCAGCGCTGGCGCTGCTCGTGCTGGCGGTGTTCTAGGGTGTATCTGAAAACTCCCAACGCGCCCGGACAGCGGGCCTTTTCACGC
>DHKK01000158.1:10934-11065 GCA_002404795.1 Clostridiales bacterium UBA4696
TGCTTGTTTTCAGATACACCCTACGGCATTTATTTTGCCAAAGTGCTGAAAAAATTGTTCTATAATTTCCAAAAACGCAACCTGGATACGGCAAAAACGTACTTATTGTATGAAAGGCCTTTCAAAGAGAG
>DHKK01000082.1 GCA_002404795.1 Clostridiales bacterium UBA4696
CCGGAGACGGCGGCGACGCCGATCACGCTTCCGCCGCAGATGCGGATGGGGAAGGCCCCGCTGCACGCGGCGTAGTCGCTGCGCGGCAGCAGCCAGTCGCGCTCGAGATCCTCATGGTTCACCTCCAGCTCGTAAAAGGCGCGCTGGGAGCTTTTTTCAAGCAAGTTCACCAGATTCCGCTTGCGGCGCAGCCACTGCTCGTGGTACGCGCCGGTGCCGTCCGGGTAGTAGCGGAAGACGATGACGTGGTTGATCTCGATCTCCACGGCGAGCGGCGCGCCCATCTGCTCGCAGGCGCTGACCAGCGCGTGGCCGAGCTCCCAGGCGTCGCGGTGCGAAAAGTGGATAAACTGATAGGTCTGCTCGTCCTGGATGCAGGCCTGCAGCGCTTCCTGGCTCATGGCGTCAGCCCTGGCCATAGTAGGCGTTTGCGCCGTGCTTGCGCAGATAGTGCTTGTCGAGCAGGACCTGCGGCATGGGGCCGGCGGCGGAGTTGAGCATCTTTGCGTGGAAGTTCATGAACGCGACCTCCTCGAGGACGACGGCGTGATAGACGGCCTCGTCCGCGTCCTTGCCCCAGGTGAACGGGCCGTGGTTGTGGACGAGCACGGCGGGGATCTGCGCCGGGTCGATGCCGCGGCGGCGGAACTCCTCGATGATGACAAGGCCGGTGTTCTTCTCATACGCGTCCTGGATCTCTTCCGGGGTCATGCTGCGGGTGCAGGGGATCTGGCCGTAGAAATAGTCGCCCTGCGTGGTGCCCATGGCGTCGATCCCGACGCCGGCCTGCGCAAAGCTGGTGGCCCAGCGGCTGTGGGTGTGGACGATGCCGCCGATCGAGGGGTAGGCGCGATAGAGCTCCAGATGCGTCGGCGTGTCGGACGAGGGCTTGAGACGGCCTTCGACACGCTCGCCCGTTTCCAGACTCACGAGGACAATGTCGTCGGCGGTCATCTCGTCATATTCCACGCCCGAGGGCTTGATGGCGATGAGGCCGCTCGCGCGGTCGATGGCGGAGACGTTGCCCCAGGTGAAGGTGACAAGATCGTGCTTCGGCAGCTCCAGATTGGCCTTCAAAACTTCTTCTTTCAGTGCTTCGAGCATAGTGTTCTTCCTTTCTTGCGGTTTACAGGATCATTTCGGTCCGTTTGATGATGTGGTTCTGATAAACTTCGTTCAGCTCGACAAAGTATCCGCTCCAGCCCCAGACGCGCACGATGAGATTGCGGTAGTTTTCCGGATGCTTCTGCGCGTCGAGCAGACGGCCGCGGTTGACGGCGTTGATCTGCATCTGGTGGCCGCCGAGGTCTATGTAGCTCTTGACGAACATGGCGCATTTGCGGATGGCATCGTCATTGCGGAACATGGTGTCGGACAGCTCGATGGTGAGCGGACCGCCGTTGGCCACGCGCGTCAGGTGCGGCTTGGCGAAGGATTTGATGATGGAGATCGGGCCTTCACAGCGGGCGAAGAGCGACGGGGAATAGTTGCAGGGCAGAGCCTCGTGCGCGCTGCGGCCGTCGGGGGAGGCGGGCGCCTCTTTGGAGTGCCAGATGTAATACATGGCCGAGGCCGTGCCGGCGCGGAAGCAGCCGCCGCGGTCGTTTTTCTTTCCCTCCAGCGCGTCGGCGTACCAGTCGAGCAGCTGCACGGCGATGGAATCGACGAAATCATCGTCGTTGCCGAACTTCGGGCCCTCATAGCGGAGCATGTTCTGCTCGCGTTCGTAGCCCTTGAAATCGGCGTGCAGCATGTCGAGCATCCGCGCGGGCGTGAAGGTCTTCTCGTCATAGACGTATTTGCGGATGGCGGCCATGGAGTCGGCCGCGGTCGCCAGACCGTCGCCGTGGAAGCCGTAGTTGTTGTACTTGCCGGGCGCGGAGATATCGCGCATCTGCTCGAGGCAGTCCGGGCACATGAGGCTCACGAGCGGAGACGGCTCCTTGTAGACGTTTTTCGTGCCGGCCATGAGCGTTTCGGCCTGCGCGGCGATGTTTTTCTGCACGAGCGCGGCGAAGGCCTCGTAGGTCTCGCACGCGGGCAGCTGCTCGCAGGCGTCCTGCACGGACTTAAGGAAGTTCAGGCTGTCCCAGTTGACGAGGTCCATATAGCCGGGCACAAGGATCTCCCAGCAGGCGGCCAGGGTGTAGTTGTATGCGTCGGCTTTGTCGTAGCCCCAGTGCAGCAGCGCGGGGACGACGATCTCGTCGTTCGTGTACTGCGGGAAGCCGAGGCCCTTTTTCGTGAGCGTCGTGGCGAGCTCATAGACGGAAAGCGGCGTATTCTTGTGCACGCGCAGGTTGACCTTCGGGTCGATGAGGCACAGATCGCGGCTGGCGAGCAGGCAGAGCTCGGAAAGCTCGTTATAGGCATCGGAGCCGTCTGCGTTCGAGCCGCCGAGGACGATGGTCTGGCCGTTGTCGCCCTGCTGGATGCCGATGTAAAGATCGCTGTCGCGGTTGCAGGAGATGAAGAACTCCTCGAGCTGCTCGAGCGCCTCGTCCTTCGTCAGCAGGCCCGCGTCCACGTCGTGCCGGTAATAGGGATACAGGAACTGGTCGATGCGGCCAAGGGTGTTGTGGTAGTTGCCGTTGCACCACATGGCGTAGTGCAGCAGGCGCAGAAACTGCAGCGCCTCGAGAAGCGTCCGGGGCGCGTTGGCCGGGATCCAGGCGAGCATATCGGCGACAGTTTCGTTTCCGACGCGGACGGCCTCCTCCCGGTAGCGGGCGGCGAAGGCCGTGACGAGGTCCAGCACGTCCAGCATGGCCTGCAGAAATTCCTTCTGCTCCGGCGTCTGGGCGGCTTCCAGCTGCGCGCGGATCTTCTCCGCCTTTTTGGTGAAGCCGTCGGCCATCAGCATGCCGTAATCCGGGCACATGTTGAACACGCGGCCGTTTTCGTGGAAGGCGTGGGTCTCGTGCAGCTTCCGGTCCTCTTCTTCGGTGTGGATCTCCGGGATGGTGCGCACGGTGCGCAGCAGCGTGATGCACTCGTCGGGGAAGACGACCGGCGTCTCCTGCGCGAGGACATGGCGCAGCCGCCCGACGGAGCGCTGCATGTCGTCAAGCCCCTGCGCGGCAAACTGCGCGGCCAGCGCGTGGGGATCCTCCGCGGGCTTGCGGTAGGCGTGGTGCGATTTGTCACGGACAAAGAAATCCAGCTGCTTCTGGATATGTTCGGTTTTCATAAAAGCCCCTCCTGTGTGGATCAAGTGTATGAAAAACAGGAATATTAACGTTAATATTATCATACACGATGGGAAACAGGTTTGTCAACTACAGATGCGTGCAGGCGATGCCGTGGGCGAGGAAGATCCCGGTGTTGAGGTTCGGAGCGGCCGCGGTGTCGAACTCCGGCCGGTACTGCCGGCCGACCATGGCGTACTTCGCGCCCGCCGTCACATGGTAGGGCAGCAGCTCGACCTGCTCGAGCGCGGGCGCGTCTGTCAGGCGCAGGGCAGTCTGCTCAAAATTCTCGTCCGAGTCGTTGACGCCCGGGATGACCGGGATGCGGATGCGGAAGGGCTTGCCGCTTTGCTTCAGCCGCTCCAGATTTTCCAGGATCGGCTCGTTCGGCACGCCGGTATAGTGCCGGTGCCGCTCCAGGTCCATGAGCTTGAGATCCATCATGACGTAGTCAACGCGCTCGAGCACAGCGGAAAAGACCTTGCCGCTGCAGTAGGCGCTGGTCTCGATGGCGCGGTGCATGGCGGCGGTGCGGTCCAGCAGCTCCAGAAGGAACTCCGGCTGGCCGGTCGGCTCGCCGCCGGAGAAGGTGACGCCGCCGCCCATGGCGGTCAGGTAATCCTTGTCGCGCAGGAGCTTTTCGGCGAGCGCCGAAGCCTCATAGCGCGTGCCGCAGAGCTTGCGCAGCCCCTGCGGGCAGGCGCGGATGCACTGGCCGCAGGCTGTGCAGCGCTGCCCGCTGTTCGGGCAGGCGCGGACGCAGGCGCCGCAGTGCAGGCAGTTGTTGTCGGAGACCATCAGCTGCGGCTCATAGCTGAGCCCCTCCGGGTTGTGGCACCACATGCACTGCAGCGGGCAGCCCTTGAGAAAGACGGTCGTGCGGATGCCGGGGCCGTCATAGATCGCCATCTGCTTGATGTCAAATACAGTTCCGGTGGCCATCTTGCGCCTCAGCCCTTGACGTGGCGGACTTCAAATTCCCGCAGATCCTTGTAGAGCTGGTACTGCTTCTGATAGAAGGCGTGGCGCCCGGCGTCGGGGCGGGCGGCCTCGCCGTAGCGGACGAAGCGGGCGGCCAGGGCCGTGCGGTCTTTTTCGCCGGTCGCGGCGGCCAGACCCAGGATGGCGCTGCCAAGCGCGCCAGCCTCCTCGGCCAGCGTGGGCAGCAGCTCCGCGTTCAGGATATCGGCCTTGATCTGCCGCCAGACGGGCGATTTCGCACCGCCGCCGGCCGCAAAGAGCTTGGTCGGGTGGATGTCGTACTTTGCGAGCTTTTCCAGATTGTACTGCATCTCAAAGGTCAGACCCTCGAGGATGGCGCGGTAGATATCCGCGGGCGTGGTGTGCATGGTGAGGCCATAGATCGTGCCGCGCGCGCCGGTCAGCACGTCCGGCGTGCCGCCCATGCCCTGCAAAAACGGCAGGACGATCAGACCCGTCGGTTCGGCCGGGCAGGTCTCGTTCAGAATGTCATAGACCGAGCAGCCGCGCTGCGTTGCCGCCTCCTTGAGATAGAAGGCCAGCGAATCGCGGTACCAGCGCACGACGGCGCCGCCGGAAATGTTGTAGGCGTAGGTGACGTAGCCCTTGCCGTCGAGATACGGGACGCAGGCATAGTTCTCACGCTCAAAGTCCAGCGTCTCGGGGATGGAGGCGAACAGCGGGCAGATGCACTCGACCGTGCCGGTGATATCGACCGCGTCACCGGGCGCGGCGACGCCGCAGCCGAGCGCGTTGACGATCTGGTCATGCGAGCCGATGACGACCTTGACGCTCTGCGGCAGCCCCAGCTGCGCGGCGACCTCGGGCAGCAGCGTCCCGGCGCACGAGCCGGTCGGCAGGACGGTGGGGAGCGTGGCCGGGTCGATGCCGCAGGCGGCGGTCAGCTCGTCGGACCAGCAGAGCTTCCGCACGTCGAAGAGGATGCTGCGGCAGGCGAGGGAATAGTCCGCCACGCTCTCGCCGGACAGGCAGAAGCAGATGTAGCTCGCGACGAACAGGAACTTCCACACGGGCCGCGGCGCGGCCTTGAGCGAGTAGAGCATCTTGGCCAGCGAGTACGACGCGTCGGGCAGGACGCAGGTGATGCGCATGAACTTTTTCGCGCCGATGGCGTTGACGAGGTCGGTGAACGCGCCGCTCTCGGTGTTGGCGAAGTAGAGGATGATGTCGGTCAGCGGCTGGCCGTCCTTGTCGACGGGGACGAAGGACTCGCCGAAGGAGGAGACCGTGATGGCCGCGACGTCCTTCGGGTCCTCCAGCTTGCGGACGCAGTCGGAGATGACGAAGAAGACGCTCTCGCGCAGCGCCAGCGCGTCGAGGTTGACCTCGCCGGGCTTCGTGGGGTATTCGCGGTAGGAGAGAGCGACCTGCTCGCCGTTATCGCGGAAGGCAACGCATTTGCAGCCGGTGCCGCCGATATCGATACCAAGACTGATCATAGGAAAAAACCTCACTTTCTGACGCCGAAGCGGTAGATCGTCGTCTCATGCAGCTGCTCGCCGCGGCGCAGGACCGGCGAGGGGAACGCGGGCTGGTTGATCGCGTCGGGATAGTGCTGCGTCTCGAGGCAGAAGCCGCCGAAGGGGCCGTAGTGCGCGCCGCCCTTGCCGGTGCGGTCTGACAGGAAGTTGCCGGTGTAGAGCTGCACGCCCTCGAGCGTCGTTTCGACCTCCATCACGATGCCGGATTTGTCGCCCGCGGCCTCGGCGACCTTGCGCAGGCCGCTGCCGTCCAGGCAGAAGTTGTTGTCGTAGCCGCCGAAGGGCTTCAGCAGCGGGTCATGGATGCCGCTGCCGATCGTCTTCGGGGCGCGGAAGTCCATGCAGGTGCCGTCCACGGGGGTGATCTCGCCGGTCGGCATAGTGTGATTGTCTGCGGGGGTGAAGGCGGAGGCCTGCAGCTGCAGGGTATGGCCGAGAATGTCGCCGCTGTCGTGGCCGTTGAGGTTAAAGTAGGCGTGGTTCGTGAAGTTGGCGATGGTATCGCGGTCTGACACGGCGCGGTAGTCGATGTGCAGGCCGTTTTCGTCGTCGAGCGTAAAGGTGATGGCGACCTCCATCCGGCCGGGGAAGCCCTCTTCGCCGTCGGCGAGCACAGTGGTGAATTCCACGCTGTCCTCGCGGCAGGCATAGCTCCAGATCTTCTTGTCGAAGCCGCACAGACCGCCGTGGAGCTGGTTTTTGCCCTCATTGGCGGTGAGCGTGTAGCGGCAGTCGTTCAGGCAGAAGGCGGCTCCGGCGATGCGGTTGCCGTTGCGGCCGATGCAGGCGCCGAGATATCCGCTGTTGACCTCGTAGTCGGTTGCCCGGTCATAGCCGAGCAGCACGTCGGTCATCCGGCCGTCTTTGTCCGGGACGACGATCGACTGGATCGTTGCGCCGTAGGACAGCAGCGTGACACGCATGCCGTTGGCGTTTTCCAGCGTGATGGAGGCGACGGAGCCCTTGGAGCAGGGGGCGGCTTTTTGGATGGTGACCATGGTGAATCGTCCTTTCTTCATATGAGATCCAGGGCAGCATTTTGCGGTGCCGCCCTTAAAATGAAGGGGCGCGTTGCAGCAGCAACGCGCCCCATAGAAGATCCTGCTGCGCAGCGGACGTTTATGCCCACTGCTCCTGTATCCAGTATAATTGGATACAACACATTTGTAAAGAAACCGCAGCGATTTTATTTTTTTGCAACGTACTTCTGCACGTCGATGGCGACTGCGATGATGATGATCGCGCCGCGGATGATGTACTGGAGATACGCGTTGACGCCGAGGAAGTACAGGCCGTAGTTGATCGCCTGCAGGATGATCGAGCCGATCACGACGCCGGGGACGGTGCCGATGCCGCCGTTGAAGGAGACGCCGCCGATGACGCAGCCTGCAATGGCGTCGAGCTCGTAGTTGATGCCGGTCGCGGTGCCGACGGACTGGATACGCGCGCCCTCAAGGAAGGAGGCGATGCCGTACATCAGGCCGGCGTACAGGAACACGCCCATGATGGTCTTCGTGACGGAGACGCCGGAGACCTCAGCAGCCTCGGAGTTGCCGCCGACGGCGAACATGTTCTTGCCGAAGCGGGTCTTGTTCCACACGATCCAGGTCACAACGCCCAGCAGCAGGAAGATGATGACCAGGTACGGGAGCTTGAAGCCGAAGATGTCGACCGAGCCGGTCGCCAGGCCGACATAGCGGGAGTCCAGGGAGGACAGGGCCTGCGTGGAGCCGGAGGGCTG